>CAKZVF010000053.1 GCA_937921995.1 uncultured Pirellulaceae bacterium
ACGAACCTCCGAATTCGACCCCTTGGCGATGTACAAAAAGTGAATCAATTCTTTACTGGATCCTCGATCAAACCCTTCCGCAATGTTGTTACTAATTGATAAAGCCGCACGCTGAATCTGATTTGCCATATCCCCGGTTCCACGAAAACCGGCGTTGCCAGAGGTCCAAGGCAGAATCGAAGCCGCAAATCGCGCTGCCACTTTCCAAACCGGCGTATCCTCAAATGATTTGAAAGAAGCCATTTCTATCTCCTGTCCACAAAGGAATAGAATAATTTCTAATCTCTAATCTCTAATTTTTGATTTCGAAATTCAAGATTACAAATTCGAAATCGCGTTTCTCAAACGCGCCGCGTTTCTCAAACGCGCCTACTCCCACTCAATCGTCGCTGGCGGTTTGGAACTGATGTCGTAGCAAACTCGATTCACCCCCGACACCTCATTGATGATCCGAGTCGACATCGTCGCCAACACATCGTACGGCAACCGCGACCAATCAGCGGTCATGAAGTCGTCAGTATTAACACAACGAATCACCAACGCGTTCTCATACGTCCGAGCATCCCCCATCACGCCGACGCTTTGGACAGGCAATAAAACCGCGAACAATTGCGACGTTTCGCGGTAAAGGCCCGCCTTTTCAATCTCCTCGATCACGATCGCGTCCGCTTCTCGCAGCACCACCAATTTCTGCTCCGTCACTTCCCCCAAACAGCGCACCGCCAAACCTGGACCGGGAAACGGATGACGCCATACCAAATGCTCAGGCAATCCCAACTCTACGCCCAACGCCCGCACCTCGTCCTTGAACAAATCCCGCAAAGGTTCGATCAAATCAAACCCAAGCTCCTCAGGCAGACCACCAACATTGTGATGCAACTTAATCGTCGCCGCAGGCCCGTCCTTCGCGGCCCCCGACTCGATCACATCCGGATACAGCGTCCCCTGAGCCAAAAACTGTGCATCATCAACCTTGTCCGCCTCGGCCTTGAAACACTCGATGAACGTGTGTCCAATCCGTCGTCGTTTCTCTTGCGGATCGGTCACACCACTTAGCGCGTCCAAGAACAAATCCTGCCCTTGGACAACATGCAAATCGGATTTGAAGTGATCCGTAAACTGCTCAACGACGACCGCCGATTCGTTCTTTCGCAGCAATCCATTGTCCACCAAAATACAAGTCAACTGCTCTCCAATCGCTTTGGACAGCAGCGCCGCAACGACCGACGAATCAACGCCCCCCGACAGCCCGCAGATCACCCGCGCATCGCCCACCTGTTGCTTGATCTTCTCGATCGTTTCGGCGGCAAAGTTCGACAGTTTCCAAGTCCCATCGCATCCACAAATTTCATACAGAAAATTGCGAAGCAAAATATGACCCTGCGGTGAATGCGTGACTTCGGGATGAAACTGCAAACCGTAAACGGGCAAGTCGTTGTGTTTGATCGCCGCCACCGGACAGGTGTCTGTTGCGGCCAGCGGCGTGAAAACATCACTGACCGACTGCACCTGATCACCGTGGCTCATCCAGACTTCTGCCGTTTCAGGGAAATCCTTGAGAAACGGATCCTCACCGGTCAACGTACATGTCGCCCGTCCATATTCGCGGGTCGTTGTGCTGTCGACCTTCCCGCCCAAATGGTCGCACACCAACTGCATGCCGTAACAGATCCCCAAAACCGGCAAACCCATTTCGAAAATGCCAGGATCACATTTGGGCGATTCCGTTTCGTAGACGCTGCTGGGGCCACCGGAGAGTATAATTCCGCTGGGACCGTGCGATCGAATTTGCTCAGGCGTAACGTCGTGGCGAACGATTTCGCAATAAACATGTTGTTCACGCACACGCCGCGCGATCAGCTGCGCGTACTGAGAACCGAAATCAAGGACCAAAATACGTTGGGAAGATGCGTTTTTCAAAGAACCAAATTTCTGCTGGGGGCGAAATTGAATCGCACATTATACGAAACCTGCCAATCCCTTCCAGCCACCGGCAATTATCGGATCAAGCGTCAAAATTTACCACGCATCCGGCCAGCCAATTTCAATTTGTCGGCATTTAGCGCGAAGCAACACCTGCAAACCAACCTCTGATTGGGCTACCTTGGTTGTTAAGTATCCATTAACAATTCTACCGTCGCGGATTCGGCTGCCGAGACGTTTCGCCGATGGCCGCTGAACGGACCTACTACTTCCACCGAATCGACCACCACCAGGAAACCAAGCATGCGTTTCAAATCTCCGATCGCTCTGCCAACCCAAGCCACCGCTATTGCTCCATCTGTCGTTCTGCTTCTTCTATTTACATTGGCATCGGTTGCAATGGGCCAATCGACGATCGACTTCCAGCGTCCCCCGGAGTACCAGGATCCGGCGGTCAATGGTCGTTTTCGGCTGCGTCCACGCGCGACGATGTACACCTTCGACAGTGTTAGTAAAGCCAAATCGTTTGACAGAACGCAATCGGGATACTTCCAATCCCTAAACGGCGATTGGAAATTCGCCTTCGCGCCCAAACCGGCCGATGCGATCGCCGGTTTTGAAGCCGACGATTTTGATGTGAGTCAGTGGGATACGATCGACGTCCCCTCGAACTGGGAAATGCGTGGGTACGGAACTCCGATTTACACCAACGCCAAATATCCATTCGAAGTCAATCCACCCTTCATTGGCGAAGACGACAACCCCGTCGGTCACTACGTCCGCAGCTTCGAAGTTCCCGACAATTGGGATGATCGTAAAATCATATTGCACTTCGGTGGCGTCTATTCTGCCTACTACGTTTGGGTCAACGGCCAACTGGCCGGTTACGCCGAAGACAGTTGCCTGCCGTCGGAGTTCGACATCACCGGACTGGTCAAAACAGGCAGCAACAAAGTCGCCGTGAAAGCGTACCGCTGGTCCGACGGCTCCTATCTCGAAGACCAAGACCATTGGCGGATGAGCGGCATCTATCGCGAGGTATTTCTCGAAGCACGTCCTCAGTTGGGTTTTGAGGACATCGCCGTTCGCACCAAAAAAATGGACGACGAAAATCAATGGCAGCTTCAGATGCGACCTCGACTCAGACGCAAACTTCCCCTCAATCGCGACGCCTATAAAGAACTCCAACTCCGCTTCACGTTGCTCGACGGTGACACATCCATCGGCCAGCCCGTCACCAGCTGGGCCAATAAAGTCGTTTACGAAAAATGGCACCAGCGCGAAACGAACCCCTTCGCACTGTTCACTATGCCGGTATCAAATCCCAAACTTTGGACGGCCGAAACCCCGAATTTGTACACGCTGGTCTGCGAGGTGTTTGACAAGCAAGATCAAGTAGTCGATGCGACGGCTTTGCGAATCGGATTCCGAACGATCGACATCACCGACAGCGTTTTCCGCGTCAACGGAAAACAAGTCAAACTGATCGGCGTCAACCGCCACGATCACAGCCCCATCAATGGTAAAGCCGTCAGCCGCGAAGAGATCCGCAGCGATGTCGAGCTGATCAAAAGGCTCAACTTCAACGCCGTTCGTACATCACACTATCCCAACGATCCCTATTTCTATGAAGTTTGCGATGAACTGGGTATCTACGTGATGGACGAAGCCAACCTCGAAACACACGGCGTCAACGGTCTGTTAACGGTCGACCCTGCGTGGGCGACTTCGTATCTTCAACGCGCTGTCCGGATGGTAGAACGCGATAAGAACCATCCATCAGTGGTGATGTGGTCACTGGGCAATGAATCGGGCATGGGCGGCGGTCACGCGGCGATGGCCGGTTGGATTCAGGACGCCGACACAACGCGCCCTGTGCACTATGAAGGTGCATCGGCGGTAATGGACGACCCGCGCTACGTCAACATCAACGACAAAAAGAAGTACACCAAAGCCGTCCGTTACAACGGCAACCCCACCGACCAGCCCTACGTCGACATGCTCAGCCGCATGTACCCCTCCGTCGATCAGCTCAAAGGAATGCTGGCCGCCGACAATGGTGACCGTCCGATCGTGATGTGCGAATACGCGCACGCGATGGGAAATTCACTGGGCAATTTGGACGAATACTGGGACTTGATCCGTGCTGAGGACCGTTTAATGGGCGGGTACATCTGGGACTGGATTGACCAAGGACTCACCAAAGCATCCGACGATGGAACTAAGTTCTTTGCCTATGGCGGCGACTACGGAGACAAACCTAACAGCAAGAATTTCTGCATCAACGGTGTGATCGCCGCTGACCGAACGCTCAAACCCGGCAGCCAACAGTGCAAATACATTTTCCAACCGGTGCAAGTCGAAATGAATGAGGATGGTTCGGCGACGATCGAGAATCGTTTTGACTTCACCAATCTGTCCGCGCTTACGGGCAGTTATCAGGTGCTCAAGGATGGTGAAATCGAATCCGAAGGACAACTGCCGGATTTGGACGTTGCTCCGCAATCGAAGTCGACTTTAGAAATCCCATCGGTCCAAAAGCAGGGCGGGCATGAATATTTCGTCAACGTCATGTTCAAGTACAAAAACACACCAACGTGGGCCGGCGATGCTTATGTCGTCGCAACGAATCAATTGGCACTTTCGAAACCGCCAGCGGCAGAAAAACCGGTGGCGAATTCATCAGTCAAACATACAAAATCTGGAAACACGCTTAAGCTGACCGCCGACGGCACTTCGATCGAAGTCGATGCCGAAACCGGATTGCTAACCCGCTGGACCGCGGGAGAGAAAGACATGATCGCTTCGCCGATCACGCCAAGTTTCTGGCGGCACGTCACCGACAATGATCGGGCCGGAGGGAAGCTTGAAAGCCGACCGTCCAAACACTGGAAAAATGCACTTACCGATGCTGACGAAGTATCCGTTTCCAGCGACGCCGACAGCACCGCGATCGTGGCGACGTTCACCGACAAACCTACCAAGTCGACGCTGACGGCTCACTACTCCATCAGCCAATCGGGGGAACTGGTAATCAATTACCAATTGGAGCGCGCCGAAGGTTCACCGTTGCTGCCTCGGACGGGCATGAAGTTCACGGTGCCCAAAGCATTGTCACTGGTCCAGTACTACGGTCGGGGTCCGTTTGAGAATTACGCTGACCGCAAATCGGGTGCGATGATTGCCAAGTATCAATCGGCCAGCGACGCGCTGGTTCACAACTACGTCAAACCTCAAGAAAATGGTAACCGTAGCGACTGTCGCTGGATGAAGATCGGCAGCCAAAACAGTTCGATCACCGCGACGGGTGTGTCCCCTGCAATCTTCAACTTCAGCGTCTGGCCTTACACGTACGAGACTTTAGAATCCGCGACGCACACCAATGAACTGGTACCGGCTGACGTGTTTACGGTGAACATCGACTACCGGCAAATGGGCGTCGGAGGCGATGATTCTTGGACCGATAAAGCGCTGCCGATGAAGAAATACCAGCTGACCGAACGAAAAATTGATTGGACGATTAAGCTGAAAGGCCAATAATCCTTTTGACTTTTTTGCGATAACCAGTGGAAAAGTCCGATCCAAGGTGCGAACCCATTCGATCATTTGCGGTTACGCTCGAAATTGTCAATTTCCATCGCCAGCAACAAACGACTCTATGGGCTACCGCCATTTAAGCGACTGCGTCGAAGACCTTAAACGCAACGACCAACTGATCGTTGTCGATGAACCGGTCGATCCCAATTTGGAGATGGCCGAGATTCATCGGCGCGTCTACGCATCGGGTGGACCGGCGCTGCTGTTCTCATCACCGACCGGTTGCCAGTTCCCGATGTCATCGAATCTCTTCGGTACGCTCCAACGGGCACGATATATCTTTCGCGATACTTTCGAAAACGTTCAACGGGCGATTGGGCTCAAGGTTCATCCCGAAGAGGCGCTGAAGAATCCATTGAAGTACTGGAAAGCTCCTTTCATTGCTTGGCAGATGCAGCCCAAACTGCTCCGCAAGGGCCGTCCAGGAAGCGTTATCGAAAACGAGATCCCGCTGAATCAATTGCCGCAATTGAAGTGCTGGCCCGATGATGGTGGCGCGTTTGTGACGCTGCCGCAGGTCTACTCCGAAGATGTGCGCAGCCCGGGACTCATGAAGTCCAACATGGGCATGTACCGCGTGCAGATTTCGGGGAACGATTACGATCCGCTTGGCGAGGTCGGCATCCACTACCAGATCCATCGTGGGATCGGCGTCCAGCACAAAGCCGCCAATGACGCCAACAAACCATTTCGCGTCAACGTTTTTGTCGGCGGCAATCCGGCGATGACCGTTGCTGCGGTGATGCCGTTGCCCGAAGGAATGAGCGAACTAACATTCGCCGGCGCGTTGGCCGGTCACCGTATTCCTATGATCCGCCAAACCAATGCCGCATCAATCTATGCCAACGCGGATTTTTGCATCTCCGGAACGATTGAACCCAATCGCACCATGCCCGAAGGCCCTTTTGGCGACCATCTGGGCTACTATAGTCTCACGCATCCTTTCCCGGTGATGAAAGTCGATAAGGTCTACCATCGCACGGGCGCGATCTGGCCTTTCACTGTCGTGGGTCGACCTCCGCAGGAAGACACCGTCTTCGGCGAACTGATTCATGAACTGACCGGCCCCGTGATTCCGACCGTGTTGCCAGGGGTTAAGGAGGTCAACGCGGTCGATGCGTCGGGCGTTCATCCGCTGCTGCTGGCGATTGGCAGCGAACGTTACTTGCCCTATCAAAAGACCACCGCTCCTCAAGAAATTCTCACCCAAGCCAACGCGATCCTTGGCCAAGGCCAAATGTCGCTGGCCAAGTACCTTTGGATCATCGATGAGGCC
>CAKZVF010000054.1 GCA_937921995.1 uncultured Pirellulaceae bacterium
CCATCCGGGAATTTAGTGGGTCTGTTAGAATTCTCCGAAAAACAGTCATCGGAGAAATTAGATGGAAGACAAAGAGCTTTATCAGCACATTCTTGGTTTGAACACACCGTGGTCGGTTCGTGAGGTCAAGCTGGACACGGATCTTCAGCAGATCGACATTTACGTTGAACACCCGTCGGGCACGAAGTTCTGTTGCCCCGAATGTGATCAGTCGCTGTCGTGCTACGACCATGCTCCGGTGCGTCAGTGGCGACATCTGGATAGCTGTCAATTCAAAACCATTCTCCATGCGTCGGTACCGCGGGTGAAATGTGCTGAGCACGGCGTGAAACAGGTGAAGGTTCCTTGGGCTGAGAAGAGCAGTCGCTTTACCTTGATGTTCGAGCGATTCGCCATCGACCTTCTGCAAGCGACTCAAACCGTCACCGGCGCGATGGGCATCCTGCGAATCAGCTGGGATCAGACATGGCACATCATTACCCGCGCGGTAAAGCGTGGGCAGGCCCGCAAAGAACACAAACTGATGCCTCGCTTGGGCATCGACGAGAAAGCTTTTAAGAAAGGTCAGAGTTACATGACAATGTTGTTCGATCTAGATAACAGTACCGTCGAAGCGATCTCAGAAGGGAACAACACGGAGTCGGGAATTGCTTGTTTTTCTCAGCTTTCCACGGATCAGATCAACGCCGTTGAAGCGATCGCGATGGACATGAGCGCGGCTTATGTGAAAGCGACTAAGGCTTCGATTCCGCTGGCCGAAGAGAAGATCGTCCATGACATTTTTCACGTGATGAAACTGGCGAATGAAGCCGTAGACAAGGTGCGGCGTGGCGAGCATCGAGAACGTAGCAAAGCAGGCGACAAAAGGCTCGCTAGAACGAAGTACATCTGGCTAACTGGGAAGGAGAATCTTAGTGAAAAACAGGAAGCCAAACTCAACGACGTTTTCACTTTGCAATTGGAAACCGGCAAGGCATGGGCCTACAAAGAATTACTCCGTGACCTTTGGGCTCACGAAACAGCAGCTGAGGCGACTGTCTACTTCAAGAACTGGTACCGGCGCGTGATTCACACCAAGCTCAAGCCCATGAAGAAGGTGGCGCGGACCATCAAAGATCGACTGGCCAACGTCGTAAGCTATTGCACACATCGAATCACCAACGCAGTTGCAGAAGGAATCAACAGTAAGATCATGTCCATCAAGCGAAGAGTGGGAGGATACAGAAACCCTGAGAACTTCAAGACCGCCATCTATTTCTACTGCGGCGGACTCGATCTTTACCCGCAATAAACCCAGATGGACCTGAAATTGCCAACTCGCGATACGACATGGCCTTGGCTCAATTGATCAGAGAATAAAGAATCTGAAGCCACTTTTGAGCATTCAAAATCCCAATCTACCCAAAAAACCTGTGGGAACCGGCTACGGAAAGGCGCTGCTAACCTTCATTTTCTTTTTTGCCCAAAGACAGCCGATACGACGGAGATTCAGCGTTTTTGCCCCCTCCGCCACTTCCAACATCCGGCAGAAGCGGATTCTCTTTATGCCAAATTTTGACTTCGATGTCTTTGGCCTTCGACCAATGGTTATTGTGCACGAAGAAACGCTGGAGCGTCTTCCCCGCTTGCAACTTCAAAGTCCCTTTGGCTCGGTAACGAGTGCCTGGCACCAGTATCTCATGACGAATCCAGGTTGTCTGATCGGCCTCCCAAACCAAACACACCTCGATCCCCATCCGCTTGGGATCGAAATGCGAGGCGGCAAGTTCTACCAAACCTCCAAACCGGACCGGATCCAACGTCGATGCCGCGACGACTTGATCCAAACTCAACACGTCTGTCCGATTGCTTTTGAACCAGTTCAATGCGACCAGAGGAAACACGATCAGCGCGATGACGATGTAGGCCGATTTTCGCTTGAAGACGTTTGAGACTTCGATAAAAAAGCCATTGAAACCCTCCACAAATTTCCTGTCAAAGTACTTCAACAACGTGTTCTTGCACGGCATCTCCACCAACCAGAACAGCAGCGCCGAAACGCCAATCGACATCAGGAAACAGCTTCCAAGAATGAGCCAATATGGTAAATCAGACCCGGCCCAAAATTTACTGATCGTCAGCAAAATGACGGTGCGGTGAACCATGTACAGCGCGAAACTGATCTCGCCCAAAAAGATCATCCACTTCGTGGAAAGCCACCGTCCCAGCCAACCGTTGGACTGCGCGAAGACATAAATGCACAATCCATGAAAAGGCATCCCGCCGCAGTAGACCAACCAGTAAGCGACCTCACCGCCCAGCCCCAACCCACGATTAACCCAACTGTAATATCCCAGCCACTGCAAAAGGTAGTAGGAAAACGCCGCCAGCAGCAAAACCGCGATCTCTAAAACGGTTTGCAGAAAAACAGGCCACCGAACGATCTGCAGCAGCTTAATCCTTCCAAAGCGCGTCGACATAAATAGATACGCCACCGCCATCCCGGAAACGAACTCGAACAATCGCATGAACGGGTTGAAATGCGATATGTGATGTGGATTAAATTTTGCCGCCAGCTCCGGCGTCGCCGCAATGTTGGTCAATCCCACCAACGCAACAGCCGTCAGGGCAATCGTCAAAAGGTACTTCCACCAAAAATGCTTCAGCCCGCCCAACAGAAACAGCGGAAACATAAGATAGAAAAAGGCTTCGGTCGAAATGCTCCAAGCGACGCCGTTGTAGCTGAGCACATAGTCAATGTCGGGGATCCACGACTGCAACAACAGCCAATTACACGCCAACCTTACGCCCGGAAAATCAACAACTTTTTGAAAGGGGAACAACCAAATTGTGGCCGCCAGACAAACGGCATGCAGCGGCCAGATTCGAGCCCAGCGCGTAAAGTAAAATCGTTTTACCCCGCCCCATTTCAATCGGTCACGATAGACGTAAGTCAGAATGAATCCCGACAGTACGAAAAAAAACGAAACCGCGATCCCTCCCATCGGTCCAAAGAAGAATTTCGTCTTCAGCGAGGCGTCAAGATGAAAACAGAACACCATCATTGCGGCAAGGAAACGAAGCCCCGTTAGCGCTTCGATGCGCGCCGGCCGCATTTGCTGGTTTTCACTCATTCAGTTACCAAATCGTTCAGGGGCAGCCATTGACCGCGTTTTAGAAGCGTTCACAGAACCGATAACTTAAACAAAAGTAAAGCATCTCGGAACCGCGATTTGAGCGCGATTTGGATCGAAGAATCTCGGTCCGATTCTTTGCCCAAGTGCTACTTATATACGATTTGGAGAGTCGATCTACGTTGCTCGACCAAGCGCGGCGCGAGCTAGATGAGCTAAGCTAAATACCGCTTATCCTCACTTCGGCGCGTAAACCCAATGTCGTCCAGATATTCACAGATCGGCACGGAGTACTTGCGCGAAACGCCCAGCACCTGACGAATGTCGCTGACCGTCATCCCGTCCACATCCTGCATGGCCGCGGCAAGCTCATTTTTGGCCGATTCCAAATTACTCGCGTCGATGAAAAATCCGTCGTTGCCAACGCTGACAACGTCATTGTTCTCCGTCGCCATGGTCAACAGTTCGTTCACCGAATCCTTGTTCTTGGTCGCCGCCGCCACCAGCATTTTCGAAGTTGGCCCTTGTAGCCCTGCCGTTTTGATCTCGTCCAGCAACCACTGCAGCAGCACCTTCTGCCCTTTGGATAATTTGGGGCCGCGATCGTTGAGTCCGATCGTGTTAACGTTCGCATTGATCGTTTTCTGCGATTTAAGAATGTCCATCGCCGCTGCAAGCACCGCGGGCTGTTTCAAATAAGCGAATTCATTTTCGACGACGTTGCGAGGATGATTGAATCGCAGCGGATACTGATCATGCAATCGCCCCAAGACTTTCACGATTCGGTCGGCGATTTGCTGAATACGATCACGATGCGTCACCAAGTATCGAGACTGAGTCAAACGAATTTCGACCAGATCACCGGATTCAATCAACTGTTGATAGGTCGCATCGACGTCGATCACCCCGGCGATGCGTGGCCAATCGCTGCGCTGCCAACCACCATCGCCACCGTTGTTTAGATACACGCTGGACGCGGCACGCACACATTCATCCTCGGAGGTCATTTCATGGGCGTGTCGAATATCCACCTCGGTCGGTTTCTTCAGCAACACTGAATCCGGATGCAGTACCACGCCGCCGCCGATCGTTTCCACTGGCGATTCACTGCGAATAACAAACGGCTGGTTCCAAACCGATACGCAAGATTCTTTAAGATACAACTGCGCAATCGCGGTATCATTGGCGGAGATAGATTCCCCGGACAGCAGTCGCACATTGGCCATGACTTCGGCAGTGCCCAAATGGAACCGAACCTGAGCTCGATCTTTCAACGGCCGCGTGCTGTTGGGCAGCATCCGAATCTGCACCAGTAAAATCGTAGAAGCCACCAAGTGCCCCGGCAGACAAATTTCATGGCCGCGTTCGACGTTGGCGTTGTTTAGGCCGGCCAGATTAATCGCCGCCCGTTGACCGCGACTGACGGTGGTAGCCGACGAATCGTGGTTTTGCAATCCACGCACACGTGCTTCGACGCCCGCAGGGTGAATTTCCAGAGTGTCTCCAACGGAGATCGAACCGCTGCTGACGCTGCCGGTGACGACGGTGCCATGGCCTTCGACCGCAAAAGAACGATCAATCGCCATTCGAAACGGAGCGCTGATTGCCGCTGCCCTTTGGTCGGCCACTTGATCGCAGCACGCGGTCAGCGCCGCTTTGAGTTCCTCGATGCCCTGCCCTGTTTTACTGCTGCAGCGAATAATCGGCGCGTCGGCCAAAAACGTTCCTTCGACCAAACCGCGAATTTCCTCTTCGACCATCTGCAACCAATCTTCTTCGACCAAATCGCATTTGGTCAGCGCGATCACCCCCGTCGAAAGATTCAGCAGCCGAATAATGTCCAGATGTTCCAACGTTTGCTGCTTGATTGAATCGTCGCCGGCGATCACCAGCATTGCCAGATCCATTCCGGTGGCACCGGCGAGCATCTGCCGGACAAATTTTTCATGGCCGGGCACGTCGACGATGCCCAGTTGGTATTTGGGCAGAGAAAGTTGCGCGTACCCCAGTTCGATGGTGATGCCGCGTTTCTTTTCCTCGGGTAAGCGATCGGTCTGCGTGCCGGTGAGCATTTTCACCAGCGACGTTTTGCCGTGATCGATATGCCCTGCGGTGCCTAAAATTAAGTTCGTTTGCATAACGAAATTTTATCGTACAACGCGGGCCCGCAAAACGGCTACGCAAAAACATTTGGAGTGTCTCGGCGATGTCGAACGAGGCCAGTTCTATAATTCAATTTTGGCAATTATCGATCACGCAAAACTTAGGCGGGAGGCGCTTGCCCAAATACCACTTACTTTGAATTTATTAGGTTCGAAAAACATTTTTTGATAGCTCGATCCTCGTTCCGTTTAACGACAAGCCGGCAGGCGACCGCGTTTTGCCCCGCCTAACAACAGTCGCCTGCCGGCTTGTCGTTAAACTGCCGTCCGGTGCCTGCCTAAAGTAAGTGGCAATGGACGAGCGCTCCGCCGCTCACATCCATAAAAAAATCGGCTGGATGACATTCTTTGTCGTCCAGCCGACCGTGGTGTTGGATAAAGTTGTTGTCCGACTCCACCAACCACCGGCCTGCCAAACAGCGGACATCATGTCCCATGGACTCGGCAAGCGAATGTTTTCCTGTGACCAAGATAACATCACACCTGCCGACATAAAGGCAAGCACGAGGACGTACGACTAACGCGACTTGGCCACAAACACCTAAAACAAATTTGTGATGCAGGTCGCGGATCAATTACTCAGTTGCCGCGGCAAATCTAGGTCTCTTACGCTAATCGACCATCGGTGTAGAATCTCACCCAGTAATGATGCGTTCATGGAAATTGGAGCCGCCTGATACCAAAGGTTCCCAGACGTTTCCGCTTTTCCGCCGCATCCCAACGGCTGATCAAGTGTGTTTTTCCCGCGAGTGTCAAACATAGCCCATCGCAAATCGGCGTCAATGCAACTCGAACGTCGATCCACACGGTAAAAACCGTGCAGATACTGAAAACACCGAGTGAAATTTTTCGCCAAAAAGTCAAAAATGGATCACTTAATTTGCCACTGCTGGATGACAGCACGAAATTAAGGGCTCTTAAATTTGCCTCAACAAAAACCCGTTCACGCTGCCATCACATTTAGACGATTTTCATGACCTCACCGCTGCAAAATATAAGTCATTACGACTTCGTACTACCCAAAGAGCTGATCGCTCAGTTTCCGCTGCCCAATCGCGAAGACGCCCGTCTGTTGACCGTCGATCGGGCCAAGCAAAACCTCGATCACTACCACGTCCGTGACCTTGATCAATTGCTCAAGCCCGATGATTGTTTGGTGCTGAACAACACGAAAGTGATTCCAGCAAAACTGGTGGGCAAACGGACGGCGACCGGAGGACGCTGGGAAGGCCTGTTTCTCAAAGCCGACCAGACTGGTAACTGGAACATGCTGTGCAAAACGCGCGGCCGTATGAAGCCTGGCGAAACCGTCACCGTCCGCGATCGTGACGGGCTCGAGCGATCGACGCTGAGTTTGGTCGCCCGTCTGGACGACGGTTCGTGGGTAATGCGGCCGGAAATGGAAGGCGATTTTGAAACGGTGCTGGACAAAATCGGCCGCGTGCCGCTGCCGCACTACATTCGCGGCGGCGCGATGGTCGACAGCGACCTCGATAATTACCAAACCCTGTTCGCCAAACATGCCGGTGCGGTCGCAGCACCGACAGCGGGACTGCACTTGACCAAAGCGCTAATGGAACGGTTGGAGAAACGAGGCGTTCAAATGGCTCAGGTGACTCTCCATGTCGGCATTGGCACCTTCCGCCCGGTCACCGCGGACGCGCTCGATGATCACCAGATGCACTTCGAATGGGGCGAAATTGACCAGCCCACCGTCGACAAGATCAACAATTGCCGCAGCAACGGAGGGCGTATCATCGCCGTGGGCACGACCAGCGTCCGTGTGCTCGAAACGGCAGCCGCCAGCGGCACAATTCAGCCGTGGCAGGGCGAAACGAACTTGTTCATTAAACCACCGTATGAGTTCAAAAGCATCGACGGGCTGATTACCAACTTCCATCTGCCTCGCAGCACGTTGCTGGTGATGATTCGGACATTGGGCGGTGACGAATTGATGAAGCGCGCCTACGAAGCGGCGGTCGAGGAGAAGTACCGTTTCTTCAGCTACGGCGATGCGATGATGATTACGTAACTAATGCGTACTTAGCGGGGATCCCAGTCACCGTGTCAGTTGTCATTGACCATAGTCATCGGTTGAATCAAAATACTCATGGAGTTAGTCAGTTTAACGACTCGCCGGCAGGCGACGGAGATTCGCATGACCAAACGCGGTCGCCTGCCGGCTTGTCGTTAAACTATTGTGCTAGACCCGTAAAGCGACCACCAACCAACCACCATCGGAGCACTTCGTGCCTGACATAAAACGCAATCCCACGCGCCCCGTTAAGATCGGGTCGATCACCATCGGCGCTGGCAATCGCATTGCCGTGCAATCGATGACCGCCACAAAAACGACCGACGTCGACGCAACGGTGGGATTAGTAAACCTGATGCATGACGCCGGCGCGGACGTGGTGCGTATCGCCGTGGACAGCAAAAAAGACGCGGCAGCTTTGGCGGAAATTCGCAAGCAAACCACCGCGAATCTTTCGGTTGACCTGCAAGAGAACTATCGTTTGGCCGAAATCGTCGCGCCGCACGTCGACAAGATCCGCTACAACCCTGGCCATCTCTATCATCACGAAACCGACAAACCGTGGCAGGAGAAAGTCCGCTTCATCGCTGGTATCGCACAAGACAATGACTGTGCGATACGCGTCGGCGTGAACTGCGGTAGCGTCGACCCGGCCAAGAAAGACAAATTCGGTGAAGATGATTCGATTTCCCCGATGCTCGAAAGCGCACTGGAGCATTGCGAGTTCCTCGATTCGATCGACTTCACGCGCTATTGCGTCAGCCTCAAAGACTCAGATCCGGCCAAGGTGATCGAAGCCAACAAGCGTTTCGCAGATAGCCGCCCCGAGATCCCTTTGCATCTTGGCGTCACCGAAGCCGGTATGCCACCCGAGGGTATTATTAAGACACGCATCGCTTTCGAACAGTTGATCGGCGTTGGCATTGGCGACACCGTCCGCGTTTCGCTGACGCTGCCCAACAAACGCAAAGGCGAAGAGATCGAGGCCGGCCATTCGATCATCGATGACATTTACGCCGGCCGCGTGCGCAGCGTCGTGACCTTCGATCCAAATACGCTCAACATCATTTCTTGCCCGAGTTGTTCGCGTGTGGAGAACGAAGCATTTGTGGATTTGGCCGAACAGGTCAAAGAGATGACGCAATACGCGAAGGAGCACGCGATCACGATTGCGGTGATGGGTTGCCGTGTCAACGGACCAGGCGAAACCGACGACGCGGACCTCGGTTTGTGGTGTGGACCGAAGGTCGTGAATCTGAAAAAAGGAACGCAGGAATTGGGTGCTTTTGGATATGATGAAATCCTGCCAAAGCTTAAAAATGAATTAGACAAATTGATCGCCTCTTAACCCCGCTCGAGAAACTAACCGTAGTGGATCTTATTAAAGATCCGCCGCAACCTGTTCAGCCAACAATGTGACGCCCGCAGCCATGATCAACACTCTCTTCATTCCCGAGCTGCGCGAGATGCTGGCGGATCAGAATCTTAAGGAGCTGTCGGGGTTCTGCGTCGCGCTCCATCCCTCGCGCACCGCGATGTTTATGGAGGGGCTGGAGGACGATGAGGTTTGGCGAGTGCTCGAACATACCGACTCCGAAAACGTTGCCGATATTTTCTCTTACTTCAGTCGCGACCGGCAGCTGGATTTGATCCAGACCGACCGCAAGCAACAGGCCGCTGATCTTGTCCGGCATCTTCCGTCGGACGATCGAGTCGACCTGTTACAAGGCATCGACGACGACGTACGTACGACACTGCTGGATCTTTTGCCTGTGGAGGACCGCCGCGACATTTTGCGGCTGAGCCAATATCCCGAGGGCACTGCCGGCGCGGTGATGACGACCGAGATTGCGATGCTGATGGAGAATCTGTCCGTTCGCCAAGCCGTGGATGAGATTGGTCGGCAATCCGAACACTACGAAACGATCTACTATCTTTATATCGTTGACGAAGAAGAAAGGCTGCAGGGATTGGTATCGGCGCGTCAGTTGCTGCTGCGGATGAAGGCGCCCGATACAAAGTTGGCCGACATCATGGAGACCGATTTGGTCACCTGTCTGGTGATGGAGGATCAGGAAGAGGTTGCCGAAAAGGTCGCCCGGTTGGACCTGCTGGCCATTCCGGTGATTGACTCCAGCCGGCGTTTGGCCGGAATTATTACGCACGATGATATTATCGACGTTTTCCGCGAAGAAGCCACCGAAGACGCTCATCGTAGCGCCGCGATGGAGCCGTTGGCCGAAAGCTACCTCCGGACATCGTTGTTGACGCTCAGCTGGAAACGCGGCGTGTGGTTGGCGATTCTCTTTTTCTGTGCGTTGTTGACGGCGTTTGCGTTGGAGCGTTACGAACGTATCACCGAAGAGATTAAGTGGTTGATCTTATTCATCCCGCTGATCATCAGTAGCGGCGGCAACTCCGGAAGTCAATCGGCGACGCTGATCATCACTGCGCTGTCGCGCGACCATATTAAACTGACCGATTGGGCCAGCGTGATTCGCCGCGAATTGGTGATGGGGCTGTTGTTAGGATTTGGTTTGGCGGTGTTGGGGCTGCTGGCGTCGTGGTGTTTAGTGCCGGCACAGCAACAAGCCAATAACTGGATGTCGATTTTGGTGGTGCCAATTACCTTGGTATTGGTCGTCATCTCGGGAACGCTGAGCGGTTCGGTACTGCCGCTGATTTTCGAGCGTATCGGTTGGGATCCCGCGATCATGAGCAACCCCTTCGTCGCCGGCATCGTCGACATTCTGGGGATCGTCATCTACATGACCGTCGCGGTGACACTAGTGGGCATTAGCCAATAACCCGCAGGGCCAGCTCCTACCTGCCACGCTTCCTCCACTCGAAAGTTTTTCGTAGTGGACGACGCCAGGAGTCCTGCCGATCCATTTACCGCCGCAATGCCAACAAACGTCCACATCCATTTAACGACCGGTGGGAACAGGGCGCTTCTACTGTTAAGGATACGGCCTCAAACCCAGTAACATTTCGGCACGTTCGGTCAGCGGTCCATCGGCGCGGGCGCTGTCGGTGTGCTGGGACAAGTGTTCTCGGACGCATCCGTAGACCGTTTGGCGATCTTGACCGGTATCAATATCAACGCACTTATTCTTCTCACGAAACAGTTCGACCGTTGGCAGCGTTTGCGCTTTGAAGGTATCAAACCGCAGCTTCAAACTTTCAATATTGTCGTCGTTGCGGCCGGAGTACTTGGCGCGGCCCAAGATACGTTGCTCCAACACTTCAAAGGAGCATT
>CAKZVF010000055.1 GCA_937921995.1 uncultured Pirellulaceae bacterium
CCAGCTTGACCTCACGAACCGACCACGGTGTGTTCAAACCAAGAATGTGCTGATAAAGCTCTTTGTCTTCCATCTAATTTCTCCGATGACTGTTTTTCGGAGAATTCTAACAGACCCACTAAATTCCCGGATGGACCAAAAGAAAACGCGAAAATGTGCGAACGGTGTTTTCAAGTTTGTAGTTCATGGTGGTAACCGGGGCGAGTGTTTGAGGCTAAAATCAGCGGTTGATCGGGAAAGGGAACATGGAAAATGAAATAGCTATTTGGTGCCAACAACACTGATCACGAAGACCAGCAACAGGACGTAGGTCAGGGTCATCTCCATCTTTGGAATCAGATAATTCAAAAATGGTTCGCCGTTTCCATCGCCCTTCATGTCGGTTCGGTGAGAATCCCACTTCTGGTGGTTGAGATGAAACAGTGTGTAAATCTTGACGATACTTCCAACCCATTGGGTGTACAGAAGCATCGGTATGTCCACCAGCGAAAGACGATGACCTTCGAGAATCAGAATCATGATGTAGATCGTTCGGACCAACAGCACGAGGATCGCGTAAACCAGCAGGTAATAGGGGCTCAGCCAGACCGCCGCCCACAACGCCGACACCGGCCCCAGCAGACTGGTGTACATCGACAAACGTTGGTCGACGTGGCACCACCAGACAAATGGGCTCTGGGTGGCCATTCCCAAACCGATCGCGCGGCCGTTGTTACGCAACATATTGCCAAACCAGCGATGCATTTTCTGAATGCTGGTCTTAAACGGTTTCGGTCCCGAATGTTCCATGCAATAAATAATCGCATCGGGAACGTACAACATTTCGCTGCCCTTTTTCAGCAGCGTGTACCAAGTGCTTTTATCGTCGCCGGTGACAAACTGAATCTCTCCGTGCAACCAGTGCTTGATCCGATCATTCTCCAACGACGAAATAAACTCCGGCGTCACGCATTGACGAGCACGAAAAAGCGAAAAACGTCCGGTCAGAACCTGTAACTGTTTCGATAGACTAAGCGACTTCATATAACGATGCCGCATGGAGAAACGCAGCGTATACCATTTACGATATAGCCAATGGCCCTCGGTGACCGAAATATTGTCGGTGGTAATTGCGTCTAATTTAGGCCGCAGGGCAAATAACGGGAGACATTTTCTATAGATGCCGCGACCAAGCACCGTGTCCCCGTCCATCAACGTGACAATGTCTGAGTCGTGAATGTCGTATTCGGAAAGCTTGTGAAGGCAATCTGCCATCCCTTGCCGCTTGCCACCGACCTGGCGGACGTACTCCATTTTCACATCATCGGCACCGTTAAAGTTTGCCCGGATTTCGCGGAACAAATCTTCTTCGCTCTCGGAGCCCGCGTTGACAAAGATCACCGTCTCGGTGGGAGTGTCAACGGCCTCCGTCAGCACCGACTGCAGCATGCGTTTGGTGACTTCGGGTCGTTCTTTCCAAGTCGGAATCAAAATGAAGAGGCGTTTAGGATACTTTTGGTCTTCGGGAATTTGACTGGCTTGGAATTGCATCTTGGGATACACCAGATACTCATACGCCGCTGCGCGAACGCAATGTGTGATCAGCCACAAATAACGCCACGTTCCGATCAAACCCAAAACCGCGATCGACTCCAGCGGAATCTCGCGCGCACGATCAGGCAGGAAGATAAAGATGCAAAATGCTAATCCGAAATAGCACGCGACCACGGGAACGGCGCGCAGCAAGCGCATCCCCAGTGAAACGTCATAGCGAATACTTTTTTCCATAAAACTTCAGGTTCTTTCAAGCCAAATGATGTACGCGGTGGTGGTGAGGTGGGTCGTGTGGGGAGCCTTGCGCTTCGAAAAGGTCAGTTACTTTGTTTCTTGCGTCGCTAAGGCGAGCGCGTCGGAATCATTTTGCGCGACGGGATCCATTGTGCGCGGCGTCCCGATTTCTCTAAGTTTGTAACCCATCGCTTCGTCCAGCCACTTCAGCCCGAATCCGGTGCTGATGGCCATTTCGAGCCGCAATCCTGAGGGAATATTCTCAGGCAAGTCTTGAATGTGGACCTTGATGGGAACGTCGGTCGCGGTGGTTCCACGAAATTCGGCGTTGTAATTTCCTTTGGCATACATCGCGCGATGACCGACCGACATGACCGTCCCGTCGATGGTCAGTTTCATGGCAGGGATGCGAATTTTCACAGGCTGACCTGGCAAAACTCTTGAAGCCTGACCGACGGAAACCTGTCCGGCCGCCCAGGTTTCCCCCGGATGACTCAGCCCCATCAATTCGTCGGCAACTTTCACATACTGTCCAAGATGGCAATATTTGACAAAGACAACGCCATCGCGTGGAGCGACAACGTCAAGAGCGCCCTCGTTCTGACGATTCAAATCAAGGATCTGCGAAAGTTCCAATAGTTCCGCTTGGGCAATTTCCAGATCGGCTTCAATTCGGCCTAGCTCGTCGTCGATTCGATCGCCAATGATCAAGATGTTGTCCTTGGCGGCTTCCTTGGAGAATTCAATCTGGCGGACCAAGTTCTCTTTGGCAATCATGATTGATTCTTCTTCAAAGAACTTGTTTTGAACTTCGTCGACCTCCAACTGCGTTACTGCGCCCGAGGCCAGAAAAGGCTTGAGCCTTTCAAAGGCGGCTCTCGCGCTCTTGCATGCTTTCTTCGAAGCGTCCAATTCAGAAATTGCGACTTTGCGATCAAGATCCAGTTTGCTGCTAGCGTATGCCAATTTCGCTTTGAAGGTCTTCAGCTGCTTTCGCAATGCATTCACTTTTGATTGCGCTGTCTGCTGCTGAGCCACCAATTGCAGGTTGGCTTGTGTGATTTCAGGATTGTTCAGACGAAGTAACAGATCGCCTTTTTTAACATGATCGCCTTCAGATATGAGGACTTCGGAGATTTCTCCTTCGACCTTGGAATTGATAGCCATCCAATTCCCGACCAGCGCTGAATTACCGACGGACAGCGAACTACGTGAACGCAGAAAGAAACAGGCCATAATAAGCAGCCCGACCATCGTCAACATGATGATCAACAACGCAAACGACTTGACGTAGCCTTTCTGCGCCGGAGCTGCTGCTGCAACTTGGTCGCCGGAGGTGGCCTCGCTGCTGATCTTTCCACTGGCCAATTCATCGTATGAACGGGCTTCGAGTTCCTCGTTGCCGCTGCTGATGCGCGAGCGATCCTTCAAGTATTTTTTAAGCGTATCCGAGCTGGTAATCGATAAGTTGGCAAGTGAGCAAGAAGATTCATGCCCGATCATTTTGCGAACCCGAAATTCAACCGGAAGTTGAACATCGCCCAATATCAGGGTTCCCTCGGATCGAGTTATTCCCTCAGGCAGCTGAATTGGGGCTACAAAGCCAAACTCTGAAATCTCAGAAATGGGGTAACGGCGGTCGCCGATGATAATAAATTCGTTCACATTTGAGGTGGGCATAATTTGGTGCTTTATCTGTCTTTTGGTGGCCTTCGAAAATCGGCATGATTCTCGGGTTGCAAACAATGGGTGAAACTTCTATAAGCGAAGCGGAGAAGCAGATTCGAAACTAATTGGGTTTGCGCGAGTTTCAACCATTAAAATCGCTAATGCAAAATGACGAGATTTGATCTTAAAATGCTTCACCACTTTGGTATTCCAGAGAAGGAAGCTAAACCAGCCTCCAGATCGTTTAGTGGTGCGTTATTTAATATTAATCGCGGCGCAACCCGTAAGCGCGCTTTTGAAACGGTAAATTTATTATTTGCCGTGATGATGGTAGTGTTGATTATTCCAACTGTCGGTTGTGTCGTGGGCCCTGATTTCGCTCAGCCCTCTGTGTCTGGTTTAACAGATGATTTTTTAGCAAAGCGGGTGGCCGCAAGCGGAAGTTCGATCACTCTTTCGCAGTGGTGGCAGCAATTCAACGATTCGAAATTGAATTCGTTGCTCCAACAAGCCCAATCGCAGAACCTTTCACTGCGTGAATCTTACGAAAGGGTCGTTCAAGCCCGTGCGAATGTTTGCTTACAAAGCGGACAACTGAATCCAAATGGTAATCTGACTGCTGATTATTCCTACCGCAAGAACAGCCAGAATGCCCGTCAGTTCGTAGGCCAAAATGCAGGTGCGTTCAATTTGTTTGAATTAGGCGCCGACGCGTCATGGGAAATTGATCTCTTTGGAAAGATAAGACGCAGCATTGAAGCGGCCGATGCGGAATTAGCCTTTGAGCAGCAAGACTACGAATTCATTCGCCAAACACTTTTCGCCGACATTGTCAGCAGCTATCTCAATATCAGATTGCTGCAATCCCAAGTCCGCTTGATCGAGGACAGCCTAAGCACGCAGACCGAAACATTGAATTTGGTGTCTCAACGTATGGAGGCCGGCGTTTCGACCGAACTTGATCGAACACAAACCGAATCGTTCCAACACCGCACCAACGCTTTGTTGGCGTTGATACGACAGCAGGTCGAAATTGAATTCAATAACCTTGGACTTTTGCTGGGGCAAGCACCCGATATCGCGTTGCGAGAATTCGTTGGCTTGGCTCCGCTTCCTGCGATGCCTCCGATCCCTCACATGGGTCTGCCTGCCGAACTGCTTCGTCGTCGTCCGGACGTGATGCGACAGGAAATGGCCGTCAGGGCCGCCAGCGCAAGAATCGGAATTGCAGAAGCGGATTTGTATCCTCAACTTTCGCTGCTAGGGACGATCGCTGTGAGATCGACCAATATTTCCGGACTGTTTGAAACGGCGGGGTTGGATTTTGATATCGGGCCAAGTTTCAGTTGGAATATTTTTCACTTCGGTCGGATCTTCAATAATATCGAGATTCAACAAGCGCTCTTGCGTCAGTCGATCGCGCGATACCAAGACACCGTACTCAGCGCCGTCCGCGAGGTCGAGGATGCGATCGTTAATCACCAAGGCAACGTGGACCAGTTTGAAGCGTTCAATCGTGCGGCGGCGGCCGACGAAAAATCGGTTCAATTAAGCCTGGAAAGATACCGTGCCGGCAAGGCAAACTTCCAACGTGTGCTCGACGCGCAGCAGCAATTGCTAAACGACCAAAGGCAAGGTTTCGTCGCACAAACCGCAGCGATCACTCAGCTTGTACGGCTATATCGAGCCCTTGGTGGCGGCTGGGAACTTGGTAGCGGCGGGGATTTTGGCGGCGAGAATATGGCCACTTCAACGACAGTTTACCCAATAGAATCCATTCCATTAGAATCCGTTCCGTTAGAACAAGCAATCGAAGTGTTCGACGCTTCGGTCGAACCAATGGACCCAATGGCTCCGATCTTCAATCCTCCGGTCTACACCGAACCAAGCAGCGCCCCGATCGTTACTCAGCCCGCCTACAACAGCCCCGTCATGAACAATTCAGTCATCAATAGTCCCGTTTACTCCGAGCCGGGTTATCCCTTGGGCGATGACATTGATGATGTTGGCGATGAATTTACGTTGGACTTCGAATAGGTTCGGACCGGTAGTGGACGAGGCAACGAGTCCGGCAGCTGCGTTGAACGTCGCCAATAACCCTGCGGCATCGAATTACCCGCAGGATTTGTTGACTCATCCACTTCGGCAGTGGGATGTGCTACTTCGATGGAGGATTAACTCTCCAGCTGTCTTTCATAGACCATGCGGCACTTATCACATAGCTGAAGATGCTTTTGGATCTTTTCGATCTTCTCTTCTTCGTCGATGGTTTTACCAATGTAGGCGGGAATCGCCTCAGCAACTTCGATGCAACTGATACCACCAAAGTTATAACTTGCTATGGGCGCGAAAGTGCCGCGACGGGGGCCAACGTCTTGTCCCGATTCGCGCGTCGCCAAGTAAGCAACGCCGCCAAGCACTGCCACGCCTGCGGCCGTAGCGGTGCCGACCAGCAGTTTCCTTCGTTGCAGATTCGTCGCCGGTTGCACACGGCGCGTCACCAGCGCTGAATCAGCGACCTTTTGAATCGCTCCGGCAGGGCACCGAGCCCACATTTTATCTTGTTCGTTGTTTGGTAATTTGGTCATCGCACTGACTCTAGGAAATGGTCGATTAACAAGTTTATTATAGAACATGCATAAAACACGTCCGTTACCTACTACACGCGCTTTTGGTTAAATTCATCACAGTATGCAATTAATTTCGCCAATTTAGGGCTTCAAAGGACGCCCCGCGGCGGTCGTGACGCGCCCTTTGCCCATGGATTGAGGTTGGTTCCGGTCGTTGTTGGGCAACGGTTCGTTCACTTCTTTGGCTAATTTGGCAAGGTCATTGATTACGATTTGTCGCCGCGCGATCGTGACGAGATTTTCGTTTTGCAGCTGACCCAAAATGACGGTTACGGTTTCCCGCGTGCTGCCGATGACGCTGGCCATTTCTTGATGAGACAAACGAATCTTGAGCACGACCCCCGCGTCGGACGGCTGCCCGTACTTTTCCGCCAGTTCTATCAAAAGATGCACCACTCGTTCGCGATTGGATCGGAACAACAGATTCCGTAAACGCCTTTCGATCTTCTGACGACGAAGTCCAATTAGTTTCGTGACACTGATGACGATCCTTGGATACTTGCGAACTAAAGCCTGAAGTTCACGTTTGGGAATCATGATCAGCGTCGTCTTCTCAGCGGCTTCGGCATATTCGTCTCTTTGCTGACTGTCCAGCAACGCCAATTCGCCAAACACTTCGCCGGCATCCACAAAATCAATGATGGCTTGCTTCCCCTCAGGCGTCGAGTGGCAGATTTTGACTCGGCCCGAAGCAACCAAGATGACCCCGTCGGGAGATTGCGAAGGAAGGTAAATGGGTTCGCCACGTTTCAGCTTCCGCATCCGCGAATGGCGTTCCAACCATGCAATGTCTTCTGGCGCAACCTGATCAAACAGATTGCAATTTTTCATATACCAAAAACACTCAGCCATGTGCTCTCCTGACCGTCCAAGTCACGCTGTCGGGAATTCAATTTTCCCTCAGAGTACTAACTTTCCTTCAGATACACCTCTTCAGCGCAAACACATCCAATGGATTCCATCGGCGTTCGCTATCGTTCATATCTTATACAAACAGCTTCACTTTGCGACAGGCGACCGAGTCGATTTTGGCATCTCTGCGCATTCGCCGCTTCCTTGGGCGTTGAACCGGTTAGATCGCTGAGGAGCCCCAATTCTTACGCGGACTTGTAAATAGATATCGGCAACAACCCTAAATCTCCGGAATCCTCGGCAATCAAAGCGTTCCCAAACACCATTCCAAGCTTGCTCTCAAGGCAGAATTACCGAGTGTATTCTGGTTAACCAATCTCAAAAATAAATTGTGTGATGCCTAACCGTGGACTGATGATCTAGCACGTTTTGATCCGTTTGTCCGTTTAACGAAGGTGCGATGTCGGCGTTTCCTCTACTCTCACGACCACCCGTCGCAAACGTTTCTACGATTACGGGCTGTTGATAAAGCGGCTTGTGAAACCATGTTGAACGAATCCTAACCCGAACAAATCGACATGCGATTGGAGCAAACGAGATTTGAAACTTCACACGACTTTAAGGAACTTCTATGAACACGCTGAAATTTGTCCTTGGCCTAGCCTTGAGCTGCTTTGCGATCAACCACGCAAACGCCCAACAACAGGTCCAGGTATCCTTTGAGAACCTCCAACCATCAGACGGATTTTATCTTACACCTGTCTTCGCGGGCTTCCACGACGGCAGCTTCGACATCTTCGATGCAGGTTCCGCCGCATCGTCATCCCTAGAAGCGATTGCCGAGGATGGCATCGTCGGTGGGTTGCAAGCTGACTTCACCGCAAACGGCGTTGGGCAACAATCTGTGTTCGCCAACGCAGCGGGATTTGCCGGAGCCCCGGTTCTTGATCCCAGTGAAGTCGCAACTCAGGTGTTCGGACTGGACACCGATTCACGTTTCCTAAACTTTGCCACGATGCTGATTCCAACCAATGACTCCTTCTTCGGCAACGACAACGCCATCGAAATCCTCGACGCATTGGGCAACTTCACCGGCAACCAAACTATCGAATTGAGTTTCGCCGACATCTGGGACGCCGGAACCGAAGTCAACGACACCCTTGGAATTCCTTTCTCTCCGCCTGTGGGAGCCAGTACCGATGAAGGTGGTGTTGTCACGCAAGGGCAAAACCTTGCCAATCTTGCCGGCATCGCAACCGCTGCCGGCACGAACATCAACTTCGCCGCCGCAGCAAACAGCCCTGCCCTGCGGCTAACGATCACCGCAGTACCGGAGCCATCAAGTTTGGCACTGTTTGCCGCGTGTGGACTGGCGGTTGTCGCCAGACGACGACGCTAAATTTTCAGCGGTCAAACATCGAACGAGAAAACAGCCAACGGAGATATCTGTTGGCTGTTTTTTATGGTGCTTAAGGTTTGAGACTTTAGAAGCTGATCTCGGACTAAGGCTTCGCACTTTCAAGCTTGATCCGAACAACCGAAACCATCTCGTCGGGAGCAGATTCAGGGAGCGTGATCTTAACGTCATCAGCGGTCTGTTCGAATTCCAACGGGTCGGCATCACTGCCAAGAATCGACACCGACGCGATTTTCTCCGAGAGCGTGGGAAGCGTTAACCCGTCGCTGGGCCACTTGAAAACGTGAACGAAGACATGGCCCGGTTTAGTGGTTGCCCGCCACTTCCAAGTCTTCACTTCCTTCTTACCGCCCTTGGACTTCTTCCTACCCTCAGCTTTCTTTCCAAAGGGCGACGGGCCACAACCGTAGACCGCTTCTCCATTGATTTCCAACCACTGGCCGATCGCTGCCAAGCGTTGTTGACTTGGTTCGGGAATTTCGCCTTCGCCGGTGGGGCCAATGTTCAGCAGAAAATTTCCGCCTTTGCTAACAATGTCGATCAGGTTCTGCAGCAACTTCTCTGTCGATTTCCAATTATCGTCGACGCGATTGTAACTCCAGTGGTCATTCATCGTCATGCAGGATTCCCAGGGATCGTAAGAACCATCGGCGGGGATCTCCTGTTCAGAGACTTTGTAATCGCCAAGCTTATGGCCGATCCTTTCGTTGATGATGCATTTCGGCTGAAGTGTTCGGATCATCTGTTTCAGCTCCAAACTCTCTTCTTTACTGATCAATCCATAAGTATCAAACCAGAAGATGCCGATCGGGCCGTAGCCGGTCAACAGTTCGCGCACCTGCGGTTTCACCTTACGTTCGAAGTAACGCGAAAAGACTTTTTCGTCCTCGTTGGGGAAGTCGATCAGGTTACTGCGAAACCCTTTCTTCTCACCGCGACCGGTCGGCGTGTCCGGGTCTTCCCAATCACGTCCCAGCGAATAGTAAACGCAGAACCGAATTCCGTGTTTGGCACAAGCATCGGCAAGCTCTTTCAGAGGATCACGTTTAAAATCCGTGCCGTCGACGACGTTGTGATCACTGCTCGCCGAATCATACATTGCGAATCCGTCATGATGTTTGGACGTGATCACCAAATATTGCATGCCTGCGTCCTTGGCAATTTCCACCCATTGATCGGCATCGAACCTTTGCGGATTAAAGTCTTTCGCGTATTGAGTGTACTGGGCCAGCGGAATTTTGGCCGTCAATTGCAGCCATTCCGCGTGGTTGGTATCTCCGTTCCACTCGCCGGCAGCCATGGAGTAAACTCCCCAATGTATAAACATTCCAAACTTCGCCTCGCGAAACCAATCCATCCGGGGTTCCGAAATAGCTTGAGTTGAGGGTTCTTGAGCGCTCAGTTGGCCGCAAAACAAAGTGGTGCAACACAGCAACGTAACGATCGTATTTCTCATTAACTTTAAATTCTTATGGGGGAAGCCGACACTCAATTGACGTGCCGATTATACAGTTCAACCATTGGCAGTAGCGCCGGTTTACGGAGATTTCACAAGTAACAGCTTCGTTAAAACGTTACGTGAAGAACCAGCGTCCAGCGAACAGTTTAACGACGAGCCGGCAGGCGACCTCGTTTGGCGGGTCGAAACGCCGACGCCTTCCGGCTAGTCGTTAAACTAACTACGGCTGGTGCCGTTGTTTTAAACTTGAGCCCAGAACGATGTATGAATTTAGCCCCCCCTCAAACACCACGTGTTCATATTCTCCAGACATCATCCTAAGACGCGGCATCAAAACACCAACACCCGCGCGAGAAAGATTGACGGTCGTTTCGAAAGTATTAGCACAATTATGAATTTTGCCAGTTTTACTTTTGGAAACTGGGCTCCAGTGAAAAGAAGTTGTTAGAATTCGGTAGTGAATCAACGACGATTGAAACGCATTTTCTCCCACAGTCAGTTTCACGCTTTGGAGCTTGTGAAGGGAAACCGCGTTGAGCCATTCAACCTTGGGACAATTCTTCCCAACTTGCATGAACCTAAGCCCCTCAAACATTTAACGGATTAAATATGTCTTCGCCTCGGCTACTTATTTCAGGTGACTACTGGCACGCAGATTTCCGCGACTTGGTCGCGCGTCTATCGGTGCCGGCCACGTTAACGCCGTTGGATCAAATTGAAATTTTGGACACGCAACGATTCTCGTTGATCGTGATCGCTCAGACGCGCTCGAATCAATTCGAACAAACCGCCATTGATGCGATTGTCTCAAGCAATCCGCTGGTCCCTGTGGTGATGCTGCTGGGAAGTTGGTGCGAAGGCGAACGACGATCCGACACCCCCGTCACAGGCGTCAAGCGTGTTTTCTGGCATCAATGGCAGGGGCAATTCGAAGAATTCTCGATTCAAATGCGGGAACAGGGTATCGCGCTGTGGCACAGCCCGGCGATCGAAACAGATGCCGATCGCGTGAAAGCGGCTCAGAAAACGATTGGGTTGGATAATGAACTCGTCATTGGCATCAGCGCACTCAACCAACCAACCTTCGAAACACTCGGTCAGGCCATCAGCTCGATTGGAGGAACGCCCAAATGGGTTGAACGAACATCAAAAATTAATCTGTCCGCTTCGGCAACGATGATTTGCATCGACGCCGATTCGGCCGACGATGTGCTCGAGCGTCGAATTCGCTGGGTGCGGCAGCAGGTGCCGCATGTGCCTCTGGTGGTGCTGCTGAATTTTCCGCGCCGCCAAGAAATCGAGCGGTTACAGAAATCGGGAGTGGCCCGCGTGATCAGCAAACCGTTCGAAATGGGCGCTCTACAACGCGCGATCGAAGCAACGCTTGGCATCGATGCGAAAACAGAACCGACCGTGCTGCGAGGCCCCTCCTTTTCCAGAAGTAGCTTGGCAAAAAAAACGGTTGAGTGATTTCTCGGATGTCTTCTTTCTTCACCCGAAAACTTCCGCTGCAGGACGAAACGACCTTCTTCATTTTCGTCAACGTGCTGGATATTTTCATGACGTATATCTTGCTAACGTTCGGTGCAATTGAAGCCAACCCGATCGCAAATTTCTTCCTGCTCCGTTTTGGCTTCAACGGGATGATCTGTTTTAAGCTTGCCATCACCGCCGGGGTTTGCGTGATCGCCCAGATCATCGCCGCCGAAAGCATCGCCAAAGCCAAAGGTCTGTTGGCGTTGGGAACGATTGTGGTCGGAGCGGTGGTCGCGTATAGCACTTATCTATTTATCACCAAAATCCTATGACGATTTACCCAGGAGAACTGCAAAGTAAAAATTTGCGAATCAAGAGTTGATCTGTGACGTAACACGGTCGCTTTTTGACTTTTATCTACATTGATTCTTTGTCACGCCAACACCAAGGAAAGACTTTGCCAGACCCCAAACACTCCAGCTGCTCGGCGTCACTGTCTGCCGATGAAGAAGTTTCTCTGCTGGTCGATGCAATTGACTTCTACTTTCACGGTAAAGACCGGAGCGAAATCTATCACGGCGATCACGAAATTCCGAAATGCGACGTGCGACTTTCGGCCGCGCGGTTCTTTGTTGTTTACACACAAGAGGACGGCTACCGAACGTCATCGCGGAAGGAAGGGACAGAGGTAGATCATTCTCAAAATTTAAGTCTCTTGCGTAAGTGCGAATCAATCGGCTTGAAAATTGGGCCAGGATCGGAATACCCATGCTTGGTGGCGAATATCGACGTTGGGCCGGAACGAACTATCGAAGTTGCTATCATGACTGAATTCGGGCAAGGATCTGGTGAGCGTTATGAGTACTTGCGCGAATCAAATGGGCTCGCGCTGCGACACTGCGGATCCTTAACCTATTGACGCGCTGCAGGTTAGAATTGAGCTCGCAACACGCGGGACATCTACCGAAGCTCTGGCTTTACGTCGCGGTAGCTACGATAGTTTTGCCAACCATCGGCGCACGGACGATTCGGCGCAGTTTCGGAAACTGCTGGAGGTAATGTCCTCGCCGCACGATCCATCCATCTGCCTGCGGTCGCTGGGTAGATCCGATTACGTTAACCGCTTTTAATCGTCGTCCCAATTGCCCCCGAATCTGGAGTAACTATGAAACATTTACTTACTGCTGCCCTTGCCGTTGCTCTTGTTGTATTCGCACCTGCAATTTGCACTGCCGACAATCCTGTTTCCGTGGGGCACTCAACTGTTCACGTCGTCTTCATTGCACCGCACTCGCAAGAAATGTTCGGCGGTATGAAGGGAATGGGAATGGGTGGTAGGCAAACGCCAATGGCACGCGTCGGCGATATCATTGTTCCGGCTGATGGGATACGGCCTATTCGAATCACAATTGATGGCGACTTTGTGGGGCATGCATTGGTTGGTATGTCAAACGTCAAGCCCGTGTTTGTGCTTCCCAAAGGTCATCATAAACTCACATTTGCAATCGACGGGGTTGAGCCGATTCCTGCGGAAATTACCGCTCTTGGTGGCGGCTCCAAACAGTACTTGATCGTTAAGTTGCCCACTGAAAAACCACAGCCGGAGGCTACTGATGCTTCGGTCGACGCGACGATTAAGCCATCAGGCGAATGAGGGCGGATCCTGACAACAGACGCTCCGCCGACATTTTCATGAAATCCTATTTGGTTTCATTTCCACCGGCAAGAATTTGTTGATAAAATTAGTGGATCTCACCCATTTTACATCCTAAGCATTGATATAGGGATCCAACCGTGACCCACCCAATCTTGAATTTATTAAATTTGTTTTGCGCGGCAATTGTGTTGCCATCTTTAATTTTCGCACCGAGCGTTGAAGCGCAATGGCAGGTGGGGTCCGTCGACAGCGCGGGCAACTCGGGATGGACTCTTTCAATTGACGTGGCTGCTCAAGGGGACGTTGCGGCTTCCTATTTCACAACGGACCCCAACGGATATCAGAGGCACTCGGTTCTGACTGGCGCTGGCTGGACCGAAGATCGCGAAATTGAGTTTGGCGACGATTTCCGTTTTGACAACAACGGCGTTCCACACTTCATGTTCACGCCCTCGTCTTCGGGGTTTGCTCCCGCGTTGACGACGGACATGCGTTCTGGAGCTCCGACTTATACGCCGGTCGATTTGCAACGCGGCACAAGTGGTCAGATTCTTGGGTTTGATGCTCAGAATTATCCGCACGTCGCATACATCAACACCAATTCACGGACGCTGAAGTATGCGGCTTGGAACGGTAGCGACTGGGACCGCCAAGACGTGCACACCGCGGACAGCTTTCGATTTGGCAACTCGTATTTCATTGGGGGATTGGATGGCAATGACAACCCGCACTTCTTTTTCCCCAACGGCGAAGGCTTGTCGGGTTCCCCGATTGGTTACGCTGCCCCCAACGGCAATGGCTGGACGGTGAATGATGTGGTGAACGAGGGACGACTTTCCAGCATGGCGATTGATTCGTCGGGCAACCCTCACATAAGTTTTGAACAGTCTTTTTCTAATAGTTTGAGATATGGAATTTTCGATGGCACGGCGTGGGCCATCACCCCAGTTACGGGATTAGAAGGCTCGTTTAATTTCGATTCGGAACTGGTTTTGGATGCGAACGACGATCCGCATCTGTTTGTCCATGAGAGCGAATTTTTGGGCAGCGAATATGTGACCCACACGTACCTCGACGGCAGCACGTGGACCAAAGATCGAATCGCGAGTTGGGATGATTCCTCCGACGGTCCTGAGGGTATCAGTGCAGTCATGGATGGCAATCGCTTGCACGTTTTATACTCAACTGGGAATCAGGAGATTCTTTACGCGACCCGGACCGTTGCAGCGCCCTTGCTTGGCGACGTCGATCTCAACGGGGCCGTTGAATTTTTGGACGTCTTTCCATTCATTGATGTTCTGACCGCCGGAAGGTATCAAATTGAAGCGGATTGTGATGAGAGCGGCAGCGTAAACTTCTCTGACATATCACCTTTCATCACGATCTTAGGCAGTCAGTAACCGAATTTCGGATAACCGACTACAGGGTTTGACCTCACTTAGCGGGAGAACGATTGAACGCCTGAATTCGCGGGAGCATTTTTTGGAATTTGTCCCATCTATGAAGCGTTTCAAATTCTCAATTCGATCCTTATTGCTGACCACCGCGATTTGCGCTGTCGCTCTGTTTGTGTATTTGAACCCTTCGTTGCGGACGACTTTCATGCGCATGCATCGCAGCAGCAAGCGTACGACCATTTTTAAGTTGTCTTCGTTTTTCAACACAACCGACGTCAATCGACCACAACTCGCAAACGGAATCGATCCAGTCTTGTTGCCGGTGCTGGAACAGCTCGAAGAATCTCTGCCCGAGGAGCTTCTGGAGTATCTATCCACGTCAGTGCCAAAGGAAGAATACCATTCATACCATTGGGCGTTTCTGCCGGCCAAACAAATGGCGGAATATAATACCGATGACGGCATTTGCAGCGCGGCGAACGGGTACTTTATCATTGCCCAAACAGATTACGGGTTTGGGGCTGTTTCGTTGAAAGACGGACGGTTTTATGTCGCTCACAGATTTAGCAAAGACGATGGTTTTTCGCCGCCCGATTGCGAAGCGGAAAGCATCGCGGACTTACTACGCAAACAGACGCAAGATTACTTCGATCTTGAGTGGTGAGTTTAGTCATACTCTATGATTGCATTTTAGGTTCGGACTTCGCAGGAGCCATTTTGAGGGGTTATTCAAAGGATTTAATGGCAACCGGGTGAGTCGAAATGGCTTGTAGGGCCGGTTGCTTCTGGACAACAACAACCGTCCCAGAAAGCCGTGGGGGACCGAACCTACGAACAATGCTCACCGTAGACGGTTCCGGAAAGACGACATATTCAATCGACATTCAAGCGTATCTCTGAACCACAAAGGGGCTCTGAGTTTAATGGTCGTTTGCGGTGACTACATTTGAAACAAAACATGAAAACGCGGTTTGCAACTCGAACGGACGCTGATGCAATTTCTGCATTTGTGTCCGCACTGGCAAGTGAGCACATTGCGTCTTCACTGGGTGATGGTGGGCTTGAGAAACTGCTGAACAGCATGGACACCGATTCTACTTTGAAGCGCGTTGCTGACGGCTGGCCTCACATTTGTGCGCTTGATGGGGAAGACCTTGCCGGCGTCGTTGTCGTGAAACCGCCGGGTCACCTATATCACTTGTTTGTCCGCACTGATTTGCACCGAACGGGCATTGGCAAAAAACTGTTTGCGATCGCCGATGACTGGAGCTTATCCACTTCAAACATGCGTCTGGCCACTGTCAATTCATCACTCAATGCCATCGCCGTTTATAATCGTCTTGGATTTGAGGTCGCAGGGCCGATCGTTGAAACGGCGGGGGTCAGACATCAACCCATGGTTCGCAAAAACACGGGACAATAAGAAGATGGGAAGACAACAGGGGGGCAGCGAGTCCGGATGCCCCGCAATTTAAGTGGAAGATTGCTTACCTGCGATCCTTAGACCGAAAGAAGCGTATCGAATTGGAAAAGATCACCGAATCCGAACTGACAGGGCTTAAGCTCGACACGATTTCACGAAAGGCATTTCTTCGGAAGTCATTTCGCCTCGGTGGAATCGGCGCTTTGTTGCTTGTCGCAGCAATTGTAACTCTGGTCCTCTACGGGCGACACTTGTCGCCGCCTGTGGCCGTTGCGATTGTTGTTTTGGCCTTTGCCGGATTGGCATTCGAGTTCTGGATAAATTTTCGCGCTAGGAGATCGCAGCCGCTTTGCACAACCTGCAAGACTCGATTCAGTCGCTACCTAAACGCCGATAGACCTGATGACACCGAATACCTCTATGTCTGTCACAAGTGCGAGTCGTTCTTCCGAGTTCTTTACGGTGAAGAACCGCGAAATCATACCTAATCAATCAACGGGTCATGTATTGAAATTTATCCTGCGGCGTTAGGATGATGGATAGATTTTAACGCGTTATCCAGTTCGGGAGAGCAAGATTAATACTCCGCTGCTGCAACGGAATGATGCTCGGTAGTTTTACCCTCTCAAAGCAGCATCTCTAAATCCTCTAGATTGATGAGCACACTTTGTAAGACTATACTGACGTTGGAGGAACACATGGACCTTTACGCTGATTCAATTCAAAATTTACCGGCGGCCGAACGCTTGCGATTGGTAGAACAAATCTGGGATGGCTTGTCCACAGAACCCACACCCATCCCCTTGCCTGAATGGGCTGTCTCTGAAGCAAAACGCCGTCGTGACGAGATGATTGCCAACCCGGAGCTTAGTCTTTCCCACGACGAGGTGTGGAATCAAATAAACGATAAACGCGATGCCTGAGATCGTACGCTATCCCCCCGACTTTAATTCGGACGTACTTTCTGCCGCCGATTAGTACGGCGAGCGCAACGAGAGTCTTGGTGAGGATTTCATCGAACGTACTCATCGCGCGGGTTTGAATCTAATCGAAAACCCGCACCGTCGAACTTCTCTCGAATATGGAATTGTGAAGTCACTTCAAAAACATCAGCGTTCTCGAATCAACGAGGCGTCAAGACCTGTTGCAATAGGATAAACGCTAACAAAAGCCCACCGATCGCAATCGTGGCGATGGAAGAACCTACGTTTGCGAAGTAGGTGATCTGATAAATCGTGCCGTAGATCAAAAACCCCAACAAGGTACCTGTGAAACTGCCAACGCCGCCGCTTAATAACGTGCCGCCGATCACGACAACGGCGATCACGTCCAGCTCCAATCCGGCCGCGTTGATCGGATTTCCTGAGTCCATATACAGTGTCATTGCGATGCCGGCCAAGGCCGCGCAGAAACCGTTGATCGCATAGACGGCGACTTTCGTTCGCGCTACCGGCAACCCCATCAGGATGGCCGATTCTTCGTTGCCGCCGATCGCCAGAACATTGCGGCCAAAGGAAGTGAAATTGGCAACCCAAGCCATCACCGCCAGCAGCACCAGAAACACGATCGTCGTGAATCCTATCTCGGCTTGCCCAAAAGGAATCGCAACTCCCGAAACGAACTCGTGCGTGTCATTGCGGATCTGCACCGATTGCTGAGTCACAAAAAACGCCATGCCGCGCGCGAAAAACAGACCGGCCAACGTCACCAAAAACGCCGGAAGTTTGAAAAAGTGAATCGTCGCGCCCATCGCGGCTCCGTATCCCGTACCCACGATCAGCGCGATGGTCCACGCCAGCCACGGCGATACCTCTTGTTGTGAAATCATCGTCGCTACAAAAATAGTAGTGAAACCAATCACGGCACCGACGGACAAATCAATTCCACCCGACAGGATAACGACCGTCATGCCCAAAGCCGCGATCCCCAAAAACGCGTTTTCGGAGAACAAATCACTGATTACATACGACGAACAGAAGTTTTCGAAGCAAAGGCTGGCGACACCAAACAGCGTTGCCAATACCACCGCCGTCACTAACAAAGGAAGATTTCCGCGTGCAATAAAACTCATGATGACGTAATCTCCTTCGGCTGCCGAGATCCCACGTCCCGATTGCCGCGCAACGTTCTTGCAAACCAGCCTCGTAACGTTGGCGACTGGAGAAGACAAACCAGCAATATCACTACGGCTTTGGGAACCGGAGCAACATCCGACGGAACGCCCCACGTGTACAGCGTCGTCATCAACGTCTGTAGCAGCAGCGCCCCAATCACCGCTCCGGTCAAGGAGAACCGGCCGCCGGTCAAAGCGGTTCCCCCCACTAACACCGCAAAAATCGCATCCAATTCTGAAAGTGCACCCGCGTTGGTCGGATCGGCGATTCCAATATTGGCCAGATCAATAATACCTGCCAGCCCCGCACAGAATCCGGCGAAAACATAAACCGCTAACTTCACGACCGCGTCATTGATTCCACAGGCGCGACTGGCCGACGGGTTCGCACCGACCGATTCGATCAGCAATCCAATCGAAGTTCGCCGGACCACGCACAACGTGACGACAAACAACACCGCCGCGATCGTGATCGGAAACGGCAGCCCCAAAAAATGACCGTTGCCGATAAACTCCAACGTCGGCTTGGCCAGATCCGCCGGCACCGCGACGGTCTGTTCGCCGGCGATGTATTTGGCGATTCCACGACCGGAGACCATCAACACCAACGTCGCAATGATGGGTTCGATCCTCAGCCAAGTGACCAACACCCCGTTGGCCGCGCCCGCGCATACCGCCGCCAGCAAACCTGCCGCGATCGCGAACACAATTCCCAATTGAGTCGACGTCAAAACGATGGCGACAACAGCGCCGCAGATCGCCACGACCGACCCGACCGACAAATCGACTCCACCGGTGGCCACGACCAAGGTCATCCCGATCGCCAACAGCACTCCAATGGAACCTCGATTAAAAACATCAATCAAGCTTCCATAAAAGTTCCCATCGCGGACTTGAATCTCAAAGAACGAAGATATGAAAAACCAATTGACCAACAACAATCCCGCCAGCCCCAACAGCGCGTAAAACGATGGCGGCGGTTGCCAGCCGAGTCGTGTTGTGTTGGGATTTGAATCTTGGTTCATCGTGTTTCAGCTCTCATGTTGAGCGATCAGCTTCATGATGGAAGCTTCGTCTAGCGCGTCTTTGCTCGAATCGCGTTTCGGATCCAGCGTCGCCACCACGCGCCGATCGCGCAGCACGACGACGCGGCTGCAGCAACGAGCAAGATCTTCCAGTTCGCTGGAAATCAACAGCACCGCGACTCCCGCCGCGCTCAATTCGGCGACCAAGTTTTCAATCTCGGCCTTCGCCCCGACGTCAATGCCGCGGGTCGGTTCATCCAGAATAATTAGCTTGGGTTCCATCGCCAACCAACGCGCCAACAGAACCTTTTGCTGGTTGCCGCCCGAAAGCGTGCCTACCTCAGTCTCCAAAGACGCCGTCTTGACGCCCAATTGATGAACGTAACGCCGCGCAATTTCATTTTGTTTGACGCGCGTGAGGGGAAGGAAAATGGATCGAGCCGATTGCAGCGCGAGCACGATGTTTTCGCGCACCGATAATTGGGGGATCACGCCGTCAAGTTTTCGGTCTTCGGGGCACCAAGCGATGCCTGCATCAATCGCTTTGCGTGGCGACCAGTTGACGACAGGTTTGCCGCCGACCTTCAATGTGCCAGTGGTCGCGCTATCGAAGCCGAAGATCAAACGTCCTACCTCGCTGCGTCCGGAACCCAACAATCCCGCCAGCCCCACGACCTCGCCGGGAAAAATCTCCAGATCAAACGGATGCACGGACCCGCGTCGCCCAAGCTGATCGGCTTTGATGACCGGCTGGGACGAATCCATAGACGATTCATCACTGGCGGACGCAACGCTTTCGTGCGTCGTCGGCGGCACCGCGCGTCCCAACATGTGTTCGACAAGATCTAATCGAGGAAGCTCGCCGGTCGGCCAAGTACCAACAGGACGTCCATTTCTAAGCACCGTGATGCGATCGGAGATACGGTAAACTTGATCCAGAAAATGCGTCACAAACACGATCGCCATGCCCGCGTTCCGTAACCGCTGGATAACGGCAAACAGGTGCGTGACTTCCTTTTCATCAAGACTGCTGGTGGGTTCATCGAGGATCAGGACTTTGGCGTCCAAGGCGATGCCACGCGCGATCGCGACCATCTGTTGGATGGCGATCGAATACTCAGCCAACTGTTTCCGCACATCCAATTCCACTCCCAGACGCGATAGCGCCCGCCGCGCGGTTTCGTATAGCGTCTTCCAATCAATCGCAGCGACAGCAGTCTTCGGTTGTCGTCCCAGCAAGATATTTTCGGCGACCGACAGTCGCGGGATAAGGTTGACTTCTTGAAAGACGGTGCTGATGCCCAGTTCTTCGGCGGATGCCGGTGACGTCGGCGCGATCGTTTGGCCGTCTAATTCAACGCGTCCGCTGTCGCGCGTGTGAACGCCCGTCAACACCTTAATCAGCGTCGATTTCCCTGCTCCGTTTTCGCCCATCAGCGCGTGGACTTCGCCCGCGGCGAGTTCAAAGTTGACGCCGTCCAGGGCCAGCACGCCAGGAAATCGCTTGCTCAAGTTGTCGATCTTGAGGATGGGCTTGGTTAGAATCGGATCTTCAGGATTGGGCATCGAACGATTAGTACTGACGGTTGCCGATCTCTTCGGCGGCGTTGGATTGATCAAACACTTTATCCAAAACCATTTGCTTCTTCGGCATCCCCTCGGTATTACCGGCCAAGATCTTCGCAATCGCCTCCATCGCTTTGGGACCTTGAAGAGGATTGCATTCGACCGTGCAGTTCAACTTCCCTGCCACCAAAGCTTCAAAGGCTGACTTCATCCCGTCGATGGAAACTACCATGATGTCAGTGCCCGGTTTCTTGCCAGCCTCTTCGATGGCTTGAATCGCACCGAGCGCCATGTAATCGTTATGAGCGTAGACGACTTCGATCTCATCGCCCTTGGCTTTAAGGATGGCTTCCATCACCTCTTTGGCCTTGGTCAATTCATAATCCGCCGCCTGCGACGCGATGATCTCGATCTCCGGATGGTCCTTGATGACTTCCCGGAACGAATCGCGGCGATTGATTGTCGGTGAAGCCCCTTGCGATCCCTGCAATTCGACAACCTTCGCCTTGCCGTCGACCTTTTCGACCAACCACTTGGCCGCCAAGATCCCTTCGTTGTAGGTGTCGGCTCCGATGTAAGTCACGTACAACGAATCGTCTTCCACTTCGACTTGCCGGTCGAGGATAAGCACCGGGATGTTTCGTTTCTTTGCTTTTTCAAGCACGTTGTCCCATCCGGATACTTCCAAGGGCGCGATGATGATCGCATCGACGCCTTGGGAAATGAATGAGCTAACGGCTTTGACTTGATTTTCCAGTTTTGCTTGCCCGTCGGCGAATTTGAGATCGTACCCCGCGGCCTTGGCGGCATCTTTCACCGATTGTGTGTGGGCCTTTCGCCAGTCACTCAAGTCGCCCGTTTGTACAAACCCAATTGTGGGCCGCTTGTCGCTTGAATCACCGCCGGCAGCCTGATCTGTATTGGCACAGCCCGAGACCAGCACCATCAGCACCGCCGCCATCGCCAGTGTCGACAAAGCAAAGGCTCGCCGCAAGAGAGTCGTGTTCAACAGGTTTTTCATAGTTTCTCCGCGGTCTTGTTTTTCGAGGTTTTTCATCGCGATCAATTGGTTAACGCACTTGTTAACAGTTTATCAGACCAACCTGTCCAGCAAAGATGCCGGTGTGGTGTTGCGGCAAAAATAACTGTTTCGGGTGGTGGATGAGGTCTCGCGTGCGAGGGTTTTGGAGACGTGCCGCTTGGGAGAGTTCTCGTTTAGGCGAGGTAACAATCGCAAGTGCAATGGTTTAGAAATTGTTTCGTTGAATGGCAGTTCTGGATTCGTGGCCTCATCCACTACGCGGAATGATGTGACCTCTTTGTCGGCGCACAACCAGTTCGGCGCACAACCAGTACAGTTTAACGCGCGGTGCGGGCTGTACCAATCATGCCGCAGCGCACGGCGACTGGCGAAAGTAAGTTGACATTTCCGGCAAGATAAACTCCGCGCGTTACGTAACGATCGACAATAGTTACACCATTGAGGCAACGCGAATCGTGTTCAACGGAGAACACACCCACGCTCAACCTGGCGTAGGGACGACACGGAAGGTCATCGCAGAAAGCTTTCCCAAAACCTGATCGCTCCATCTCAGGCTCGTCCCCGATGAAAACCGCTCCCCACTATTTGCTGCTAACTGATACCGATCAGTTCGAGGAACCAACCCGCACCACGCCGACCGCACAGCCCTCCATGGCTGAACAGGGTCACGACGCAGGCGGACGCTGGCACTTCGTTCTTGAACCGATCCATCACGGTGTTCGAATCGAAGCCGACGATATCGAACCCGGCGTCTTTGGGGAGCGGCTGAATCTACTGGCGGTGGTGCGAGGCATCGAAGCACTGGAACAGCCTTCGCACGTGACATTGGTCACGCCCAGCAAATACGTGGGCCGCGGGATCCGCCGTGACATTCGCGTCTGGAAAGAAAACGATTGGAAATGGATTCGTTTTGGCAAACGCGTCAGCATCAAACATTGCGACCTGTGGCAGCGTATCGACCGCGCGATGGGAATTCATAAAATCGACTGCCGCATTTTCAACGTCGGGCAACGCAAAGACGAACAACAGCCCAAAAGCATCGGCCGATCCAATCCTCAGTTGCGGAACCTTAGCCTGGTCCACCAGCAGACCAATCCCTTTGAAATCCCTTTCGCGACCGAAACCGAATCTAACAGCACAACAAACGCGATCATCACGGCACCGGATCGGCAAACAGGCTACGCCAACAGCCACCGCCGCCGGATTGTGCTGACCTCAGAGCGGATGAACGACGAGTACCTCGCGCTCGACGACATCGCGGCATTGGAGTCTCGGCATCAAAAACTTTTCAAGGCCACCAAAACCGGCTGGACGCGCGTGACGGAGATTGACGCCGATTCCCCGATCGCTGACGAAATTCCGGCCGCATTTGGCTGTTCGGCGAATTAGCCCCCTTGGTTGCGATTTAATGGCGACCCGCCCGTGGCGACCTCGCTACAAAGCGAATTGCCGCGAATAAACCCCCGAATTGGTAGACGGACCGCCGATATCGGTTTAACCTAGTTGAGTAATGGATTGATTTATGAGTGCTTGGAAGAACGTTGAAGTCCCGTTGGATGTGGACGCGCTGAATGCTTTGTTAGAGGGACGCCATCAGCGTCCTCGCGATTTTTTGGGGCCTCAGCAACTGCAAGAGGACGATGGGAAAAGCGTTTGTCCCTGTTTGGTGAGGTCTTTCCAGCCAGACGCGGAGGAAGTTTGGATCGTCAATCCCAGCCATACTGTTGAACAGCAGATGCGGCGAGTCACTCAATCGGGGCTGTTCGAAGTTGTTTGCGAGAAGAACGTTTTTGAAACAGACGCCGGCCGCTATAAATTGAAAATAAACCAAGGCGAAACGACTAAGATGATGAATGACCCTTATGCCTACGGTTCGATGTTGACGGAGCTGGATCTTTACCTTTTCAACGAAGGCAATCACTACGAGATCTACGAAAAACTGGGCGCGCACGTCCGCGAGGTCGACGGTGTCAAAGGCGTGAACTTTGCGGTTTGGGCTCCCAACGCACGCGGCATCAGCTTGGTCGGTGACTTCAACCAATGGGACGGCGCGGCCAATCCGATGCACAAACTGATCCCCAGCGGCGTTTGGGAATTGTTCATTCCGGGACTGGCTCCGGGGGAAAAATATAAATTCAAAGTTAACGACGCCAACGGGAACATCGTCGAAAAAACCGATCCCTACGGTTTCTTCAGCGAGATCCCCCCACAAACGGCGTCGGTGGTAGCCGATCTGTCAGAGTACCAATGGAATGACAAAGATTGGATCAAGCAGCGCGAAACGGATGACCAACTGTCAAAGCCGATTTCGGTTTACGAACTGCATCCCGGCAGCTGGCAAAAGGATGACCAAGGCAATGGCTGGTTGAACTACCGCGATTTGGCCAAACGTGTTGTCAGTTACTGCCAGGAGTTAGGTTTCACGCATGTGGAACTGATGCCGATCGCCGAACACCCGTTCACCGGCAGCTGGGGATACCAAACGGTAGGCTACTTCGCGCCCACCAGCCGTTACGGCAGCCCCGAAGATCTGATGTTCTTCGTTGATTACTGTCACCAGAACGGAATCGGCGTCATCGTGGATTGGGTTCCGGCTCATTTCCCCAAAGACGGCCATGGACTGGCGAAATTTGACGGCACCGCGTTGTTCGAACATGCGGATCCGCGTCAGGGTTACCATCCGGATTGGGATACGCTGATCTTTAATTATGGTCGCAACGAAGTCCGTAACTTCCTGATTTCCAACGCGCTGTTCTGGCTGAAGTATTATCACATCGACGGAATTCGTGTCGATGCGGTGGCGTCGATGTTGTACCTAGATTACAGCCGCGAAGATGGCGAGTGGGTGCCCAATCAATTTGGCGGGCGCGAAAACATCGCCGCCATTGATTTCCTCAAACGCATGAATGAGAAGGTCCACGAGGAATTCCCCGGGGCGCTCACGATCGCCGAAGAATCCACCGCTTGGGGCGGCGTGTCACGACCGACGTATTGTGGCGGATTGGGTTTCAGCCTGAAGTGGAACATGGGTTGGATGAACGATACGCTGCGTTACCAAAGCAAAGAGCCCGTTCATCGCAAATATCACCACGATGAATTGACGTTCAGTTTGATCTACGCGTTCACCGAAAACTTCATGCTGCCGTTTTCGCATGACGAGGTCGTTCACGGTAAGGGATCGCTGGTTGATCAGATGCCCGGCGATATGTGGCAGAAATTCGCCAACCTCCGTCTGTTGTACGCGTACATGTGGACGCATCCGGGGAAGAAGCTTCTATTCATGGGATGCGAATGGGGGCAGTGGAACGAATGGAATGTGGATGAAGGATTGCAGTGGGATTTGCTGCAATGGGAATCGCATTCAGGCATGCAGAAACTGGTCGGTGATTTGAATCGCGTTTACAAATCGGAAAAGTCGCTGCATGAGGTCGACTTTGAAGACGCCGGATTTGAATGGGTGGATTCGATGAGCAACGAGAAGAGCATTCTGGCTTATCTTCGTCGGGCCAAAGATCCCTCGGATTTCACGCTGACGGTTTTGAATTTCACGCCAACGGTTTACGAAAATTACCGCATGGGCGTTCCTGAACCGGGAACCTATGCGGAGATTCTTAACAGCGACAGCGCGATCTACAGCGGGTCTAATAAAGGCAGCGGCGGCAGCGTCGAAGCCGAACAGGTCGAAGCCCAAGGCCGCGAATGGTCCATCAGCATCACCCTACCACCGCTTGCAGGCACGATCTTCAAGAAGGTCTAGCTCAACCGTCGTAGTCCTGAGTTGAATCCGCGTTCAAACGATCGCGTGCTATCAACTTGGAAAGTTGAGCGACAATGTCGCTCGATTCTCCGAATCGTAAGCGCGCCCTACGCTTCAACGCAAACTCAGGAAATACTTGCACGGACCCCCAAGCAAGTGGTTTCAAAGCATTCCAGAACCACTTGCTTGAAGGTTCGTGTTTGTATTGGAATTGACGCGGCTTGGCCGGATTGATAGTTAATGCTCGTACGTATTAACCTCCGGCAAACCGGGCCTTGTTCTTGAGCAATAATCGAAAAACGATCCGTTTTCTTGCTGCCGCCACGCTAGCAATCACTGCGATGGCAGGTATCTGCGCGCAGACGGCGGTCGCTCAGCGCCCCCGTTTTGCAGACCCATTTCAAACCGGCGGCAGTACTCCCGGTTCGATCATCACGGCACCTCAGGTCCAACTACCGCAAACGCAATTCCCACAAACTCAACTACCTCAGCTTCAGGTGCCCCAACTTCAACTGCCCCAGTTTCAAAACAATCCGGTACAACTGCCGAACTTCACACCTCAACAGGCTCAGCCCTTCATCCCCCAAGGCGGCGTGTTGCCAACTCTGGATCTGCCAAGGACGAATTTACCCGATCCGTCGAACTACAACCTCCAACCATTTCCCGTTTTCCCGAACTTGGGCAACCAGCAGCAGCTGCAAGTCCTTCCTCCACCTCCGCAGCAATTGCCGCAGAACTTCAACCTGCCCCAACCGGCGTTTGGCCAACCGCAGTTTCAACAACCTCAGTTTCAGCAGCCCAACTTGGGATATCAAGGCCAATACAATCCGTATCAAAACCGGTGGCCCTACCAAGGCACCGGTACGGACTGGCTCCCAGCGATTGATTGGTCCTGGCCGCGCGCCCAGTGGCAGCGTTTCCAAACGGAATTCCTTCCGCGCGTGTTGGAGCGACCACGTTTTCGACACACCTACCTCCACGGCAGCAACCGCAGCGGCGTCGACGGCAACGAATTGGACATCAACGACTTCGAAGTAGCCACGACGCTCACCCGACCGAATTTTCTCGGCAGCGGACAACCCTTGCGTGTCAGCCCCGGTGCCGTTTTCTCTTACTGGGACGGGCCACAAACACCCTCCACCGGATTCGACTTACCGTCGAAAGCCTTTGGATTGTATCTCGGTTTCGATCACGTTACCGATCTGACCAAAACGGCAGGCTTTGAAACCAACTTTACCGTTGGCGTCTACAGCGACTATCAAAACTTCTCCTCAGATTCCCTTCGGCTGACCGGCCGTCTGTTGGGCTGGCAACGCATCAACTCCTACACCGTCGGAAAACTGGGCATCGAATATCTTGATCGCGTCCGTATCAAAATGTTGCCGGCGGTGGGATTGTTTATGTCCCCCAATCCAGACATGAAATTGGATTTGTATTTCCCCCGCACCAAACTATCGCATCGTATTCCCAACCTGGGCGAATACGAAGCATGGGCTTACGTCGGTGGCGAATACGGCGGCGGCAGTTGGGCCATCGAACGCATTGACGGATCCAATGATCAAGCCGACATCAACGACGTCCGCGCCTATGCTGGCTTGGAATGGATCGGACCGCGGCGCGTCACGGGTTTCGTCGATTTCGGGTATGCGTTTGAACGAGAGATCGTTTACCGTTCCAATCCGATCGACGATCTGAACCTGCAAGACACGTTGTTCGTTCGGACTGGCGTGGCGTTTTAGGTAACCATCGCCGACCGTCCCGTCTTCTACGTCGTGCGTTCTTCCACGCGCTGGTAAAACTCTCGCAAACGAGCTTTCACACGCATCGTCGTTTCGTCGGTTTGGACATATTCGCCCGAGTTCTCTCGAACCATTTCGATCGGCACTGGCTCTACCTCCAGAAACTCAAACACTTCTCGCATCACCGCGGTAGGCGCTTCGTTGAGTTCCTCAAGTTGCAACACCATCAACTGATCGGCACCAAAACGTTTTCTCCATCGGCGCAGCAGCAGTTCGTACAATCCAAGAATAAGAAACATGTTGCAGTTGGTTCTGCTTCGGATTTTCTCTAGCAGCGCGTCCTCGGCACGTTCGGGATCATCACAAATCATCCTTTCCAGTTCGTCGATGTCTCTGATGGTCGCGCGGACGTCGACCGAACTGAATCCGATACGATTGTTGTGGCGGAGATGGGAAATGGCGCGGTCCGCTGGGTCCCGCTGGATAAACAGCAATTTGACATCCGGAATCATTTCCGCAATGCGTTGAACAATATCAAACGCGTAGTACCCCGGACTGGCGTCGCCGGTAAAGTAGCCCCCGGATTGATCAAGCCGCGGAAAATGGTCGAGATACCAGTCCCGCTGAAGCGATGAGAACTGGAAAAACTGTATCTCCTTTTCGATTGGAGCCACAAACTTCGGATGGCTTGCGATCAACTGATGCAGCGTCGTTGTACCGCATTTCATCGCGCCAATGATCAAGAATTTAGGTGGCAGCGGCGGTCCATTTTCAACCAAAGGAAGCTTGCGACCGGACGCTGCCAAAGACTGCGCAGTGGCTTTTTGAATGTTGCGGCGGCTCGATTCAAAATCGCCACACTTGGAATCGAAAATGCTGAGCAATTTAAAATAGAATTTGGGAGCACCACCGCGATAGTCAAAATCCACCAACCATTTCCGCGACGCTTCGGCCGCCGCAAGCGCACATTCCTCGACCGCGCGTATCACCGCCCCCCAACTGGCATCTTCGCCGTGAGCGACAGAGCGCGTGAAAAGTTCAACCGCTTCGTCGTAGTCTCGGTCGTCTAATGCCTGCATCGCGAGCGCTTTGGACGCCGCCGAAAAATGGCGTGCTTCATCAAGGTGTTGCAAAAACCGTTTGGCCAGTTCGTTGCCTCCTGCCTGCTGCAGCAACAACGATGCTTCAAAGAGCAGATGTTCTGGGGCCGCTGATAGATTCGAAATCCCAGACAGCGATTCCGAAACCGCGTCATGGTTTTGCAGCGCCGATTGGACTTTGGCGTACAAAATGATCACGGTCGGGTTGGCCGAATACTTATGACGCGTTCTGCTTGCGATCTCCTCCGCAGCAGGCAGGTTGCCTTGTGCCAGCAAGCGGCTGATCTTTCGAGTGCAGCGCACGCGCGGATGGAAACCCTTCAGATATTTCAAAAATGATTTTAGCATCCGAGATTCTACGAGGTCGTTCCGTTTCAGTTGGGAAGCATAGTAAAAGTATTTGAGCGTCACTGAAGAAGGGTCGAAAACGGTATAAGGTAGTGGACGAGGCCACGAGTCCGGCCCCTACATTACCCTTTGATCTTTACGTCATAACTCCGTTTCATTCCGGCACCCAATACATCGTTTAGGGCGTCGTTGAATGCAGATGCAGGATTCGTGGCCTCATCCACTACAATAACTGACTTTGCGCGGCACTGATCAGAACGATCACCATGGTTCATCGTAACCTTGGGCGATTAACTCTTCCCCCGCCTCTTCCTTGAACCACTTCGTCGCCGCGGGGGTGAAGTAATTTTTCCAATCACCGACGGCACCTTTTCGCAGAAACTCGTTGGGCCGCTCCTTCTCAAAACCGGGACTCAGATCGCCCTCGATCGGACCGCACCGTTTCGGGTCGACGCCCAGAAACTCAAACAGCCGCGCACGTTCGCCTTCGGTGTCGGCGTGCAAATCTTCATACCTAACAAAACACGTTTTAAGATTTGGATACCGCTGGGCTGCCGTTTTGTCCCCAATGACATGGTCGCGCCACCAGATGGCACTTTCGCGCACCATCACTTCATGACACATCAACTGATCAGGGTTCTTTTGGAAGTAGAAAGCGTCTTGCTTGAACAATTCAAACGTTTTCGCCATCGCAGGAATGCGTTTGAACAGGCGATGGGCCTGCGGGTTGTTGTAGAGATGAAACGCGCGGCTGACCAGAACATCCCGCCCGTCACGGACGATGCAAATGTGAGGCACGCCGCGCAGAGTGACCGGTTCGATCGAATGGGGCGTTCGTTCACCGATGACACGAGCGTCAGGATGCGCCTTTTTCTTGAGCACATCTTTAATCAGCGCATCAAATTTGGCACGGGTAAATTCGCGATATTCGGGATCGGAGTAAATCGGCTGAGAATGCAGAAGCGGATTGAGTTTGCCGACGATTTCTTGCCAGTGATATTCGCCAATACAGTCGACTTCTTCATGACTGCTGAGTAAACTGCCCAGCCAGTTGGTGCCCGACTTCATAAAGCCGCGCAAAGAGAAAAAGGTTGGGTCCTGCATCAATTATCCAAGTTCCAAAACATTGCTGTGGTTTTTCGTAAAATCTCCGATCAGCAATTACACCACATTGGCGGCAAACAATCTACGTTCGTCGCCCACAAAGTTAAAGGCTTCGCCACAATGGCTTCAGAAAATCCAGAACCAACCTCGGGCTCAGCCGAACCCACCATCCAATTGGATCATTTCCTGCAATCCTGTGGCGTTCCCACCGGCGGACAAGCGAAACTGCTGATCCAAGCGGGCGAGGTGATAGTCAACGATAAGGTGGAAAAGCGTCGCAAGATGAAGCTGAGACTGGGCGACGTCGTCCTTTTTGACGGTGAAGAATACGAGGTCGCGCTCGGCGAGTGACCCGATAAGCTGTGGTCGGCTGTCCTGGTCTGGTGAGGTAGTGGAGCCTTGTTAAAGCTCCTGGATGCCGATCCATGGCCTGTTGGTCAGTCAACAATCACCGAAATGGTGCAAAGAGATGGAGCGTTTGAAAGCAGCCGCAACAAGGGATTTTTAACAAAATCCACTACGGCTTAGGTCCATTGAATAAGTAGTCGGCACTTAGCCGCCATGCCGCTGTCTACTTGGAACTCAGCGGCCGAGCGTCGCGGGCAACCGTCGCTTCTAGCGTCTCTAACAACTGCTCCAGTCGGAACGGTTTATAAAGGACCGCATTGGTTCGCAGGCCTTCTTCTCTGGCTTTGGGGATCGTGTGGCACGGATCATAGCCATAACCGGTCATCAGAATCAAAGGCGGATCCCCATAGAAATCCTTCAGCTGCTTCATCAGCTCGTACCCTTTAATATCCGGCAACCGAATGTCAGCGATCAGCGCGTCATACTCGCCCGTCTTCGCGCTCATTCGGCGCACCATCATCATGGACTCACGACCGGTATGAGCCGTCTCCACCACGCAGCCGTAGCGTTCGAGCAAAAGATGGGCCGATGTGCGAACGTTCTCATCGGCGTCAATCACCAAGATGCGTTTATTCCGTAGGGAAGGGCGAGGCTCAATTTGCACGCAGGTCGGCAGGACCGCTTCGGGGGCCATTTCGCTTTCAACGTTGCAGATCGCGCGCTTGATCGCGCGAGCATGTTCCAGCACCGTCTCCAACCGCTCAATCACCTCGGGGTCTTGCCCGATGAAACTTTCGATTGACTGCACAGTGTGGTTCAGGATCTCATCGACGGGCATCCCGACGGCGTTGCGAATCGCCGAAACACTTTGCAAGGCGGCGTCCGTGCGTTGGGCGTTCAACAGCTCCAACGTGTTGAGCGCGATCGCGATATACCGCGCGAAAGATTCCAAGAACACCACGTCATGCGTGGTAAAACGGTTCGTCTCCGGGCTTTCGACATTGAACGTCCCCACAATTTCATCGTGGTACTTCAGCGGCACCGTCAGAGAGCTTTTGGCCCCCATCAACCCGTCCATGTAAAGGTCGTCGTCGGTGGTGTCTTCGCAGAGATAACTTTTCCCCGTCGCCGCAACAAAACCGGTCACGCCGTTATCGGTGCGGCTGGCAAACAGCGTCCGGTGCGTGATTCCTGAATCCATCCCCACCGACAGCAACGGACGGAGCTCTTTGGTTTCCACATTCAGCACACGAATTTCAACGACATCGAAATTCAGAAGATCCTCCGTATAGTGAAGGATGTTCTGCTTGAGTAATTCGATGCGTTCCTCAAAGCCCATCTGATAGATTTCTTCCGGACGCAAATCCGTCAGTTCCGAACCGGCTTGATGCAGCGCGTCCAGTTTCTGCCGCTGGATCACCTGATCGGTGGACTCCCGCAGCGTCACCACCATTTGCTCGCAGACGCCCGCAGAATTGAGCACCGGCGTCGCAAACATCGTGAAAAATCGGTCGCCGACTTTTAATGTTGCTTTGACGGCCACCTTCTTCGCCATCGCGGAACTGAGCGGGCTGGGGTCGTCGCCGACGATGTTCGTTTCGCCAAGGCAATCGTAGAAAGGTTGACCGGTCAAGTCGGTCGAATCCAAAGCCTCCAACAAACGGCGGTTGGCTCTGATGATGCGTTTCTGAGAATCCAACAGAGCGATGCCAAAAGGCACACAATCCAAAATCGAATCGCTCTGCAGAATCCTTTTCAGCGATTGATTGCCTTGCTTTGAATCGCACAGATAAAGTGCGTCAAAATCCTGATCGGCGAGCAGTTCGATGGCGTTGCCGGTCGAATTCGTTTCGACCACCTGAGTTGCATCGTCAAAATGCGGAGCCGAGACCTTTGAGTCTCCGGCATCGTTCACGATAAGAACTTTCGGCACGGGAGATCGCCTTAACGGGTGTGCTTTGTGTATCGGACCGGCTAATAAATATCCGACTGATTCAATGTTATCCAACTCTTTTGTTTCGGCAACGCAGACTCGATGATTTAACGCCAGTTTTCCAACATTCTTTGATTCAAAAATCAGATTAATCCGAACCCCGTTTCTAACGGGCTCTGGCTTCTCCGAACCGGGCTCAATGTTGACACTTACCACGCTCATCGGCGACATCCGATGTTTCGATAAAGGCAAATCACAATTCACTACACGCAAATACCGCTGCTGATGGCATAATTAGGTGCAGGGCGGGCTAAAGCTGTTATGCTGTTGTGGTCAATTCATTGCAACGATGCGAGTCCAAGTGGCGAAAAAGAAGAAGAACAAATCGAAGATCCGCGCCAATTTCCGCAAACGCCAGAACACGCGCGTGCGGAAGACCGATTTCACCAAGGACTTCAAAGACGACGCGGAATCGCTGGAAAATACGGTCTCGGGCGAACGGCTCTCGGGCAAGGGGAATCTTTCCCGTAAACGCACCGTCATCGGTACGACCTCCGATCAAACCGAATCCGGCTTCGAAGTCGATCTTGATATTGATTCCGAACATTCGCGGCCGGGACGCGTGCTGTCGGTTCATGGGCTCAATAGCTTCGTCAAAATCGAAGATGGCCAAGTCTACGAATGCACGGTTCGAGGCATTTTGAAGTCGCTGGCGACAGATTTACAGCACGTCGTGGTCGCCGGTGATTTTGTGACCATCGAAATTGATCCCGACGCCGAGGAGAATTGGGGCGTCATCGTGCGCGTTAACGCGCGGCGAAATCAAATCAGCCGCACCAGCCGCAAACGCCAGCAGATTATCGCCGCCAATATTGATCTTGCCTTTATCGTCTCCAGCGCCGTTGAACCGGCGCTCAAGCCAAACCTAATCGACCGGTTTCTGGTCTCCGCCGAAAAATCAAACATTCAACCGATCATCATCATCAATAAAATTGATCAAGTGAACCTGATCGACTTACAACCGCTGGCCGGCGTCTGGAGCCAATTGGGCTATCCCGTCGTCATGACGTCGACGATTACCGGAGAAGGAATCAGCCGACTACGCGATCTTGTTCTTGGGCGCGACTGCGTTGTGGCTGGGCAAAGTGGCGTAGGAAAATCATCCATTCTCAATTCGATCGAACCGGGACTGGCGCTCAGGGTCAGCCAAGTCTCACAGGAGAATCAAAAAGGGCGACACACAACGACCGCAGCCCGGCTGATTCCCTTAGCCAGCAACAACGGCGACGATTCGGCAGGCGGGCACCTCATTGATACGCCCGGGATTCGATCGTTTCAGTTGTGGGACGTCATCCCCGAGGAGGTTGCCGGGTACTTTCGTGAGATCCGGCCCTTCATCAATGATTGTCGCTTCCCCGATTGCACGCACACTCACGAAGAAGACTGCAGCGTCAAATGGGCGGTTGCCGACGGCAAGATCGACGCGCGGCGGTACGAGAGCTATTGCCAGATGCGCATCAATGATGAGTATCTGTAGCGGGGATTGGACTACTGATTGGATTGGCCGGTTCCGAATTGCATCAAAAATGAAACGCCCGTTAGGCAGTGCCTGACGGGCGTTTATCGCTTCTTCGTCACCTGAGAACTTCTTACTAAGTCCACAAGAGAAGTACTATCGTTCAATGCCTAAGGCGAGCCTGTAGTTGGCAAGGAATTGGTCGTAATCTGTTCTGTCGACAACTCCATCTCCGTTAGTGTCCAAGTCCTCTCGGTAGCCACCACTTTTTGTCGTCTGGCGAAACAGGCTGACGTAAGCGCGAGTATCCCTCTTGTCTACAACACCATCTCCATTGAAGTCTGCGGAGGTCGTTGGAGGAGCAGGATCCGGAGTAGGATCTGGTGCAGGCGCCGGATCTGGTTCTGGAGTAGGTTCTGGAGTAGGTTCCGGTGCCGGAGTTGGCGCTGGTGCCGCTAGGGCAGCCCTGTAGTTGGCAACATATAAGTCATAGTCGCTCCTATCGACAACTCCATCTCCGTCGGTGTCCAAGTCCTCTCGATAGCCGCCACTTTTTGTCGTTTGGCGAAACAGGCTGACGTATAATTTTGAATCAGTCCTGTTAACGACGCCATCCCCGTTGAAGTCCGCTGAATTAGTAGTGGGCGCTGGTCCCGGATCTGGAGTAGGCGCTGGTGTTGGATCTGGTGTTGGATCTGGTGTTGGATCCGGAGTTGGAGTTGGAGTTGGAGTTGGAGTTGGAGTTGGATCTGGTGTTGGATCTGGTGTTGGATCTGGTGTTGGATCCGGAGTTGGCGCAGGCGTTGTTGCAGCAACGGTGATCACAACCTGTCCCGACGTGCTACCATCAAAACTCGATGTCACGTCATAGTCGCGTCCACCGTGCGTTACAGTGACTTGATACTCACCCTTGAAACCTCTCGCCAAGTACTGGCCGCTTTGACCTGTCTGTCCAGATTCGTCGGTCCACCATTGGCCGAATACCAGATTGCGGTAAGCATCCAAGGCCGGACGTTCAGTCCAGTCTGAGTTGAACAGGGCGGCTTCGGGCAACCAGTGAGCCCCTTCCCAGAAGCCCCACATCGTGATTCCTTCTAACGCCGGATGACTAAACATGCTAATCAAATAATCATTCATCAATCGCGCGTGTTCTTGTGCGTCGTAGCTAATCAGATTTCCGTCGGTGTCGAAAACACCGACATCAATATCGAACTCCGTCAGCTGCAAACGAGGAACAATTGCTGAAAACCGCTCAAGTTGATCGTAAATCCGCTCGGCTGTATCCGGATTGTTGCGTCCCCATGAACTTTTGAAGTGACCCTGAATTCCGATCCCGTCGGGAGTCTGTCCAGAAGCTTTTAAGTTGTTTAGTACCTGCTCGTATTGATCAGAGACCGAGCCACCGTTGAGGATATCGTCTTCATTCATCCACAGTTCCGTACCGGCGGGTGCCAGATTACGTGCGATGGAAACGATCTCGGGATAAATGTCGGGACCATAGAGATCTTGGTAGGTCGTAAGGCCCCAGCCAATCGGATGATTGATAACATCCCATTCCTTGATCCTGGGCCCAACAGTCGCAAGCTTGTCAGCCATATGAGCGAACAAATCGCCTTCAATCCGAGCAGGGTCAGCATCCGGATTATCAGGCCCCCATGCATCAGGGCCACTTAGTGTTGCCCAAGACAAGTAGTGACCACGCACGGGCAGGTTATTGGAATCGCACCAGTCCAATGCAAGTTCCGCTTGCCCCCAACCAAAGTAAGTTCCCCAGAGACCTCCCCAAGCCGGCCACTTGACCGAATTTTCGATTGCGGTTGAATTAAAATTCTGGAGAACGTTCTGCTTATAAATCAAATTGTCTGCTGAAACGTTGTCGTTGATGCGATGGGAAACAATCGCCGTTCCCCATCGAAAAGCATGACTCCGCATACTTAATTCAACTTGTGCGTCCGGGACTGGCTGGCCATTGGTGTCGACGACGACGACCGAGATATCGGTCTTGCGATGTTGTTCAATTCTCTGTTGGGCGTCAGCGAAAAAATTCTGGTATGCAAAGGACGCATCCGAGGTGCACAAAACCAAAATGCAAACAAAGGGGAAGGCTCTTTTGAAGATACTCATAACGATCCTAACAAGGAGGGTGTGGAGGGAAAACTGGGGAGAAAATCAATGTGAATTCGATCGACAGATGACTCGGACTAGATTTCTCCGGGAGAGAATAAAATTTTACTCCCTCTCAGCACCAAACAAAAGGTGGGTCAGCCCAGCAGTATATACACCACGTTTTCGGCTGTAACCCTCGAAATTGAGCCAATCAAAACGGGCCTTAAATGGAGATGGTCGTCACAACGTTGACGCTTTCGATGACGTTTGTCGTGGATACTCAAACATCGTCAAACAGCGCGAGCGCCAGGCAATTCGAGGGGGCGAGGTTCCGCACGAGACGCTGTGAATTTCGTAGGTTCCGAAACGGAGCCTCAAACTCCCGGTTCATGCGAAAATCGGCCTTGCAGTTCTGCTGAGCCGAAGCAAGGAGATGGTCCTGAAACGTTTTGACTGGTAGGGTTGAGAGCCCGACTTACGGGCGGGCGGTTTAGTATCTGATGCTGGGCTGTTGACCGTAATTTTCGGCAGCGCGAATTGGCGGTTGGTTCAGCGGAACGTTGCCGCTGGGCTTGAGCCAATCCAGCGCTCCGCCAGCGCTTTGAAGTAAGCCATTGCCCTGCCCTCCAGGAGACGCTTGCGGCTTGAGCCTGTCCAAAGCTCCCGAAAACATCTTTGAGGTCATCTGTTGCTTCTTTTGCTGAGCCCACTGTGTGGTGCGGTCGATGGCGTCTTTAGATTTTTGGTTCATGCGGCTGAGCAGGTCCGTTTGGCCGGTCGGGACGGCATTGCCACCCAAGTTGGGTAAACCTTTGCCAAAGAGATTCTGCAAGCTCGAGAATGGACTTGGCGACGAACCAATGTTCTGATTCCCTCCCAGTATTCCTGATACATCGGGAAGGCCTTGAATGCCCTTCGTACCCGGGATGCCTTGCACACCTGGGATACTTTGAATGCCCGGGATGTTTTGAGGAACTTGAAAATTGTTGGGCGTGCGATCGCCGGTGATTCCTTGGAGGATTTTGTTCCATCCGCCGCCGAAGCCTTGCGTTTGGCCGTGGCTTGGGTGTGCGATCGCTACCAAGAAGAGAATCGCAATCAGTGGGGTCAGTGGTCGCATATTCATTTTCCGCATCCAAAATCTACGATTCGTTGAAAGTAAACGTTGCGGAGTCTTTCAAATTTGGCAACTGAGGTCTAGGCAACTTTCGGGTTGATAGCATTTTTGCCATAATCGGTAGCCTAGGGAATTGTCCTGAATTGGACTCTTAGTAGAGTTTCAGCGATAAATCCCAACCCGAACGCGTGAGCGAGGGGTTGCCGAACGAGGTAACGCAATCCCTCGCTCACGCGTTCGGGTTATGAAGTCAGAATACTGCTTTGCGACTGTTGCTAAGGCACTTTTTACACAAACTTTCCCAAGCTAAAGCGTGGCGTTCTCAATGACAACTATTGGATTTATCGGAGCCGGCCAGATGGCCCAAGCGCTCGCCAGCGGCATCTCTTCAGCCGATTCCTCAATCAAATTCGAGATCGCCGATCCCAGCCAAGCCTCTCAGGACGCTTTCAAGAAAAAGATTTCAGCGCCGATCGAAATCCGCTCCGACAACGCTCAGCTATTCGCGGCCTGCGACATTGTCTTTCTATCGGTCAAACCGCAGTACCTAGGTGATGCCGTTGACGCGGCGGCGATCGCCAAGGCACTGTCCGCATCCGAACGATCGCCATTGATTGTTTCGATCATGGCGGGCGTCACCATCGAGAAGATCACCGAGGCAACTGGGCTCGACCGCGTCGTGCGCGTCATGCCCAACACGCCCAGCCTGATCATGGAAGGCGCATCAGGAATCGCGTCTTCGCCCGAAGTCACCACCGAAGAATTAGAGACCGTTTCTAAACTATTATCTTCGGTCGGATGCGTCACGTCAGTATCGGAAACATTACTGGACGCGGTGACGGGACTGTCGGGGTCTGGGCCGGCCTACGTGTTCACGTTCATCGAAGCGCTGGTCGACGGTGGCGTCCTCAACGGGCTTCCGCGCGACATCGCGCGCGAATTAGCCATTCAAACGGTCATCGGTTCGGCGAAGCTGGTGCAACAGTCCGGCGAACATCCGGCGGTTCTGCGTGATCGCGTCACCAGCCCCGGCGGCACAACCATCGAAGCCCTAAAAGTTCTGGAGATGAACGACTTCCGCGGCACCATCATCCAAGCCGTCGAATCGGCAACGCGGCGGTCGAAGGAACTCGGAGCGTCTTGAAATTATTTTCAGCCCAGAGGGCGGCACACATACTGCCGGTGGCATAAGCCACCGGAATCGGTTGGGGCTATTATTTACTTTATCGCTGGTCCGGTGGCTGACGCTCAATGCCACTCATTTTTAGCAGGCACCGGACAACAGTTTAACGACAAGCCGGCAGGCGACCGTGTTTGGTGGGGCAAAACGAGGTCGCCTGCCGGCTAATCGTTAAACAGACCAATGATCAACCCAGCAAAAAAATGTCTCTCGAACATCATAAATCCAAAATAAGTGGCATCGGGCTGACGCCACCGGCAGTTCTTGTTTCGTCCTCTGGACTGCAGTGAGTATAACTCTCAACCTACATTCCCAGTTCATCCTTATCGAACCACTTACCGTTTAGGTTGTACTCAAAATCAATCGACTCAAGATCGTACGCCGCAATCGCTGCCTCGACGGCGTTTGCTTCAATGCTGTCGACGTCAGTAAATTCGGCCGTGTGATTTCTTAAAACGGCACGCGCCTGGTCGCCGATCGCACTTAGCAGATCCAAGTTTTGCACGTCGTTGATTTCGACGCGATCTTCACCGCCTCCACCATCGAATCTGCTATTTTCGACATTGGTCAACCGTAACAGTTGCAGCGTCGTTTCGAATTCTGCATCATCAAAATTGATTCGCAATGATTCGTTTTGCTGGCCGCCGCGAAAGGCGATCGCGTCATCTCCGCCGCCACCGTCAATGCTGGTTTCTCCAAACCCGATCGCTCGCACCGTGTCCCCGTTGCGCGCGGTCGATTGCGTTGTGTTGACGTTCGCAAAATATGCCTCGCGCTGATCGCTGCCGGTAAACTCAGCCGTATCGTTTCCGCCAGTCGATCGCCCGACCACCAGATCGTAGCCCTTGATCGCAATTTTACCTTCGGCATTCTCAAGCACAGTTGCATCAGCAGTGTGCTGGAGATGATCGTCACCCGCGGATCCCAACAGATACGCCTCGTCGTTACCCTCCGAAGCGTTCACCGTGACGTTGCTGATGTTGCTGACGTAGTTTGAAAATTTTTCGCTGACCAAGATCGCCGAATTGTTCTTCGAATGAAGCGTCTCATCCCCATCAGACCCATTCAAGGTCACTCGGTCTTGGGCATCGGTATTGATGACGTTGGTACGTTCGAAGCCTTCGATCGAAGCATCGGTGCGTCCGCCGGTGACGACCGCCGCATCTTGATCGACGTCAATCTGGTCCCGGGCTGAGGTGCCAATAATGTTGGCAATATCCGCTCCGCCTTTGCCGTCAGCGGTTACGTTTTCGAAACCTTTGGCGATCAATTCTAATTGCTGCGACCGCAGAAAAGTACGTTCTTCGGCGTGCGCGAAACGGTCCTCTTGGTCGCTTCCTTCTAGCTCGATCAAGTCATTTCCCAGTGCGCCCAAGACGTAGGCGCTTCGAAATGCACCGCCACTGACCGCGAACTGCTGGTTCTGAAACAACACCGATTTGCCGCTGGCTTTGACGACGTCGTCAAACTGAGATCCCTCGATGTAGAGCGAATCATTGCCGTCGCCGTTGTCAAGGTCCACGTTTTCAATTCCACGTGCGCGGAGCGTGAACTGTTGATTGCGAATTTCAATTCGATTCTGCAGGATCTGTACCTGATCATCAGTCCCGCTTAGGTTCACCTCGACAGCGTCATCGCCGTCTTGGCCGTTGAAGATAATAAACTCGACCGCACTTTCATCGAATCGCTGGCTCTGCCCGTTGATCGAAACCGAAATCTGCTGGTTCTCCACGGCCGTCACGCTGACGTGATCGTCTGCCGAAGAGCCGTGGATCTTCAACACGCCATCGTTCAGCTCTAACTCAACCACGCCTGTGCTGACGGGCGCGGTCTGAACCGGAGAAGCGTCAGGCCTTGCCGCGTTATCGGTCGGATCAGGCGTCACCGGCGACGCGTTCTCTCCCAAGACCGAATCGAGTGCCGCGGCGAGGTTGATCTGGGCATAGCTTTGCCGGGTCGCCGAATCGTAGATACTGTCGGCGGTGCTGATGAATTGATCGTAAAGCAGGTCCTGATCAATGTCGGCCACGCCCGCGATCTCATTCGCTTGACGCAGCAACGCACTGGCGGCAGCCACATAAGGAGCGGCTTGACTGGTGCCGCTGGTGCCCAGGAATGAATCGCTGCGCGAACCGAAGAACAAGTGGTCAGGAACAGTACTGGTGATGCTTTCCCCCGGTGCGGTCAGCACGTGCGAGGCGCGTTGGCTGAAGTCGCTTAAATTTCCACTGCCATCGTGACTGGCGACAGGCACCACGAATTCACTGCTGGCGGGATAAGCCAATTCCTCCGCGCCGTCCTCTCCAAACGAATTGCCCGCGGCCACGCTGATGAAAACGCCTTCCTCTTTTAATTGCTGAAGTTCATCGTTGAGCACTTCCAAGTAGGTTTCATTGGGCGACGTTCCTAACGACAGGTTCACAGTCGTGATAGGATTTTCGAAGGAATCAAGATTGTCGTGTACCCACTGCAATGATTGTTCGATCCATTCCAGCTCCGTGTTGCCGGCGTCGTCAAACACGCGCAGCGCCACCAGATCAGCGCCGGGAGCCACTCCGCGATATTTCAGGTCGTTGCTGCCAACGATTCCGGCGACGTGAGTGCCGTGGAACCCGGTGCTGCCGTCGTCGTAAGGGTTGTCATCGTTTTCCGCGAAGTCGTAGCCGCCGACGACTTGGTGGCCTTCGCCGAAACCGCCTCCTAATGCGATGTGATCAAACGCGATGCCGGTGTCGATGATCGCGATCGTCTGTCCGGTGCCATCAAGCCCGTAGCTTTCGCCGATCGCTGCGGCGGCGGTGGTTGTGGAAAGATTGGTGGTCTGCGAATCCGCGAAAGTCGTTACGTTTACTTGGTCCACAGGCTGTACCGTAGACGTTGCCGTGTCAAACTCAGGCAAAACGCTGGCGACGGCCTGAGCCGACATGACCAACCGTTTTTCAAATTCTTCGAACCTACGTAATCGCGATTGGCGATTGGGGCGGGAGGATCGTGACATCGTTGCACTTTGTCGCGCGAGACCATGCGGCTTGTCAGTCGCGCTGACGCACAAGCCGAACCATCCTGGTCAATTTTGCGCCGTAGATCCCTTGTTGGCGCGGGGAGTATCTGTTCGCTTGGTTGCCGCCAATCCAGCGGTAACGGTTGCTGGCAACAGTACGTTTCCCAAGTGCCAGCGGGTTCGAATTCTTCACGAAAATCGCGGTAGATTCGTCAAGCAATCGACTTTAACGATTATGCCGATTGCACAGCAATGGAAAGCTGTGGGGAACGATAGAAGCCTTGAGTAGCTATCACCGCGCGGTTGGATTTCCAGAAGTCGCCACCCGATGAGATAGGTAGATATTTCTCCCAACCACCGTCGCCATAAAGTCGCTGAGGTCGATCTCGTGAAGCCAATTTCTGCGTTGAAGTATTTCCAGATGACTTGGTTAAGCAAACCCGCGCCTGACCGTTTGATCTACAAACTGATTAAGCAGCGCTGCGTCAGTTCGATCGTAGAGATCGGCATGGCCGATGGGCAGCGCTGCTGCAATATGTTGGCCGTCGCGCAAAAGTTCAACGGCGACACTAAAATCAAATACACCGGCGTCGACTTGTTCGACGCGCGGGAAGAAGATGAATCGCCCTTGAAACTGATCGAGATGCATCGGAAGCTGAACGCCATCGACGCAAAGACTCAATTGGTCCCCGGCGATCTTGCGTCAGCGCTGCCACGCATCGCCAACGCGCATGTCCGCACTGATATGGTGATCATTTCCGCCGGATTCGAAGAAGAAGACTTCGAAGCGACGCAAATGTTTCTGCCACGCATGCTGCACCCCAGCAGCGTCGTTTTGATCCAAGACTACGAAGACGAAGAATTCTTCGTCCACAGTCGACTGGAAATCGAGAAGATGGCGGCTCAATCGCCATCGCTAAACTCCGAGTCGAAAAAGGCAGCTTAAGCCCCTCACTGCGTCAGGTTCTAGCAGCTTACGTTTTTACAGATCACGTTTTACCGGATCATGTTTGTAAATCGGCGTAGAGGCCGAGGCACCGAGTCCCGCACTTCCAAGGAACGTGCGGAAAAAGGCGCAGGACCGGTTCCTACCGGCCACGCCCTGCCTTGATCCAAACGGCCGGTGGGAACCGGCCCCACGAATAACGCTCAACGACTAAAGTTCTTTCGCTTTGGCAGGCTCTTTGTCTTTGTCTTTCTCTTTCTCTTTTACCTTCTTCTTTTTGCGTCTGGCAGATTTCTTAATCTCCCAGTCAATGATCTCCCCGGCACCGACACCCGGACGAGCGACCGGGTAGTTTCCGTCTTCGTCTGGCTTCAGCGGTGCTTCGCTCTCGAGATTCTCCAGCGCCTCCAAATTTTCGGCTAACGTGACGTTGGAATTGATTGCAGAAGCCCAATCCAACTCAACGCCGCTGTAGGTCGCCAATCTTCCAAAGATCGCCGTCATCGTACTCTTGGCCCCATACTCCGCTTCGTTGGGAAGGATGCCCTGAGCCAGATTTGCGAATAGGTCGTGGTGCTCTTGCTGGTGGCCCAAACGTTGCCCCGGCCCTTCGCCACATTTGAAAATCTCTTTGCCTTCGGTGTCAAAAATTCTTCCGGCGCTGATGTCGGCCGAACCTTTGGACCCAACGACGTGTTCGGACACATTTTTGTAACACTGCGGCATGTGTCGGCACTGGCTGAACATCTTATGACCGTTGGCATAAGTGTACTCGACAAAGTGATGATCAAAGATCTGGCCATGATCGACGCCGTTTCGCAACAAACGACCGCCCATCCCTTGGGCCGTTGCAGGATAGTCGTCCATCAGCCAGTTGATCACATCCAAGTTATGAATGTGCTGTTCAACGATGTGGTCGCCGCAAAGCCAATTGAAGTAGTACCAGTTCCGCATCTGGTAGGTCAGTTCGGAATCACCGGGCTTACGCGGCCGTTCCCAAACGCCGTTGCTGTTCCAGTAGACGCGACTGTAAAGCAGATCTCCGATGATGCCGTTTTGCAGTTGCTCGATCGTTTCCCGATAGGCTCTTTCATGCCGGCGCTGCAGACCGACCTGCACCAGTAAATTCTTCTCGGCGGCCTTTTTACCATTCTCCAGCACCTTCCGCACGCCCGGCGCATCCACAGCAACAGGCTTCTCCATAAACACGTGCTTACCCGCATCAACGGCCGCTTCGAAGTGCATGGGACGGAAACCCGGCGGCGTCGCCAAAATCACAAGATCCGCATCGGAATCCATGACGGATTTGTAGGCGTCCAATCCGATGTAAGAAGTGTCTTCGTTGACGCGGACCTTTTCACCGTGTTCGGTTTTGGCCTGTTCCAACGTCGATTCCATCCGATCGGCGAACACGTCGCCCACAGCAACCAGTTCCACATTTCCACTGGTCGTGTTCATCGCTTGGATCGCCGCGCCTGCGCCGCGACCTCCACAACCGACCAAACCAATTTTCACCGTGTCCGACCCGGCCGCATGAGCAGACTTCGCCAGCGCTAACTTTGGCGTCGCCAAAGCACCAACGGTGGCCGCCGTGGCCGCAACGGTGGTGCCAGTTTTGAGAAAGTCACGACGAGACTTATTTTGATCGGAATCGTGGTTCATTGGATGTGCCACAAAAATCTCCTTGTTGGTCAGCAGAAATGGAAGTTGTTAACGAATTTAACTCAAATGAATCAGTTTTGTTCTTCTCAAGGCTCAAAATCTTAGATTAATTCACCCAAACCGGTCAATCCAATCGGCTCGCGCGAGGCAAAGGGTTCACCATACTTGACGCCGATCGACTTCCCCCAATAGCTTGCTTCATCGTGCAACTTGTCCACAAAGGAACCGTTGGCGTCATCGCGGCCTTGGATGAATTGGCTGTGAAAGCAACGGATCGCCGCAATCTTGCGCTCCCAGTAGTCGCTGATGTCCAAAATAAAGGCGGGCCGAGCATTCATTTTCAGATGGACGCAGTAGTAATTGTAGATGCGCTGTGGATGATACCTTTCGCCCTGCATGTCGGTTTTGGATAGCTTGGCCCAGAATCGCGCCGCTTCGGTCAGTTCGGTCGCGGCCAAATGGTCGGGATGCGCGTCTTCCCAGTAAGGCGCAAAGATCCATTTCGGCTGGTGCAGCCGGAATTGCTCCGCCAGAAGTTTCCGCGACTCTAGGTCAGCAACCAGACTGCGATTGGGCAGACCCAAATTTTCGCGCCAAGGCAATTTTAGGATCTCTGTCGCGGCCTTGGTTTCGGCGGCGCGTTTCTCCAGTGATCCGTAAGGCGTCGGTTCACCCGAGGTCAGATCCAGCACGCCGACGACCAGACCGGCATCCAACATCCGCATTATGGCACCGCCCATCCCCAATTCCGCATCGTCGGGATGAGGCGCGACAACCATGACGTCAAGTTTCATCAGCAAGAACTTTCTATGTTGGAGGAGGTAAAATTTCTGATTCAACGAAGGGTAAGTACGGCATTTTGCCAAATACTTTGGTAGTGGATGAGGCCACGAATCCAGCGGATCCTAGAGACTTGCAGGACTCGGGAACGCTATCTCACATCACCTTCAGCTTTTGCAGCTCGAAAAAGCACCGCATACACGCCAAGCAATCACTCGACGCATCATGCACGTTCGCAAAATCTTCGTTGAAGAGTTTCTTATGCAGTTCGGTCAAACGAGGCCATTTGAAACCACGTTTGGACGGGATGCGGCAATAGGTGGCCGCTTCCTTCATTGTACAACGCATCTTTTTTTGACGAATCGGGTTTGCGACGCTGTTTCGAACACATTCTGCACCGATGACTTTGGTGTCAAATTCAATATTATGTGCGATGACGGTGGTGGCCGCGGCGACGTCTTGAAGAAAGGAATCGAGCACCGGTTTGAGCGGAACGCCATTGGTTTCCGCGTTCTCTTTGGAGATCCCATGCACGTTGAATGCCCCGCGCGCAATATTAAATCCCGCGGGTTTGATCAGATGAACCTGCGGGGTCGCCATGGTCTCCAGCGATCGCCCCACAACCCAAGCAATCTGAACAATGCGCGGCCAGTTGTGGATGTCCGTTTCGGGCGCGTCAAAGTTCCGCGGCAAATCAGCCGTTTCGGTGTCGAAGAAAAGGTACATGTTTGAGATTCTGCGCGTTGCTTAAAAAAGGCGAATGGCTTACCTGACCGACCGTCATGAGGAACTATCGTATCAGATAAACTTCCCCTGCCCTGCCCCCTAGCGACAGGACTAAACAATCCCCGACTTCACGATCCCGCGCGTCGGGTGACGATAAATGGGGCTCTGTTCGGCCGCCGCGTCGGCAATGGCATCCCAGTGCTCCAAGTCATTAACACCAAAGGTGAAACAGAGAAAAACATAAGGCTCGGATGATTCAAACGGCTCCGTCGAATGGTAAAACCCGCCACCGAAACAGGCCGCCGTGCCGCAGGCGTATTTATAAACACGTTCTTCTTCGTAGGCGTCGTGATAGAGCAAGTTGCCCGCGTCGCCGATTGGCGTGACAGGCGTCATCAGCGTGAACGCGTTGAGCCCGACCTCGGGTGAGAAATCGAAATGGTAATAGGGCTCTTTGGTGTGGCTCCTGACCACGAAAAAACCGGAGTACATGATCAAGTCACCGCAGTCACCGATGATCGCTTTCGTTTTTTCGACCACGCCAAGTTTATCGAAGTACCGATCAAAAAAAGCAAACGCCGTTTCGTTGACCGAAGAGATCCATCGCAAATCACCGTTCCAGCCGGGACAGAAAGAGCGTAACCCAATGCCGGTGTTTTCGCATTCCTTCACCCCTTCAAAGTAGTCTGCCGATACAATCGCTTCGACTTCTTCGTAGGCGGCGCGGACGATGGAGTAGTCGAGCTGCAGCTGGAGGACGTTGTCCGCTTCCAGTTCCTCATTGAATCGTTCGTCAGGATAAGCAGAAATGGAATTCGCCTTTATCAATTGAGCATAATGAAGTTGGGAACATAAAACTTATTAATCAATCTAGCACAAATGAATGCATTTGTGAGCAACCTGCCGCGCGCCGTCGGCGTAGCATCGCAGCCGTTTTACGATGCAGCAGAAAAGGGTTCTTGCCCGTCCAAGATTCTCGATGGCGGCCAAAATTGGCCGTTGGGAACCGGCCCTACGATCGCGGCCAAGATTCGTGGCCTAATCCACCGCCCTTAAACAAAGAAGAAACGCTGCGCTAAGAATCTGCTGCAACTCCTTGATACAAGTTGTTTTGATGGTCGATCGAAACGCCTTTGCCACCCAATTGAGAACCTCAGCCACGGCCTATTTCCAGCGAAACTGCTAACTGTCCAGCTTGACAAAACGCTGGCCTGCCTCTGCTGTCACACTCGAAATAGCCGCTCAAAATCAACAATTTCCGGCATTCTCCGGCATGTCGCGACCATTTCCCGAAAAACGTCCCCGGGAAGACTCGTTGCTGTGATAGCAAATTCGTAACATGCAAAGTCAGCGGATTTGTTGTTGACATCCCCCCAAAATCCTTTTCGGTTGCCCGCGCTGTTCATTCCTAAGTAACAGTGCCCCGCAACCTCCGACCACTTATTTAACTTTTCCACCAAAGGAGACATCGTGTCTGCAAAGTATTTGACTGAGTTTATCGGTACGTTTTTTCTCGTCCTGACCATCGGCCTGACCGTCACCCAAGGCGTCGCCATGGCACCACTGGCGATCGGTTGTTCGTTGATGATCATGGTCTATATGGGAGGCCACGTTTCGGGTGGCCATTACAATCCTGCCGTATCATTGGCCGCCGCAATTCGTGGTGCCATGAGCAAAGCGGACCTCGTCCCTTATTGGATTGTCCAGGTTGCCGGTGCTCTTGCCGCCGCATGGGTGGTCAGCATTGTCATCGCACCGGTGGCAGAAACCGCTGACGCCGCGGCTGTATCAAACTTCTTCGGCCCTGCACCTAGTGCGCCTTACACACTAACCAGCCCTGGACCTTGGATTGTCGAGATCTTGTTCACCTTCGCACTTGCTTTGGTGGTTCTTCAAACCGCGACTTCAGCAGGAACCAAGGGCAATTCGTTCTACGGCTTGGCCATCGGTTTCACCGTCGTCGTGGCTGCGTTTGCCGGTGGCGGAATCTCCGGAGGAGCATTCAACCCCGCCGTTGGCATCGGTCCTAACGTGATCAAGGGCGTACTTGGCGGTTCACCCGAAGCGATGCAAAACATTGTACTGCACACCGTTGGTCCACTTATCGGCGGAGCTTTAGCAGCCATCGTTTTCACGGTTCAAGAAATGTACGTCACCAAGCAGGAAAATGCTTAGTGCATTGTTAGGATCGTTCAGATGAACGATTCGTTATCGCTCAAAGCGAAAAGAAATACACGGCGAAGTCGCACCATTCGGCTTCGCCGTTTTTCGTTGCCTACGTGAATGAGAGCTGAACAACTTCAGAGCCAAAGATGGGTGTCTTCAACAACAATCGTTTGAGCGGAAGACACTGAGCCGAAGGAAATCGCGATGAGGAATATTAACAACGTTCGCATGGTTTGATCTCCTCTGAGAGAAATTCAGGCATTTAAAACCCAGCAGACGAAGGATCCACTGTTGGGTCTGGACTCAACTATAAGCCTCAACTCGCGCTGATACGATCTTTTTCCGAGAACTTCGCATCGAAACATATAATTTCAACTATTAAGGTCATTTAACGATCCCAGTGGCAACATTTCGTCGATTTCGACTGGGCCTGATTTTCGTTTTGGTACGCCAACGGGACCAATCATCCTTTCGGTAACCAGCACCAGTGCCGTTCCCGAACCCTTTTCGGCATGTCTCTTGGGATTGGGCGTGTTGACATGCGTTCTCCGTAGTCGTCGATAGATAACGACTTAGATCTGTCTTAGATCTTTAGGAACCATCACCGTCGCTATGGCGAGTGGGGTTCGAATGCGTTTCTTAAGCTTGTTAAAACCCAGCCCTCACGTAGAGGGTTGGGATTTGTGCTTTGCTGCCCAATCAAAAGAAGGCTGTGCTTTGCTGATCTAACGGCCCCACCAACACCCCATCCGTTGCTGCTAGCGAAACATCAATTGACAGCGGCGGGCAACATTTTTAATGTCGCCCCTTGGGCCGAAAATATACCTACACAAATTTGCCCTCACCGTTCCCCAATAACGCCACGGAAGGCCGTACGATGGGTTTACTTGAGTCAGAAAATACCGCTTCGCCAGCAACCACCGACTTGGCCGCGATCAGTCGCCGCATCTTTCTCTGCGGATTGGTCGTCGCCACCAGCGGGTGCCAGAACTTAGTCAAGCGTGGTCAAAGCCCCGACAATGATGTTGTCGCCGCTTCCGCTGAAAACGCAGTCGCAAAAACAAAATACATCGCTTCCATCTGCAAGATGGCGGGCCTGCGCGGCGAAAAGATCGAAGGCATCGCCTTGGTGACTCAGCTCAAATCGACCGGCAGTGCCGCGAAACCGGGCGAACTCCGAAGACGATTAGAACGAGAACTCGAACGGTTGGACCTCGACGTCGACACCGCCGATCTGATCAAAAGCAAAGACAGCGAAATCGTATTGTGCCGCAGCTTCCTGCCGCCGGGCGTCCGCAAAGGTGATCGCATCGACCTCGAAATCCAAGCCCTGCGCGACACCGAAGCGACCTCGCTGGAACATGGTTTTGCGATCCACACGCGGCTGTACGACACCGCAAAATTAGGCAACACGGTCAAAGAAGGTCACCTCAAGGCTGTCGGCATCGGACGTGTGTTGACCAACGCGACTTTTAAAAGCAACCCAGACGCCACGGGCAAACTCAAGGGCGTCATTCTTGGCGGCGGTCGCGCCAACATTGATCGTGATCTATCATTGTTGATGCGGAAAGGCAGCGGATCGGTCAGAACCGCAACACAGATCAGTTCCGCCCTCAACCGCCGTTTCACAATCTCCACCGGCGGTGGACTGAAGAATGTCGCCGAAGCCAAAACCGATCAAGTGGTCGCTTTGAAGATCCCCAAACAGTACCGCCATAGCGTGGGCCGTTACGCGCAAGTGGTCTCCAATTTGGCGTTCGCCGAAGATGCCCAAGCCCTGGTCAATCGGCTTGATTTGCTGGAAGAACAAATGGGCGACCCTGTCTCTGCGGGTCTGGCCGCGGTGCGATTAGAAGGCATCGGGCGGCAAGCGGTACCGACCTTGGTTCGATCGCTGCAGAACCATCAACTGCCCATCCGTTTTTACGCGGCGCAGGCATTGGCGTATCTGGGCAAGGACGATGGCGTCTCGGTGCTGCGAGAAGCTGCGCTCGCCGAACCCGCCTTCCGTTGGCAAGCACTCACAGCGCTGGCGTCGATTGACAACGGTCAATCCGAACAGACGTTGATCGGCTTACTTAGCGAATTAGATGACGAAACACGGTGTGGAGCGTTTCGGGCGTTGCGCTTACAAAACCCAAGCCACCCCGTCGTGCAGAGCCAGTGGTTGGCTGATGATCATTATCTGAGCATCATCGACAATGAATCCGAACCGCTGCTGCATTTTGCCCGACGAGAACGCGCGGAGATTTTGATCTTCAATAATTCGCAAACCTTCAGCGACAAATTTTTATACGTCGAATCAGGTCTGACCGTGAAGTCAAACGGGGACGGGACAGTTTCGGTCGCATCCTATCAGGCTGACAACACGTCCAAAACCGTTTGTTCGGATCGCGTGTCCGATGTCTTCCAGACGATCGCACAAACAGGCCACGGATATGCGTCGCTGTTGCGATTGTCCCGCCATGCGATGAACGAAGGGACGCTCAACGCAAGATTAGCCATCGACGCGATGCCCAAAGTCGGTCGACAATACAAGCCAGATGTCGTAAAAAGTGAGATCATCTTCAGCGAAGAGTCAGAAGTAAAACAAGCATCCTGGTGGTCAAACGTCAAAGAAAGATTCGCGCGATAAAAAGTTGTTCCTTCGTACCATTGATTCCGCACCCCGATCGCGCAAGCACGCATTTCCCACCGCGAACGCGTCGAAATCTATTTAACATCCTTACTCATGGAAACGTCGAATGCTAAAGGCACTTGAGCTCAGTGGCTTCAAGAGCTTTGCTGAAAAAACTCGATTCGAGTTTCCAGCGGGCATCACCGTTGTCGTCGGCCCTAACGGTTCAGGGAAGTCGAACATCGTCGACGCCATCAAATGGGTGCTGGGCGAACAAAGCGCCAAAAGCCTACGCGGCAAGGACATGTCCGACGTCATCTTCAAGGGCTCCGGCGGCCCCAACGGACGACGTCCCGCCAACGCGGCTCAGGCCACGATCGTGCTGGAGAACGAGAATCGTCAATTCGACTTCGACGCCGACGAAGTGCACGTCAGCCGACGAGTCTACCGCAGTGGCGAAACCGAATATCTGATCAACGGCCAAACCAGTCGGCTCAAGGACATCCGCAACATCTTTCGCGGCACCGGCGTCGGCACTGACGCGTACAGTCTGATCGAACAGGGGAAGGTCGAACGCCTGCTTCAGACCAACGCCAAAGACCGCCGCGCGATTTTTGAAGAAGCCGCCGGCATCAGCCGTTTCAAAGCGAAAAAAGTCGAGGCTCAGCGCCGTCTGGCACGTGTCGAGGCAAACCTAATCCGTCTGGCCGACATCGTCGAAGAGGTCGGCAGTCGATACCGCAGCGTTAAGGCTCAAGCGTCCAAGGCCGCGCGATACAAAGAGTACTCCGACCGCCTCAAAGACCTCCGCACCTTCGTCGGCATGAAGGACTGGCGCGATTACTCTCAGAAAATGGAAACGGCGAACCAACAAACGGCCGGGTTCGCCGAAGAGACCACCGCCCTCAAAGCGAAACTCGAATCGCAATCAAAACGGGTCGAAGATTCCGAAGCGGCGCTGGAAAAGATCCTCAACGATCTTCAAGCCAAACAAGAAACGTCTGCCAAAATTCGTGAACAGCAAACGCAAACGCAGGCTCAGCTGGAACTCAACCAGACGCGCGTTAGTGACCTTGATGGACGTGAGGCGCAACTGGCCTCTCAGCTGACCCGCACTGAAAAATCATCGACCGAACTAACGAATCTGATCCAGTCGCTCGCCAAAGAGCTGGAAGATGCGGAGATAAAATACCGCGACGCGTCGACCGAACTGGAGACGCTGGAATCGCAACACCAAAACGCCGATCAGAAACTGGTCGAACTTCGATCCAGCAATGAATCGCGGCGCACAAAATACAGCGCTTTGATGACCATGATCGGTGAGATCGGTCGGCTGGTCAGCGGCGGCGAATCCCAGATATCCAGCCTCACCGCGGTCACCGAAAAGTCTCAGGACGCGGTTAAGCGATTGACGGCATTGGTGGCCGAACATGAAACGGCCTCCATTGAATCCAAGCAACAGATGGAGGCCCTGCAGCGCGAAGCCGAATCCAAAGACAGCGATTTGAAAAAGGCGCGGGAGGAATTCGAAACCACCAAACAGAACCTCGAAGGACGCAAGAATCGTCTGGCCGAACTGACCAGCAAACACGCCGGCATGTCCGAACGATACGAGGTCATCCAAGAACTGGAAAAATCGCTGGCCGGCGTCAATGCGGGTGCGGTCCAGTTACTGAACAAAGTCAAAACTTCCAACGAGGGCTATCTCAGCGAAATCGTGGGGCTCGTTGCCGACCTGGTTCAAGTCAACGTCCAACACGCCGGTATCGTCGACGTCGCGCTGGGGGAAACGTCACAGTACATCGTGGTTGACGGCCACCAAATGGTGGACCTGATGGCGGCAGAAAAACTGCAGGTCGACGGCCGCGTAGGTTTGATTCAACTCAATGATCCAACCACCTTGGGTGCTGATCCCCAGGTGAACGTCAATGGAGCTTCCGGCATCATCGGACGCGCCGATCGTTTGGTGCAGGTCGAATCGACCTACGTTGATTTCGTCAAACGTATGCTCGGCGGCACTTGGATCGTCAAGACGCTCAACGACGCCTTGGCGCTGCAAAATGGGCAAGGCAAAGGGGCTCGATTTGTGACCTTGGACGGCGAAATCGTGGAAGCCGATGGTACCGTCGTGGTCGGGCCCAAAGCTGTTTCTGCAGGCATCGTTTCGCGCAGGAGTGAACTGCGGGCGCTGAAGTCGTCGCTGGAAAAACTTGACCAAGAGATCACCGAAGTCCGCGCACAGGTCAAAACGGAAACCAATTCGCAAAAATCTGCCGACAAAGCGATCCAAAAACTGATCGGTGAAAATTCGGAACTCGCCTCGACATTGTCGGAGCTAAAGGCCCAAACCTCCAACAGCGAAAAACAGTTAAAGCATTACCGCAGCGAACTGGACAAGACAGAAGCGGAATACAACGAAGCCAATTCCCAACTACAAGCGGCCAATCTGAAAATCGCCACCGATCGGCAGAGCCTTGGGGAGCAGGAGCTTCAAGTGGCGGCGTTGAACCAATTGATCAACGGCGATCAAAACATCCTCAGCGAGACCGAAACATTACGCAAGGAGCTGGAACGCAAAACGACCGCGTCAAAAGTTCAGCTGGCGAAATGGGAGCAGCAACTTCACGATCTCGAACAACGACGAGGCCAGGCGCAGACGCAGTCCGAAGACCAAACCCAGCAACTGGAACAGATCCAACAGCAGATTGACGCCGACCAAGAGGCGCGAAAGACGGCTCAAGAGAACATCGAATCCGCAAATAAAGCGCTGGCCGAACTGAAGGTACAGCAGGAGTCATTGGCCGATGAACTTGAGGCGCTGACCAAGAAACGATTGGAGGCCGACGCGGAAAGACGCAAGGTCGCGCTGGAACTGACCGAACAACGTGATGGCCTCCGCTTGATCGAGGAGAAGGCTCATCAAGCCAAACTTCAGATTGATCAATTGACGATGCAGCGGCAGCAATTGGCCGAACGACTTCAGGAAGATTACGGCATCGAGATCGCTTCGTCGGAGCTTGACGAAACGCTGACGTCGTTGCCGGACGAGGATTTGCAAAAGCGCGAAGAAATCGACGCTGAGATTTCGACGTTGAGGAAAAAATTGGGGCAGATTGGTTCGGTGAATATTGATTCGCTGGTCGAACTGGAAGACCTTGAGGCTCGTTATACGAAGATGGACGGGCAGTATCAGGATCTTGTTCAGGCCAAGGAGACGCTGGAAAAGATCATCGTCCGCATCAACGCCGACAGCCGCAAGTTGTTTGTCGAAACGTTAGAAGCGATTCGCCAGAACTTTCAAAAACTGTTTCGTCAGACCTTTGGCGGCGGACACGCCGATATCATTTTGGAGGAAGGCGTTGATCCGCTGGAGGCGGGCGTCGAGATCATCGCCACGCCGCCTGGCAAACCCGAGTTCAACAACAGCTTACTCAGCGGTGGTGAGAAGGCGCTGACGGCAGTGTCGTTGCTGATGGCGATCTTCCAGTTCCGCCCAAGTCCGTTTTGCGTTTTGGACGAAGTCGACGCGCCGTTTGACGAAGCGAATATTGGGCGGTTCATCGACGTACTCAAAAGTTTCCTGGGTTGGACAAAGTTTGTGATCGTCACTCATTCTAAGAAAACGATGACTGCCGCGACGACGCTGTACGGCATCACGATGCAGGAATCCGGCGTGTCCAAACGCGTCAGCGTGAGGTTCGAAGACGTCAGCGAAGACGGGCACATTTCCGATGACGCCATCAACCGCGACGAAGACGCCGCGTAGCCCTCGCCGCTGAAACGGTTCGGGGCTCAGGTTCACATTGGCATCGACACAGTTACCATTCTCTCAGGACTTAGAATTGAACCATTCGCTGGACAACGCCGCATCTCCCGCAAAGCAATTCAGTTTGCTCACGCTCGTCGTAATTTTTCTGGGCGTCGCCGTCGCATTGGCCTACACCGTGAACGTGCCCGCGATTCCCGGACAGCCCAATCCGACCGATTCAACTTGGAAGTTTGTGTTCAAGCTGCAAACATTCGTGACAGTGTTCTGCTGTGTTGTTGGGTTAGTTCTTGTTTTGAACCATTGGACCAAGGCAAAGCAGTTTGCAGTTCATCCGGGACACTTGTTTACTCTGGCGTCCGGGATCGGCTTCCTCGCCTATCGAGCCGTCGACCAATGGTACACTATGCATTTCTTAAATCTTGAGTCGCTTCAACAAGAGCCAACGTGGGATCTTTTGCGACAATGGCGATACACTTCGATTGGAGTTATGGGATTCTCGGCCCTGCTGTTGTCTATTGGACTATTTCGATACTCGTGGCATTGGCGAACCGTCTTCGGGTTGGCCTTCTTCCAACATATCGCAATCGTTTACTCGATTTGGCTATTTCTACAACATGCTAACCCGGCCAAAACCGTTGAGCATCAGCAACTGGTGTTGGTGAATTCAATTGTCACGTATTCGTACTTTGCGGTTGGTATTGGGATCTTGATCGCGTGTGTCATTGATCGACTGCGAAAGCACAAACGCGACCGACTGCATTGGTTCGGACTAACAATCTGGCTGCTTATTACGTTGCTGCCAATCATCCTGTTAAAGATTGGCCTGCGATACCTGTCACCGAGCGACTTGATCGGGATTTAGTTTCGGAGTTGTCATGAAGTTTGGGACGCAAGTTTGTGGTTGGTTCCTTGCAATCAATAATCAGTGGTAACGCTTCCTACTTGTGCCCTTCAATGCGATCCAAAATGGCATCCATTGCGTCCAATTCGGTGTAGTACATCGCGCTGGGGTCGATGCCTCGATCGTCTAAGAACTTCAATCGTTCCTCAACGACTTTGAACTCGGCGACCCAAGGAAGGAAAACGCACCAAATTAGTCCAACGCAAACGGCGGCTAAGCAGAAGCGGATTCGAGATTTAATTTTTGACGCCATGACGCACCTTCGCCTTTACTAAATGAAGTCCCGGAATAAAACGCCAAACATCAAGTACGCCATTGCCAAAGTCAAAATCAGATTCAAAGTTTGCCCGCACAGGTATAACACCAGTGGCTTGCCACCTCGCATGTAGGGAGCAAGTGCGCTGAATTTTGTCTCCAGTCCAATGGAGACAAACGCGATGCAGAACAGCCAACCGCGAAAGGTCTTGGTCGAGCCTTTGATCATGCTATCCACGAGTTCAGGTCCATGATTCATAATCGAATGCAACAGCGAAAAAAGAATCGAAGCAGCAATGAACCCCAGCACAAATCGCGGGAAGCGTTTCCAAATCTCTGAAACGCCGGGACGCGTGCCCGAGTCATCCTTTTCGACGTAGGTGACCCAATAAGTCGCGATTCCAAAGGCAGAGACGCCAATCAAAATGTTTTGAATCATCTTAACCGTCGCGGCAACCTCAAGCGCTCGGTCGCCAAGGGTAGCGCCCGCTGCTGCAACAGCACCCGTTGCGTCGATCGTGCCTCCCATCCACGCACCAGCAATCACTTCGTCCATGCCAATGGCTTTGATAACGATCGGCAGCACCACCATCATGATGACGGTGAACGACAGCGACATTCCAATTGCCAGCGTCAGTTCTTCCTTTTTGGCTTTACAAGCCGCTGCCGCAGCGATCGCCGCCGATACACCGCAGACGGACATGTCGGCCGAGATCACCATGTTTAGCGACCGAGACTCCATCTTCAGAATCTTTTGGCCGAAGATGTAGGTGCTGATCAAAACGATGGGCGTGACGATCCAAGCCACGCAGACACCCGGAAGGCCAAGTGCCAACAGGCGTGACATAAGAACTTCCGCCCCTAGCAACACCAGCCCCGTCTTGATGAAGAACTCAGTTCTAATGGCCGGTTTCATAAACGATGGTGTGCCAATGGTGTTCGAGATAATCAAACCAACCATCAAGGCCCACAATGCGTATTCAAGGTTGTACGACTTAACGACACTTTGCGCGGCCAACACATAGGCCAGCATCGCTAAAGCAAACACGAGCGCGAACCCTTTTAAAAACTGCAATCCGCTGCCACGTCCATCGCGGAACCGAACTCCGATGGTCAGCAAAAGTCCCAACGCCAGAAAGCTTCCAAGTACGCCCGTGATTGATGAGTAGTTGGCGACACCGGCATCGCTGTTGGTGACGAGCGAGTCGATCGGACTGCTTGTCCATTTTGCGGGTTTGGCAATCCAAGGTTTGAGCGGGTTGACGGCTTTGACTGAGCCTTCTGCTTGCCCGCTGCCAAAATCTGACGCCATCCACACACCAGCGAATGACACGGCCAGCAAAATAGCGGCACACAACACCGCCAACCAATCATCTGAGATCCTTGGAGCCTTGGGGTTTTCAACTGGAGGGTCTGCGGTCGCCATCAGAATGTTTCTGTATTGAAAATATTGTAAATAGAAAATGCAAAAGTGATATTTGGCGATGGGTTTGCCGTCGCTTTGTCAGCCTCTCAAATTTTTGCATAACGTAGTGCCGGTTCCTGCCGGCCGATTGTGTGATTTACCGGTGGCAGGTGTCTGACGATCGGCTCGGCCGGTGGGAACCGGCCCTAATTGTGGTGACCGGTCTTACATGTGGTGATCGTTCAATGGAACTGCCGGACTCGGGGCCTCGTCCACTACGGTGGTTGTGAGTATCACTGTTTAACGGCAAGCCGGAAGGCGTCGGTGTTTGGTGGTGCAAACGCGGTCGCCTGCCGGCTAGTCGTTAAACATTTTGGTTTTCTGTTTTGCGGATTTTGAGTTTAATGGAAGTGCCGGACTCATGGCCTCGTCCACTACCGTTTCAATTTTTGCAGGTGCTCTAGCAACCGTTGGTTAGGGTCGTGGACCAGATGGTGAACTTTCGCGGTCCAAGCGACGCCCGTTTTGTTTTGATAGCGCTGCATTTGCGAACGCACCAGCGCCGCGGTGTGATCCTCGGACAATAAAAAGTGTGTCCACAGCCACGCTTCGGCGTAATCCGTCTGCGTCAACTTCGTCGGGTCGTACAAACTCTCCATCCGCCCCAGCGATGGCGTCCATGACGCTTGTTCGAATGCCTCGGACAAATGTTGAACGTGAGCCCAATTTAATCCATCGGTCCCAGGGCCGACTTCGAAATACTCGGCCAGCCCTTCGTCAATCCAAAGCGGCAACGATGGCGCGACGCTATGCAGGTAACCGTGCGTCACCTCGTGCCGCAGATCCTCTGCGGCGCGGTCTCCCCAAACGGCGTAAACGTTCAGCATCGAATCGCTCTTCACAAAGAACGCGCGTCGATCGGCAAACGCTGCATTGGACTTCGACATGAAATTGCCGAACGAATCTCGGTCACGGAAAAGATAGACGTCGATCGGAATCCGAGCAAAAGAAAACGTCAGCCCGGTTAACTCAGCCAGTCTCAGCTTCTGATCGCCCAACTCTTCAATCAGCGGGTGGTCCAACGGCAACGCAAAATCTGAATGGATGCGCAGTTCGTCGCTGGCGATAATCTCATTGTCGTCGAATCCGCGACCAACCATCGGTGAACTGCAACCAACGAAGCTTTGGCAACTCGCAACCACCAAAAAGCAGCCAATGACAATGCATTGTTTCAAATTGGCAGGGGAAAGTTTCAATTTTTGAAATCAATCTGAGAAAAGAAATTTTGCAAAAACACGACGCAGGCCGGACGTGACCACGATCGAATACAGTAGCAAATATTGTCGTTTCCCAGAACATCAATGCGCAGCGGCACGTTCTTCTTGGAGCGTAGCACTCCTTCGCATTTTGATCGAAAATCACTAACATACGTTCCGGCAGTTCACTCACCAGTTCACCCAGAGTCACCTTCGGTCGATGTCATCGTCTTCGCCTAAAATTGAAAGCACCAACATTCGGCGGCTGCTGTCAGCGGTGCGATGGCGCATCCGATGGTTGGTGTTGCTGGAGGGGATCGCACTGGCGTTGATTTGCTTCGTGGTGCTGTTTTGGATTGCGCTGGCTGCGGATTACCTGCCGGTCAAATTTGGATTCGAGGAACTTTCCAAGACCGCCCGGACGATTATCTTGGCCGTCAGCGGTTTGGCCCTGCTGGTTATCTTTTATTCTACGATTCTCAAACGCATTTTTGTCTCGCTTCACGATCGCAGTTTGTCGTTGCTGGTCGAACAGAAGCACCCCCAGTTCGCCGAAAGTTTGATCACGACCGTTGAATTCGAATCCGGCAAGAGCGAGCTAAGTCAGCAACCGTCCTTGCTGGAATTATCGCGCGAGAAAGCCAACCGGCTGGCCGCCGACGTCGACGCGCAATCGGTGCTCAATGATTCGCATGTGCGGCGATACGTTTACGGGGCAGGCATCGCGCTGCTGTCGCTGATTGTTTTTGCGATTGCCAGCCCGACGGCGGTGCGGACGGCGTTCGCGCGGTTGTATGTGCTGGATCAGCAACGGTGGCAGCGCGAGAGCCAACTGCAGTGGGTGGCTTTGAAAGCAGAGTATGATGCGCCTGTTTCGGGTATCCCCGAATTCGACCAGCCCATCGCCCCGATCGAAGCCCCCCCCGGGCAGCCGACGACGCTACGCGTGGCCAAGGGGACGACGCTGAATCTGACGATCAGAGCGCGGTCATCCGACCGGCTACCAACCGGCAACGCGCCGCCCAAAAAACTGCCTCGGTCGTGCAAACTTCACTTCGAAACCGCTGACGGTAATTACGGCAGCCAAACACTGAACAAAGCCGGCGGCGTTCGTGAGGGTTGGCAGACGTACCGTTTACAAGGTGCTCCGCTGTCTGCCATGACCAAGGACCTTTCTTTCTCGATACTCGGCGGAGATTTTCGCTTGGGCCCGTACCGCATCTCTGTCGTTGATGAACCGATCGTCACCCAAACGGAGCTGGACTGCGAGTTTCCCAAATACATGCAAGACGAAAACTCGATGCGGGGCAGCGCTCGAACGATTTCGTGGCTGGGGAAAACTGAATTGCCGTTTGGGACTGAGATCAACATGCGTGTCGCCTGTAGTAAGCCACTTCAAAAGGTCTACGTCGTGGACAACCAATCCGCTGGCGATGATGACTCCGACGAAACAGACGCAGCCGAACCGGCCTATCAGATGGCCACGATCACGGATACAGGGTTCGAATTCGCCATCGACGAATTGGTAGACTCAACCGCGATTCAGTTTTACATGGTCGACACCGACGGCATTTTGTCTCAGACGCCACACACGGTGTCCATTTCACCCATCGCCGATCAACCGCCGGTTGTGGAAGCGGTTTTGGTCGGAATCGGATCCTCGATCACGCCCAGCGCGGTCCTGCCGATTCGGGGAACGGTTGAAGACGACTACGATGTCGACGCGGTGTGGATGGAAATAGAAACGCCCGTCACCGATACGCTGCGCACCGACGTTGCGTTCACTAGAGCCGGTGATTTGGAAGCCAGTTTTGATTTCCAAGAGATGGCGATGATGGAAGGCGGGTTTGTGCTGCCGACGTCGGGGGCTGAGATTTCTTTGGTGACCAAGGCGTCGGATCGTTTTGATCTGGGTGACCGAGCGCACGTCGGGATCGGCGACGCCTATACCTTAACCGTGGTTTCGGCAGCCGAATTACTGCAGATTTTGGAGCAGTTGGAAGTCGGTCAACGGAAACGGTTGGAGCTGATTTTCAACGAGGTCTCAGACGTGCGGGAATATCTGATTCGCACTCGCAAACAGAACCAGCGTTCACCGATCGAACTCCAACCGGGCGAAACCTCTGCGTCCGCCAGCCCAGACGTCGCCGACGATTCTGACCAGCACACACAGCAGCGGAACGACCTCCGCAAATTGTTTGCTCAACGTGCTATTTTGCAGATCGACAAATCTTCCAAGGAGATCATTGGCGTTGCGGAATCGTTTGACGACATTCGGTTGCAGTTGATCAACAATCGCGTTGATTCCGAAGACCGAAAAATTCGATTGGCGAAGAAGATCGTGGCACCCTTGCGCCAGATCCCCGCCGGCGTGATGACGGAGTTGCGTGCGGTGGTGACGCAACTAGAAAACGCCCTGCAGCCGCAGATGAATGAATCGACCGATGCCAACACCTTCGGCCTGACCGAATCTGCGATTCAGTTGACCGACAAAACGCTGATCGCGATCGACGACGTGCTGTCGATCTTGGTCAAGTACGAAACACAGAACGAGTTGCTGGACATCGTTCGCCGGATGATCGCCGAACAAGAAGAGTTGCTGGACCAGACCAAGAAACTGCGTCAACGCGAAGCGTTTGATGATCTTTTTGAGTAGCCAAGAGCTCGGTCTTTACATCCGGTGTGCATCAAGCAGTTCGTCGGGGCCGTTTCGCCAAACGAACGGGAAAACCAATGTTTTCAGCCGCTCAATCTAACGAATCCCCAAGTCAGCAAACGTCACTCCGAGCTTGATCGCTACAGACTGCCTGATTGCTCTTCCCGCCGTCACTGAGTTTTCCTTCAAAATCGTTGCAATTGACAACCATTTGATTAAGTTTAACTCGTTTTAAATTTGCAAATCTGAGGGGATGATCAATGAATCGCAAAAAAATTGCGCAACGAGCGAAACTAAATTTCGAGAAATTGGAGGACCGAAAGTTACTGGCGGCAGTAACCAGCACGAGCGAGATAGTACCTTTTGGGGACTTGAATTACGGAGGCCGTTTCGGGTCTGGTGTTGATATTTCTGGCGACTTCGCTGTGATCTCTGCTCGCCCGGCAAGCAACGGCGGAGTTTCTGCGAGTTCTGACGGAGGCGAAGTATTTCTTTACCAACGAGATGACCAAGGGAATACCGATCCCCTCGACGACCAATGGTCCGAACTCGTCCAACTCCCTCGCCCAGAAGAAATCAATGCTTGGGGAGACAGCGTCGCGATTGATGGCAACCGTTTGGCCGTTTCGGCCTACGAAAAAGTTTTCATCTACGACTTTGATGGGACATCATGGAACTTAAGCGCGTCGGTTGAATCCCCCTCCGCGAGCCTCGATTTCCAATACTTCGGCACAGAGGTCGACTTGTCCGGCGAAACATTAGCGGTCGCAACTCCTAACGCCACTAGTGGCGGTCGGGTCGATGTTTTCAAACTTGATGCTGGCAACTGGAACCTTGAAACATCTTTTGAAGAAACCGCTGCCGGTGCCAATCAGACAGCGAACAATCTGACTGTTGAGGGGGATACTATTTCGTTTATCTCCCGAGCCATTGGCGAAACGTCATTTTCTGGTTCTGTTTACGCTCGCGACGCGTCTGGCCAATGGCAACAAGCGTTGTTGTTCCTCGATTCAAACCAAACCGTCAACATCGACTTAAATAGTGGGGGCAATGAATTAGTTGTAGGCGCTAACGGAAATCTGGAAACCTACGTGCGTCAATCGGACGGTAGCTTCGCACAAGCAGAGCTCGTAACGACCTACGGGATTCAGTCTGGCGAACTGACCATTGATGGCGATATCATTGTCAGCCGAAGCGGAAGTAATGGTGTAGCAACTAGGGTTTTTTATAGAGACGCAGGTGGTCAGTGGAATTTTGATTCCACCCGTGCTATTATCAACAATCAAGGGCAAAACGCCTTTGCAATCGACGGCAACACAATCCTGGAAGGAGATCAAACGTTCGCCAATGATTACGGCCGGGCTACGTTCACCGCAGTGGATCCATTGACGTCAGAAACCACGGAACTAGTGTCCGTCCGACCACAAGCAGATTTTGGTTTTGGAGCTAATGCACGTGGGTTTTTCGGACGCTCCACTGCAGTTGGTGATGGCTTTGTTGCCGTGTCGAGCTACAACAGAGCCACAACTGATGATCAGGGGCGTGTTGGTTTTGTCACGATCTACACGCGCGATGATCAAGGAACCAACGACAACTCAGATGATACCTATACCTATTTTGGGCAGGTGGAAGCCGAACCGGACGCCGATTCCTTCGGCATTATGATTGACGCTCAGGGGGATGAGCTATACGTACGATCAAGAGAAAATCTGTTTGTTTACCAATTCGATGGGACGGATTTCAGTCTCCAGCAAACGTTAAGCTTCGGAAATGTTCGATTTAACGGGCTGACCCACCAGTTTCGTGTAGATGGTGACGCAATGGTGATCACCAACACTAGAACAGTCTTCGACGTCGCCGCAGACGCCACTATTTTGGAGAGAGTTGGCGGACAATGGCAGGTCACGGCTGAGTTTGCATTTGAAGACTTGTTGACAGCTGTTGGAGATGGTTTTTCCGACGAATTTATAGATGTTGATATATCGGGAGATCGAGTTCTTCTTGCATCCCAAAAAGACGAGGCTGTCGTGCTTGCCAAGGACGCCGGCGGTAACTGGTCAGCTCAGCAAACGCTTTCACTTCCATTTCTGAGACACGGGACAATTGATGGTGATCGGATTGTGTTGGGTACCAATGATGAATTGCACTTCTATCAATTCGACGGAACTTCCTTTGCACTGACGCAGACCGAATCGGTACCTTTGGCTGAAGCTACGGCGTCACGTGACCTCGAACTGCGTGGAGATCAACTCGTTTCAGTGACTCATTCACAGCAGTTACAAGCCTTAGTCACCACATTATGGGGTAACAATGGCAGCCAATGGGGCGTGTCATCTAATGAGCTAGAGACTCAAGGAGCTGAAAATTACAGATTTATTCACATTGACTTGGTGGGAGATGAGTTACTCATCGGCACAAATCGAGGAACAGGCATTGCGTTTGTTAAAACTATCGGAAACCAAATTTCAGTTGCCCAAGACGCCACCTTTGACTTGAGCGAGGACAGTCCAACGGGTACGGTCGTTGGATCTGTGGAAGCGTTTGATTCAGATTTCGAAGATGCGACGACGATCACGATTGTCTCTGGCAACGAAGCGGGCGTTTTTGCGATTGATTCCGATGGTCAAATCACTGTCGCTGACGCGTCGCAATTAGATTTTGACTCGACCAACCAGTACTTTCTCGAGTATCAAATCAGTGACGGCCAAGCGACAGCAACTGCGTCTGTGACGGTCAACATCATCGACGTCCAATCGCCTGCCACAATCGGTGGCGACTTAAACTTAACCACCACCGAAGATGCCAGAGTCTCCGGAGCGCTTACCATCAGCGATCCCGATGGAGCAGCTGAAGAAGCCTTTCTTTTCGGACTTCGTACTGATGGCATTTATGGTCGGTTCAACATGAGTGCACAGGGCGATTGGACTTACACTCCGTCGTCATCAAACCCTCTTACCCAAGGACTGCGAGAAGGTGAAGTTGTCACTGAGACATTCACGGTGGGCTCGATAGATGGAACTTCAGCAGAAGTTGTTGTAACGATAATTGGGGTCAACGATCAAGCAACCTTTCCCAACGTTATCCCCGTCTCGGTCGACGAAGACGCAACAGCGCCCATAACAGGACAAATCACAGTCGTTGATCGTGACGCAGGAGAATCTGAGATTGTTGCCAGCCAGCAGGTAGGAAGCTTGGGAACATTTGAGATCAACGCCGATGGACAGTGGAACTATACAGTTGACAATGCGGCGGCCGATTCACTTCGGGACGGCGAAGACTTCGGAGACTTTTTCATCGTAACTTCACTTGATGGAACTGAACAGGATTTTCTTGTCAGCGTTATCGGTGTCAACGATTCAGCCATTATTTCTGGCATCCAGTCCGGGACTACTGACGAAGACGCAACGGCGCCCATCCAAGGGCAGTTAAATGTAATCGACGTTGAGGATGGCCAATCACGCTTCGTAGCCGACTCGTTCTTTGGAGAATTTGGAACGCTCGATATTGATTTCAATGGAAATTGGGATTACGTGCTCGATAACGCTTTGGTGCAAGATCTGGTAGATGGAGAGTCGGTCGTCGACAACTTTACCGTTTCAACAGTAGACGGTACCACTATCGAGGTGACCGTCACCATTTCAGGAAACAATGATGTTGCTACGTTCGTTGGAACAACTACCGGCACGACCACCGAAGATGCGACGACGGATGTTACGGGCACGGTTACAGTAAGCGATGTCGACTCTGGACAGCAGGCAGTACAAACCCAATCCAACGTTACGGGTAACTACGGCACCTTCAGTGTCGATGCTAACGGTGTCTGGACGTTTGAAATCGACAATGCGGCAGTGCAGGGACTCGATGAGGGACAATCCGTCACCGACACTTTCAATGTCGTGTCTCTTGATGACTCTGCAACGGTCGCGATCACTGTCACCATCACTGGAATCACTGACGAAACACCAGTAACGGAAGACCCCAACTTTGTTGAAGCTAACGTGAACGATTGGGGCAGTGGATTTCAGGTCACGTACGACTACACCGTTACCGAAGACTCGATCCTGGACGGCAACCTCCAGGCGTGGATCATCGACAGCGGTTACTCAGGGCCAGGAACCCTTGTTGGTGCCTGGGCCAGTAACTTCAATGGTCCAACCTCTACGACACCTTCCTTTGCGGTTACCAACGCCAACGCTGGATACCAACCAGAACTACAACCCGGCGATACTTTCTCGGTAACGTTCCAGGTCAATGGTGCTGGCTACAGTGCTGATGACTTCTCTTCTAGCTTCCTAGACATTGATCCTCCACCGGTAGTCATTTCTGCTTCTGATATCGACATTTCCACAAGTACAGGCAGCCAGTGGAATGCAGGATTCGTTCAAAACGTAACCATTTCGAACCAATCTCAGGATACGACCGATGGTTGGTCCATCCTTCTCGATGTTCCCGATGGCGTAGATTTCACATTGGTCGGTGTTTGGAACGCGAACTTTGAAGTGCTTGCCAACGGAGATATTCTGTTCACATCCAAGGACTACAACTCAGCCATCGGACCAAACGGATCTGTAAACTTTGGCTTCCAAGCTGCTAAGTCCAGTTCCGCTACGGTCAACCTGTTTGACGAATTCTTTTCTTGGGTCTAGTCTTTTAAGATCTGAGACTCGCTTGAACCTAATAGCACGCGGCCGATATTCGGTCGCGTGTTTTTCCGTTTTGCCAGGGAGGCAGATACGGATGGCACTGCCACTTCTCGCGTAAATAGTTACGTCACGCAACGGTGATCAACTCTGCTTTCACAATACGTCTTGGCTTAGCAGCCTGAAGGTTTACTGTGCATAAAGTGAAAGTCGGCTTGCACTACTTGAGCGGCTGGAACTTCCAGTAGCTGAGCGATCGCCAGAGCCATTCGAAGGGACCGAACCGAAAATGTCTCAGCCAGATCGGTGATAGGATCAATTGCACCCACCAGATCGCGATCACGACGCCGATCAACTGAGGCCGGTTGAGATAACCAAACCAGCCCAACCCGTGGCCGTAAAAGATGGTTGTGCAAACGATCGTGTGCATCAAGTAATTCGTCAGCGCCATTTGGCCAACTGCGGCGAGTGATGTTTGGAATTTTGGTAGCCATTGTCTTTTATGAGCCAGCACGACGAAGCAAACGTAGGCGAGGCTGATCAGAATGCTTCCCCAGTAGTTAAATTGACTGCCGAGAAAGAACGAGTATTCAATCTTCCATTGATTGACTTCGTGATAGTGCACACCCATCAGCACGATCCCCAACCCAACGATCATGGCACACGCACCGCCAATCCAATAAAAACGTTCAGGCCTCGATCCGCTCAACACGCCCAGTTTGAACAGGCTCATTCCAATCAACATCAATCCGCTGATTCGCCAGACGAACATGAACAGGAAAACAAACGTTTCCATTTCAAAAGCCGACGCGCTGCGATGGGGCTGAGCCTCCAGCCAGCTGCCTCGGTAGATCTCAAGGTCACGGGCGATCTGCGATTCGGTCGGTGCCCAACCCTTCAGTAGATCGGCAACTTCATGATCCGGCCACTGAGGCATCGATAGCCCCGCCATGATAGAAATCCAAGACCCCATCATCAGTAGCGCGACGGCGATTAGGATCAGCCAACGCACACGAAGGCCGCTGATCCAAAACAGCAACATTCCGCAGACGGCGTAAGCGTAAAGAATATCTCCGACCCAAAGAAGGTGGGCGTGGGCCAGCCCCAACAGTAATAGCCAGAACATTCTTGAGTAGTGAAGTTTGGAAAAGCTCCTTCCGGCGGATCTTGCGCGTTCGCTCATCAGCACGATGCCAGCCCCGAACAACATCGAAAACATCGCCATGAACTTCATGTCGAAGAACACGTGAGCGCACCACCAGCACCAATAGGAGGCAGTGGACAATTCGCCCGTCGCGGTTGGGTTAAAATACTTGGCGTCGATCAACCCAAACGATTGGATGTTCATCACCAGAATCCCAAGCAACGCAAAACCGCGTAGTAAATCTAATGACTTGATTCGGTCTGAGCTGCCGACCGGACCAAGCAGTTCGGTTTGGCGTTGAGGCATCTTTGAATCCGCGATAAGGCACCTCGTTGTTAATACGAAGACGGCGAGCTATACGTCCGAGGAAGCAATGGTCGTATCTTGGCTGAGATTCTTGGAGATAAAATTCGCGCAACTTTCAATTTTTCGAAAAATTCGCGTTGGCAAAATCTAAGCGGCGCAACGCAAGCCGCCCGGTTTCGCTACTGTTGAACCCGCGGCGACCGGAGGACTTGGGGCCCAACCGCTGAGATGGAGAAACGATTTCATTGGGCTGACAGCTCGTCGAACGACCTCTATAATCTTGGGCTCACCGCGCTTCAACATGGATGATCTACGTGAGCAGTAACTCAAACGAACGAATTTTCTTGGGGCTTCAACGGCCGCCGCTGCGCACTGCGGCAGAAACCATCATCACGCGTTATCAGCAGTCCAGCTCTGGCAATCCGGAGGCCGACCTATCGAATACGCTGATCGTGTTGCCGACGTTGCGATCGTGCCGGCGTTTGTTGCAATTGCTGATCGACGCCGCCAAGGAGCAATCGGTCGTTTTCACGCCGCCGCAGATCATTACCGTTGGCGATCTGCCTGAACAGCTTTACTCCGTCGACAAACTGCCGGCAAACGATCTGGCCCAGCAAATCGCTTGGTCCAAAGCACTCGACCAATCGCCACCAGAAATCATCCAAACGCTCACCGGCGTTGCCGCCGAAGAGATGGACGACGAACAACTGCAAGACTGGCAACCGATGGCGCAGCTGATGGTGCGGCTGCATACGCGATTGGCCAGCGACATTTGGAGCTTCCGCAGCGTCGCCCGCGAAGTCAAAAAACTAAAGAACTTCTTGGCTCAGGAACAAAAACGCTGGGAAGCGCTCGAACAGATCCAAGATCGCTACTACAAGATCCTTGAATCGGTCGACCTTTGGGACCGTCAGGCCGCTCGCAGCTTTGCCGCCGCAGGCCATCGGCTGAAGAAACGACGATGCTTCACCAACAAAGACATCCTGTTGATTGGCGTTGCCGATCTCAACCGCAGCCTCACCGGCATGCTGTCTCAAGTCGCCGACAAAGTAACGTGTTTCGTGGCCGCGGATGAAACGATGGCCGACCGCTTCGACGCGCTCGGCAGTCTCATCGCCGACCGCTGGTTGGACGCACCGATCCTGATCGACGATGACAACATTCTGGTCGTTGATAAACCGGTAGATCAGGCTCAGGCGGTCGTTCATCACCTGCAACATTTGGGCTCCGGGAAAAAGGTGGCGACGGATCAAGTCACCATTGGCGTTCCCGATCCGACAATCATCCCGCAGATCGAACGCGGACTCAACGCGGCCAAGCTTCCGCACCGCAGCTTGGCCGGACGGTCATTGGACGAAACAGCGCCCGTGAAACTGATGATGGCTTGTCGCGATTACTTGCGATTAAAGAACTATGATTCCTTTGCGTCGCTGATTCGTCATCCCGATGTGTTTGACTGGATCAGTGCAAACGTCGGCGACGATCAGTTTCTCTCCGACTTTGATGCCTATCAGAATGCCCACCTCCCCGACAAAGTCCCGGTGACCAAGGACCTTCCCTTTGGCGATCCCAAAACGATCGAAAGCACCTTTGACACCAAGGATCCCAATGCCAAGAACCGCGCTGCCGCCGACGCCAAACGATGCCGACGGCTGAACGAGATCCACGCGCTATTTGGGCCGCTGTTGAAGCCGCTGTCCGAAGGTGTGCGACCGCTGGGCGAGTGGGGGCAATTTTGGACGACTGTTTTATTGACCGTTTATGGTGAGCGTAAGTTGGATAGAAACGATGCCAGCGACCGGCAGACGATCGCGGCATGTGAAGCGATCAGCAATGCTTTGGGGAACCAGCAGGAAGTGCCTGACGGTTTTGGCATCGTCACCAGCGCGGCCCAAGCACTTCAATGGGCGCTCGACGCGGCGACCGAGCAGCGCGTTGTGGCCAACCCGCAGGCCGACGCGATCGAGCTGGCCGGTTGGTTGGATTTGATGCTGGATGATGCTGACGTTTTGATCGTGACCGGAATGAATAACGAAAACGTTCCAACGTCTGAAACGGGGCATCAGTTCCTGCCCAATGCGCTGTGTGAGGAACTGGGCATCTTGGACAACAACCGGCGTTACGCCCGTGATTGTTACGCGCTGACGGTGATGACGGCCGTTCGAAAAGATTACTTGTTAATCGCCGGTCGAAACGATCAAAGCGGCGAACCCAAAAAGCCCAGCCGTTTGCTGTTTGCCGATACGGCGGAGATCGCCGCGGTGCGGGCGCGAGCGTTCTTCACGTATTCTGATTCGCAGGAATCCGCGCTGTGGCTGGGCACCGACAGCGAAGCCCCCGGCGATCAACAGCTGCCCATCCCCTACCCTATCTGCGATGAGATCCCGACGCGTTTGAGCGTCACGAAGTTCAAAGAGTATTTAAAATGCCCTTTCCGGTTCTACCTGAACATCATCATGAAGCTCAACCCGGCCACCGATGATTGGCGCGAGATGACCGGCGGCACCTTTGGCGATCTGGCTCATAATGTGCTCGAAGCGTTCGCCGAAAGTGATGTCAAGGATTCGACACGCGCCGATCGGATCTACGATTTCCTGACGGCGGAACTTGACCATCAAGCCACCCAAATCTTTCTTGGTTCGAACCTTCCAGCGGTAAGGCTTCAGATCGAACAACTGCGAGTGCGATTGGAACGGTTCGCCGGGTGCCAAGCCGAACATCGCAAGTCGGGCTGGCGGATTGTGAGTACGGAGGAATTACTGGCGCATGAACTGGAGGTGGACGGTGAGATTTTCACGGTCACCGGAAAAATTGATCGCGTCGACCAACACGAGGAGACTCGCCAAGTCGCGATCTGGGACTATAAAACCTCCGACAAAGGCGACGGTCCGTTTAAGGCTCATATTAAAGGCCGCGGCAAGAACCAGAAGTGGCAGGATTTACAGCTGCCGTTGTATCGGCATTTGGTGAAAGAAGTCGACGTCGTGAAGAATGAGAATCTGTCGACGTTGAAGCTGGGTTATGTGTTGCTTCCGCGCGATCTGGACAGCATCAAATTTGAAGAAGCTGAATTTGAAACGGACATGCTCAAGGAAGCCGATGAACTGGTCTTCGACTGCATCCGTAAAATCCGCAAAGGAATCTTCTGGCCGCCGGCGGATCCGCCACCGATGTTCTCCGAAGATTTTGCCGGCATCTGTCAGGACTTCGTTGCGGAGCCTTTTGACATTGCCAACAACACGCCGGCCGAAATGGCGACTGAGTCCAAAGACACCGTTGTGGAGTTGCCATGGTAGACCCAAAAACGATCGACCAAGAACTGAGCGATTTGCTGCCCAACGAGATTATTCGTGCTTCGGCGGGCACCGGGAAAACACATGCGCTCTCCAATCGCTATCTGGTATTGCTGGTTTCGGGCGTCGATTGCCAAACGATTCTGGCGACGACATTCACGAAAAAGGGTGCCGGCGAAATCCTCGACCGAATCGTACAACGTCTGTCCGCGGCGGCGCTGTCGGATGCAGCGGCGGAGCAACTGACCGACGAAATAGATTTTAAAGTCTCGCGCAGCCACGCGACCAAGGTCCTGCATGATTTACTGAAGAACCTACACCGCTTGGAGATTAGTACGCTTGATGGGTTCTTTAATCGAGTCGCCAAAGCGTTCAGCATGGAACTTGGCCTTCCGCCCATTTGGGATTTGGTGGATGAACAACAGATCCAAATGTTGCGTGCTGAGGCCGTGCAGGCGGTGCTGCAGTTCGAGGAACTGGAGACGCTCAGGCATCTGATGGACAAGGGCGAATCCAACCGCAGAATTCAATCGCTGCTGTTGGAGACGGTTGAGGATCTGTACGAAGATTATCGCAATTCAAATCATGATGCTTGGGATCAGTTGGGCGAAGCCAACGGTTGGCTGACGTCGACGGAACTTGAAACGATCTGCAGGGAAGCCGAAGCACGTGAATACGAAAAGAATAAAAAGGCTTGGGACAAGTTTCATCAGCTGATCTTCGATGAGAACTGGGCGGAGATGGCCGAATCGACGATGATGCAGAACGTTCTGGACGGGAACTTCAAATTCGGTCGTTCACCACTTCCCGAAGACGGTTTGCAAATGGTTCAGCGACTGATCCCGCACTGCCGGTCATGGATCATCCAGCGTCTACAACTTCGGAATCTGGCAACGCGTCAGTTACTGAAGTCTTTCGGCGATGAATTTGAGAGCGCGAAATCGCGTTTGGGACAGTTGTTCTTCGACGACATTTCGGACCGTTTAAAGAACTTTGTCAAAGGCGGCACGACCGAGCAGTTTTCGTTTCGTTTAGACCACCAAATCCAGCACCTGATGCTGGACGAATTTCAGGACACGTCTCCAATCCAGTGGTCGATCATTGCTCCCTTTGCGCATCAAGTCACCCGCGATGGCGAACCGGGCCGATCGTTTTTCTGCGTCGGTGATATGAAACAGGCGATCTATGGCTGGCGTGGCGGTGTGGCCGAAATTTTCGATGTGGCGGGGAAGAGCCTTCCCAATCTGAAGCAGGCAGAAGCGCTGGTGAAAAGCTACCGCAGCAGTCCGGTGGTGATTGATTTCGTCAACGAGATGTTTGGGAAGTTGAACCGGTTTGTAACCGACAATGAGGTGACCAACAGCGCCGTTCACGGCTGGAGCGACTGGTTCGAACCTCACCAAACTCAGCGCACTGATTACCCTGGCCACGTGACGATCGAATACGCGGCCAACTGCGATGACCAACTGGCCAAAACGAATTCGGCTTCCAAAGATTCTGTTCGAAACCAAAACGTCGTCGAATCGGTTGTGGATCGGGTTAAACATTTAACCGAAAACATGCCCGCCGGACGTTCGATTGGTGTGCTCACGCGCACCAACAAAGACGTTGGTGCGATCATCTTTGCGCTCCAGTCGGCCGGGATCGCTGCCAGTGAAGAGGGCGGCAACCCGCTGACCGATTCGGCGGGTGTGGAAATGATCCTGTCAGCGTTTCAATTGGCAGACCATCCCGGCGACGATATCGCGCGCTATCACGTTTCTCATGGACCGCTGGCGGACCTGTTCGATCTCAATCCCGAAGGCGACTCCAATCGGAAAGAGAACTGCAAAGCCGTCGCCGCCGGTGCGGCAGCGGTGCGCCGAATGATTCTCGACCAGGGCTTTGGCCCCGCGGTAGAAGCGATGGCAAATCGGTTGGCTCCGCATTGTACCCGGCGCGAACGTTTGCGTTTGCAGCATTTGGTCGAGATGGCCTACGCCGATCCGCAGGACGAGCAGCGGTGGGCGCTGCGACCGCGCCGATTTGTGGAATACGTGCGTGAGAAAAAGGTGGCCGATTCGTCGGCGGCTCAGGTGCGTGTGATGACGATTCACAAGTCCAAGGGTTTGGAATTTGATTCGGTGGTGCTGCCGATGTTCAAGTCCGGCAGCGTGGGGTTGGCCGGTCAATCGCCCAAGATCGTCATTGATCGTGACGGGCCCGCGGAGCCAGCAAAAATGGTGACGCGGCACATCAACCAAAAACATCAAAAGTTTCTTTCGGCCGATATTCAAGAAGCGTTTGCAAATGAACAACGACGCCGAGTGCGCGAGGCGATGTGTTTGCTGTACGTTGCGGTGACGCGGGCGGCGCATTCGCTGCACGTCGTTGTTTCGTGTGGCGTCAAGCCCGATGGGAATAGCAGTGGCAGCGTAATTTTGGCGACAATGACCGAGGATGCCGATCGTGAGAAAGGCGTGATCTACGAATCGGGAGACGCCCAGTGGTTCGATAAACTTTCACAACCCGCACCGGAGGCCACTGAAGAAGAAACTGATTTGGCGAAATTTTACATTTCATCACGGGTCGGTCGCCGCGAGAACGCCGTCGAGGTCCGTCTTGAATCGCGCCGCGGCATCACCAACATCGCACCGTCGGCAATGGAAGGCGGTGATCTGGTCGATCTGCGCGACGTTCTCTCTGCCGGCGAAGACGTGATGGCCATGGAACGGGGGACGCTGCTGCACGCGTGTTTTGAAAAGGTGCAGTGGCTCGATCAAGCGGTCCCCACCGAAGAAGAATTGCTTGCCCATCTTGAGAAAACGTCAGCCACGTCGGTCCTCAAGCGGAAGGCGGTCAAAGAATTCTTCAATGCGATTGAGAAAGGCTCGTTTGTTCAACTGCTGAATTTCCAATCGTACCGCGAACAATACTTGGTGCAGTTCAGCGACGCCCGCAACCGCATGGAGGTGTTCACCGAACGGCGCTTCGCAGCAACCATTCCGGGCTCTGAAACCACTTCGGTGATCGAGGGTGTCGTTGATCGTCTGGTGTTGGTTTATGAAAACGATGCTTTAGTGGCGGCGGATGTGATTGATTTCAAGAGCGACGCCATAGGTCAGCATGAACTGGCGGCAAAAGTGGCAACCTACAGCCCACAATTGTCGGCTTACCGGCAAGCGATCAGCATCAGTCTTGGCATTCCGGAAACCTCGATCGCAACACGGTTGGCTTTCATCAGCACAGGCGACGTTGTGAACCTAGACATGATCGAAGCAACCGTCGACAAATCGACTGAACTGAACCCTCGATCTGCGCGGCGGCCTACGTCACCAGCGCCGAAAGAAGCACCAAAGAAGGCGGCCAAACGAATCGTCAATCAACCCAGCAGCGGTGATACACCGGCCTCAAAGCGCGTGGTCAATCAAGTCACCGATGCTAGTGCGGATGGTGCTGCTGAGGAAACGAAGGGGAATCGCCCTTCTGAAACCAAAACAGCGCGTCGAAAGAAATCGTCCAAACCGGATCCAGCGCAGAAGACGTTGTGGGATCAGTAGATTGTTGCTCTAGCGAAACTTCTGCGTCGGATCATAGGACTAATCTTGCAGCTCGTCGTCATGCGTAAGAGGGACAAGATGCCCCACCGTGGTTCTCTTGCCGCTGATTAGCTTCGATCCAGGCTGTCAAATCGCTTTACTTAGCATCTTCTTCATTTGGCGTCGCCACCTACCGGTGGTAGACTTAAACTACGCGGAAATGGGTCCGCTTTGTTGTGCACGACAAGTTGCGAGCTATTTTGTGAGTGATACCGAAGACGACGATTTTGAAGGCAATCCGGACGATTCCGGGGAAGAATCCCCTACGCTCGGTGGTCAAGATGACACGTTGAATTCCTATTCGAGTTCAGGGCGGCGGAGTGGTGCGCGGCCTGATGCATCTGACGCGTTAGATGAACCTGATGAATCCGCAGGAGTTGAAGACGGTCCCCAAACCATTGGCAATAGCGACCTCACTGAAAAGGGGAATCGGAGCAACGCTTCCGTTGCGTCCGCGATCACCTCTGGCAGTCCAATAGAGAGCGCTGTAAACCTAAGCGGCAACGACGCCACGGTGAATGCAAATTTGGCCGAACTTGCTGGTGTTCCCGACGATGCGATTCGCCCACTATCAGGCCGCTTCGCGCTGGTTTCGAAACTGGGCAAAGGCGGTATGGGTGAAGTTTTTGCCGCGCGGGATGGTATGCTCAATCGCCAAGTCGCGGTGAAGGTGTTGGCAAGCGGCGGCGGGGAGGGGCTGGCGCGATTTGTGCGAGAAGCTCAAGTCACCGCCCAGCTTTCTCATCCCAATGTTGTGCCCGTGTACGGTTTGGAGGAAACCGACCAGGGCAGCCCAGCGCTCACGATGAAATTGGTAGATGGAATGACCTTTGCTCATTACATCAAACAATGTTCAGCGGTGATAGGAACGCCTGATTACGATCAGCAAAGGCACAGCGAGAAAGGTCGAATCGAACATTTCTTGCGCGTTTGCGATGCGATTTCGTACAGTCACAGTCGAGGCGTGATTCATCGGGATTTGAAGCCCGGTAATTTGATGATCGGTACCTATGGCGAGGTCTACGTCATGGATTGGGGGATCGCGCATCTGCAGAATGAGCCAGACGATGATTTGTTCGCTAGTTCCTTCGAGGTGGTGGTTGGAGCGGAGCTAGAGGACGAATCAGAGGAAACACCAGACGATGTTTCGGTCAGCACCGACGGAATGAGGACGCAACTGGGCGCGATCCTCGGTACGCCCAGATACATGTCTCCCGAACAGGCGGCCGGAGAGCGCGTTTGCCCCAAAAGCGATCAGTTTTCCTTGGCAATGGTGCTGTTCGAAATGCTCACATTCACCGCCCCGCGTGAGATAAGAAGCAAGAAGGAACTGATTGAAAAGGTACAGTCCAATAGTCGCCGTAGCTTTTCTGAAACGAAGCAGGGGCAATCGGTTCCGCTTGCCTTGCAAGCGATTGTGGAGCGCGCGACTTCGAAAGATCCTGCCGACCGCTATCCTTCGGTTGAGGATTTTTCGGACGATTTGCGAAGGTACGTTCATGGTGAGGAGGTACAGGCCAGGCCAGACAATGTTTTTCGCGCCTGGTGGCGTCGCGTGCAACGTCACCCTGTCGCGGTGATGTCGGCGCTGTTGATTACGATTGCCACCGCCGCGGCGATTACAACCTTCAGCTTGTATCGCGGCCTGGAAACCGAACGCAACGCAGCGGCCAGAGGACAGAAACTATCTCAATTGGTTGCTGCGGTCAGTCAACGCGTCAACGAATTTGACACCTTGCTTTTTGAAGTGGAGGGATTGCTTGAAGGCGTTGCAACGTCCAGTCGTGAGCAACTTGAACACGCACCGGTGGAGCCCTATAAGATCTATCAACCCGACGACATCCGTAAGTCGTCGGAATTTCTGGAGCGATATAAACAGCGCGTTAGTTACGACAATTTCGTTGTTGTGTTACCGCCTGATACCGAGATAGTTGATATCCAAGATCAAGTGCATCAACTGGGCGGGTTGAGATTCGTACTTCGAGACGCCATGTTTCGTAGTGCCCACATCGACGCGAGCGAACTGGACAAAAAGAAAGCCGAAGCGATTCTGAGGGCAGGCACGCCTGTTCATTGGGCTTACATTGCCCTTGAGAATGGCGTGATGATCAACTACCCCGGGAACGAAACGTATCCTCCGGATATTGACGCGCGGAAGCGGCCTTGGTTCATTTCGGCGATGTCCAAAAAGAATGAGGCTGTCTGGGGAAATATCTATCCGGATTCAACAGGATCGGGATACCAAATGCCCTGCAACCAGTCGTTCTATGATCGTTCGGGGAATTTCCTTGGCGTTGCTGGTTTGGATATTTCCATGGATACCGTCATCCAAGAAATGGAAATGCTGGAGGTTGATGGCGTGAAGGAAACGTGGATGATGGACGGCGGCGGTCGCGTCGTTTTGAGCTCGCAAGAGAGAGGGCAAAAGACAGAGGTCGACACTTTAGATAATAAGAGCAAAGAACTGGGGGTCTTAGGTATCCCCGAACTCGAAGCACACGCCAGAAAAGGGACGACTTCTGGATTCGTAATGGATCGGGGCGACGTGTTGGTTTTCGCCAGACTCAAAGCGGTGTCTTGGATTTTGGTGGCTCGAATTGATGCCGATTCTCACGGCCTGTAGTCGGCAATCTCTAGCCGGAAATACGAAAAATCCTCTCAAAACAGCCTCTTTGACCGTATTCGGCGGTACGCATGTCCTGAAACGTCGGCGATCACGTGATCAACAGTACGGTAATTTACTAATAAAGCACCGCCAATGAAATTTAACCTTACAGTTCAGCCCACGACCAAATTGGGAGTTAACAAATGTCTCTAAATCGTTCCATGTTGGCAGTCATCGTTTTGGCGATTGCCCTTATTTCTTCGGAGTCTTTCGCCCAACGCGGTGGCGGGGGAGATCGAGGCCGCGGCAGAGGTGGCCCCGGCGGCATGATGGGGGATTCACCGCTGACGCTGATCAATGACAAAAACGTTATTGACGAGTTGGAGCTGGTCGATGATCAAGTCGAAGCACTCAATGATCTGCAAGATGACATGAGAAATGTCTTCCGTGAAAGTTTTTCTGGGATGAGAGATAAATTCCGCGACCCAGATGTTGATCGCGAAGCGCTGATGGACGAAATCCGCGAAAAGATTAAATCTCAAATGGGAGGGGTTGAAACGGAGCTGAATGAGATTCTTCTTCCCCATCAAGTGGCACGATTGGATGAGCTGTATTTTCAGATGCAAGCCAGCCGATCCGGCACCGATGGGATGCTGAGCAATCCCAAGGTCAAAGAACGGCTTGGTTTGACCGACGAACAGATCGAAGAGGTGAAGGCGAAGGCTGAAGAAGTCCAAGAGGACCTCGAAGAAGAGATTAAAAAGCTACGCGAATCGGCGCGTGAGGAAATTTTGTCTGTCCTGACCAGCGATCAGCAAAAGCAGATCAAAGAAATGATGGGCGATAGTTTTAATTTTGAACGTAACGGTCGCGGTCGCGGTGACCGAGGCGGTCCCGGCGGCGATCGCGGTGGCCCTGGTGGAGACCGCGGCGGTCGAGGCGGTCCCGGTGGAGATCGAGGCGGCAAAGGCGGCCCCGATGGGGGAAGACCCGATCGTGACTAATCGTCGCCCTCGGGCGATGCGTTTGAATGATTGAATTGATTTTCGAAACATACACGGTCATTTATCGGTACAGCCGTTAATGGCCGTGTATTCGATTATGTCAGATTCCATCATTTATCTAGGGCTCAGCAGCATTGCTGCAGCTCAGATTTAACTATGAAGTAAAATTTAGTGATCGGAAATTTGGAACCTTTGTTCGGCAAAACCACTTCGGTAAACCAATTAAGTAAACCACTCGCGCTTAACTGAGCCCTTAGGTTTTGCTCCCCCACGACCGGCCACCTAGAATCGCGCCCATCACATCACGGCAGCTATGGAAATTGGAAACATCTTGTTAGAGAACGGCTTGATCAATCAGGATCAGCTTCAGTCCGCTACTCTGTCGGCACCGTCGCAGAGCCCGGACGCGGTGTTGGCTCAACTGGTCAGCAGTGGTGCCGTCGACAAACATGCCGCGCTAACGGCTTGGGCCAAAGAAGCGGGCGTCGATTTCGTGGACCTTACGGATATGGAGATTGACCTTTCTTTGCTGGAAGGCTTTCCCCAAAAAATCATCTATCGTCAGATCCTGTTTCCGATCCGCCGAACCGAAGACACGATCGTTGTCGCCACCAATGAACCGCTGAACTTCTATCCGCTGGATGAGATCAGCGCCGCGACGGGCCTGATCGTAGAACCGGTTCTGGCCGAAAAAAGTGAAATCGCCAAACTGATCAAGAATCACTTGGGCGTCGGTGGCGAAACCATCGACGGGCTGATCGAACAGCGCATCGAAGACAATGGCATCGAGTTGCTCGAAGAATTGGAACTCGACGGCAGCGAACTTTCGGAGATGGCTCAAGAGGCCAGCGTCGTCCGCTTGGTGAACGAAATTCTCATGGAAGCGATCGAATCGCGCACCAGTGACGTTCACATCGAATCCCAACAAAACGGCATTGTCATCCGCTACCGCATCGACGGAATCTTGCACACTCAGCCCGTCCCGTCGGAGATCAGCCATTTCCGCTCCGCGATCGTCAGCCGCCTCAAGATCATGGCCAAACTGAACATTGCCGAAAAACGATTGCCGCAGGACGGACGTATCAAGATCCGCGTCAAAGGACGCGACGTCGACGTGCGGATGTCGGTGATTCCCATGATTCACGGCGAAAGCTTGGTGATGAGGATCCTTGACAAAGGCGCGATGGTTTTTGATCTCCAAAGTTTGGGCATGTCCGAGGAAACGTACAACACCTTCAGTCGGCTGATTCGTCAACCGCACGGAATCGTGCTGGTGACTGGGCCAACGGGTTCGGGTAAAACGACCACGCTGTACAGTTCGCTGATCGAGATCAACGATGCGGCAACAAAAATCATCACCACCGAAGATCCTGTCGAATATCAGTTGGACGGGATTAACCAAATTCAAGTCCATGCCAAGATCGGGCTGACGTTTGCCCATTCGCTGCGCAGCATCCTCCGTCACGACCCTGATGTGGTGCTGGTCGGTGAGATTCGTGATCTTGAAACGGCCGAAAACGCTATCCAAGCCTCGCTGACGGGCCACATGGTTTTCAGCACACTCCACACCAACGATGCCGCCGGAGCTTTCACGCGGATGGCCGACATGGGCGTCGAACCGTTCTTGGTCGCCAGTACGGTCGAGGCCGTCATGGCTCAGCGTCTGGTGCGGCGGTTGTGCGACTGTAAGAAAGCGGTCGTTCCATCGCGCGACGATGTTCCTTCAGATTTTCCTTTCGAGCAACTCGGGTCGTCTCCGATCTACGAAGCCGTCGGTTGTCGCGAATGTCGCAACGTCGGTTACAGCGGCCGACTGGGTGTGTATGAGCTGCTGGTGGTGGACGATAAATTGCGGGAACTTGCACACGAAGGCGTTAGCACGTGGGAGATCAAAAAGGCCGCGATCGCCGGCGGCATGAAAACATTGCGTGACGACGGTTGGCGTAAAGTCATCTCCGGCCAAACGTCCATTGAAGAAGTTCTTCGTATTACCAAAGGTGATCGAACGTAGAACCGCTACTTTTTCCTCATGCCTGAATTTACCTACATCGCGCGCAGCATCGACGGGACGAAAGTCTCAGGAAAGATGACTGCAAACACCGAACGAGATGTGATCGGTGCGCTTTCGAAGGATTCCCTGTTCCCGATCAAGGTTGAGGCTCCCGTTGAAAAGAAACCGATCACCTTCGGTTCGGGCGTGTCACCACAGAAAATTTCAGTGTTCTACGAACAATTGGCATCCTTGCTGACCAATGGTGTGCCGCTGCTGCGATCGCTGACGATCCTACGTGACCAAACCAAAATTGAGACGCTCAAAACGACGCTGAATGATGTGATCCGGCGCGTTGAGGACGGCGAAAATCTGTCTGATGCGTTTCAGCGTCATCCAAAGATCTTCAACGACATGGCCGTCAACATGGCTCGCGCCGGTGCTGAAGGCGGCTTTCTTGAGGACGCTCTTTCGCGCGTGGCCAAATTTACCGAACAAGCGGCCGAACTTCGGGGACGCACGATCGGGGCCATGATCTACCCTGCGGTATTGTTCAGCATGGGCAGTGTCATCGTGGCGGTGCTGTTGGTTTACTTCGTGCCAAAATTCGAATCCATGTTTGACACGTTGCGAGCCACCGGTCAATTGCCGTGGGTGACCGAAATGCTGCTGGCCTTTAGCACACGCATTCAGTTTTGGGGCCTGCCTATTTTGATCCTGATGCTGATCGTCTTTTTTGTGCTGCGTTATCAGATACAAACGCCGCGTGGCCAGATGGTTTTTGACGGCATAAAGATTAAAATACCGATGTTGGGAAGCATCTTTTTGAATCTATCGGTGGCACGATTTTGCCGCGTGCTGGGAACGCTGCTAAAAAACGGCGTGCCGATTCTCAAAGCGCTTGATATCAGCCGCGATGCCGCGGGCAACAAAGTTCTCTCCGCGGCGATCGCCAAAGCGTCGGAGAACATCACCGCCGGTGAATCGTTGTCGGTGCCGCTGAAGAAATCAGGCCACTTCCCGCACGATGTTACCGAAATGCTCAGCGTCGCCGAAGAGTCCAATTCGTTGGATTCGGTGCTGATCAATATTTCCGATGGATTGGAAAAACAAACCATTCGTCGGCTCGATTTGATGGTTAAGCTGATCGAGCCTCTGATGTTGATGGTGATGGCGGCCGTTGTTTTGGTCGTCGTCGTTGCTCTGCTGCTGCCAATCATGAAAATGGGTAGTGCGATCGAGTAACCGACTTGACCGTGACTTTAAGTGTTTGCAACTTTGAAGTTTTTTATCATTGAACCCAATTGAGTTTTTGAGGAACGAGTTAGAAATGAGTAATGTAAAAAATAGTTTTCGCAAAAGAACCGCGCTGCACCGGCATCGTCGTTCCGGTTTCACACTGTTGGAGCTGTTGCTTGTGATGGCGATTTTGGTCATCCTCGCCTCGCTGTCGACGGTTGCCGTTTTGAATCTTCAGTCGAGCTCGCAATCTCGAGCCGCGTTCGCGCAGATTAAAATTCTGAAGAACGCCTGCACGATGTATAAGCTCAACGGGAATCCCTATCCCAAAACACTGGAAAATCTCATCGCACTGCCACCGGGCATGAACTCCGCGACTTGGGGCGGACCTTATTTAGAAGGCAACTCGATTCCGCTCGATCCGTGGCAAAACCCGTTCAAGTACTCTGCCAACGATGCGGCCCAGCAGGTTTTCATCTCGTCCGCTGGCAAAGACGGCCAACATGGAACCGCGGACGACATCCCCGGCAACAATGGCTAACCGATTCTTCTCCACTGTTGAACGCACGGCTATTTGCTAAGTACGTGCCGCGCGATTGTCGCGCGGTGCTTCGATGCTCACACGCGGTCAGCGTTTCAGCTTAATTTATCAATGACAGCAACTCGTCCCCACCATCGAAATGCGTTCTCCTTGATCGAATTGATTCTGGTGATGGGGGTCATCGTCATGATTTTTTCGCTGGCGATTCCACTGGCAACACGGGCACTTGGATCGCACGCGCTTAGGCAATCCGCCGACCGCGTGCGTGTGGCGATGGGCAAGGCGCGCGTTGAAGCGATCAAGTCTGGGAAGATTCACGCGCTGTTTCTACAGACCAACAGCGATTGGTTCAACGTCGCTCCGTTTTCTCAGATTTCGGCGCAGCAAGGCCTCGCGGCCAGACAGACGCAGCTCAATGCCAACCAGATCCGAACCGACCTCGAAGACAACCAACTGCCCAAAGGCATTTTCTTCGCCGAAGGGATTACCTCAAACGATGGGAGGTCGGCCGACGCGTTCAGCCAAAACGGCGGCGGTGGTAATTCACAGATTAAACCCATTTTGTTTTACCCAGACGGAACGGCCCAAGACGCCAGAGTTTTTCTCAGGGATGAACAAGCAAACATGACGTCGGTTCAGCTTCGTGGGCTGACAGGCATCGCAAAGACAGTGAAGACCCAGCAAAACTGACGGGCTTTTCTCGCCGCCCATGAGGAAGAAATTTGCGGAAGACAGCTCCAGCACAGAGGCCAGGATTTGAACGGCTGCTTTCAAAAATCGTTTCTACCAACGAAACACCATTATGAAACATCACCATCGACACAACAAAAAACGCAACCGGAGCGGGCTGAGCCTGCTTGAGGTGATTTTGTCGATCGCGATTCTTGGGACGTCGATGGCGATAATAGGGCAATTTTTCTATCTCGGTTACCGCGCGGCCGACCGAGCACGTCGTCAGTTCGATGCGACCTTGATCTGTGATTCGGTGATGGCCGAACTCGCCGCTGGCGTGATTGAACCCCAGTCCATCGGCGGCGCAGAAGCCCCCAACAATCCGCGCTGGCAATATTCGGTCGACGTCGTGAATTCAGATATCAACGGGCTGCTATTGGCGACCGTATCGGTGCGTCAACGCAACGAAGATAACATCGAAATGTCATTGGTGCGGTTGCTGCCGGATCCTGACTATCTACCGGGGGAAGAATTTTGAAAACTTCTTCACTCAAACAAACTAATACGGCGGGAGCACGGCCTGCCTTTACGTTGCTGGAACTGTTATTGGCGCTGGCGTTGACGGTGGTCGTCATCAGCACTATCGCGACGGCGATCCAAGTCAATCTGTTCTCGCTCACGCGTGCCCAGGCAAACATAGAACGCAAACAAATCGCGCGTAGTGTCATGGCCATGATCGGCAACGACATCCGCGCCGCGGTACAGTTTCGCGCGGCCGATTTTTCGGGACTTGAAGAGGTCTTGCTGTCGCAGCAAATGATCGCCGGCATCCAACCCACCGACATCAGCAGCGCTTCAGCCGACGAACTTTCGCCCGATTCCATCACCGTCGATGCCATCCAATCAGCGGTGGAAGCACAACAGGCTCAATCGCAAACGCAATCACAACCAGACACCGAAGAATTCACTTCCTCCGACGATGTTTCCGACGAAGAAGAAGTTGACTGGTCGGTGGGTTTGGTGGGCGACGCGAACTTCATCATGCTGGACATCAGCCGACTCCCGCGTATCGACCAATACCATCCGCTGATTCAAACCGCTCAAGATGCCGTGACAACAGGTTCGGACATTAAACAGGTCGTCTACTATGTCGCTGCCGTCGGCGGTCAGACCGGTGCGAACAACGTGCTTGTGGACGAATCTAATGTGAATCGGCGAGGGTTGTTTCGGGACGAAATTGATCGCGCGGTGGCCTTCTATCAGGGCGGCACCAACCCGGGAACGCCCAAGGATTATTCGCAATTGATTGCCACCGAAGTGGTTCAGATTCAGTTTCGCTATTTTGATGGGACCGATTGGCAATCACAGTGGGATTCCACAGAGAACGCGGGCTTTCCCTCGGCCGTCGAGATCAACATCGTCGTGGACACCAGCCCGCTGGCCGACCCGACCAACGCCTATCAAAATGACGGTCGATTTGAAAACTATCGTAGCGTCGTTCATCTTCCTCTGGCCGAGATCGAGGAGGAAGAAGATGAATAGTCGCCGTGGAAAACTCCGCCAACGCAATGATGGTTTTTTGCTGATCATTGTTTTGGTCACGATCGTGATGATGACGTTGGCCGCCTATACATTCACGTCTTTGATGCAGATCGAATTTCAAGCGTCGCGCGTGTTGTCGCGGCGCGTCCAATCGAAATACTTGGCCGATTCGGGCGTCGATTACGTTCGGTTGTTTTTGGCATCGGAGCGTCAAGAAATCCACGCCAATGGCGGGCTGTGGGATAACGCTGACATGTTCCAAGCCGTCCCCGCAGCGGTCGACGTGAACAACCTTGAATTGGTGGGGCGTTTTTCGATCGTCGGTCCGAACCTTAACGACGATGGGATTCCTGAAGGCTATCGTTTTGGGTTGGTCGATGAATCCAGCAAAATCAACGTTAACGCTTTGCCGTATTATGACAGCTGGCAACCCGGCAGTGCGCGCCAAATCCTGATGGCGCTGCCTTCGATGACCGAAGAAGTTGCCGACGCGATTCTCGACTGGGTCGACAGCGACGACGACATCCGGGAATTCGGCACCGAAGGATCGTTCTACCGCGGGCAGTCGCCGCCGTACGATGTGAAAAACGGGCCGATGGACAGCTTGGACGAAATGTTGCTTATTCGTGACATCACGCCGGATTTGCTGTTTGGTTTGGACATCAATCGAAACGGCGTTTTGGATGACGTTGAGACCGTCGGCACCAATGCTTCCTCTTTGGAGGCCGACATGTATTTGGGATGGGCCAACTACATTACGCTGTTCAGCAAAGAAACGAACCAAAATGGCGAAGGGCTGACGCGTATCAACATCAATGGCCAGGACCTTGACCAGCTGCAAGATGATTTAAAGTCGGCGTTCAACGACGAGTGGACCAACTATATTATTCATTACCGAATTTCGGGACCGGCCTCGATCGTGCCCACGCCCATCGACAACACCATTGTCTCAGCGGCCGAAGTTGATCCGAATCTGACCGGCGAAGAAACAGGCGGGTTTACTTTTTCCAGCGTCGTAGATTTGGTTGACACTTATGTTGAAACCACCGATGAAGAGGGAGAAACCGTTTACCTTCAATCGCCCATCAATGTTCAATCACTGGGCGTTGCCATGACCACCGCAATGAAAAGCTTGACGGTGTACGAAGGCGAATCAATTCCTGGCCGCATCAATATCATGCAAGCCCCGCGCCGGACGCTCGAAGGCATCCCCGGCATGGATTCCGAATTAATCGACACCATCATTCAGGTACGCGAATACGAACTGGACGATCCCGATTTTCTGGATATCAATCGCAATTACGAGACGTGGTTGCTGACTGAATTTCTGGTCGATGTGCCAACGATGCGGTCGTTGATGCCGTTCATCTGTGTCGGTGGTGACGTTTATCAGGCGGAGGTGATCGGATATTTCGGCGACGGGGTTGGAACCTCGCGGGCTGAGGCGATTATTGATGCCACCGCAGATATCCCTAAGCTAATATTTTGGCGAGACAAAACGCATTTGCAGGGCACATTCTCGGTCGATGTGCTCGGCGGCGACTTTGGTTCGGGCAGCGATTTTTGATTTCATTTGCTGAACGAATTATTGCACCACGAACTGATTCAAAACGAACTGATTCAAAACGAACGATTCCCCAACCGACGATTCCCCAACCGACGATCCCCCAACTAACGATTCCACTCCAACGTTTGAAGACACTATGGCTTTTGTTGCAATCGAAATTTCAGAAGATCAATTGCTGGTGGCGATCGCGCAAAAATCGGGACTGCGATGTCGCATCGACAACGTCTTCGACTTGGACACCTCCGATAGCACCGATGAACAATCTGGCGAAGCCGTTAAGGAGAAACTGAATTCTTTGGGCGTGTCGAAGTCCGTTGCCATCGCCATCGTCAGTCGTTCTTTGGCAGAGATCCGGGAGGTTACCGTTCCGCCTGCTCCGGACAACGAACTGCCGGACATGATTCGGTTCCAAGCACGTAACGAATTCGCGTCACTCAACGATCAGTGGAAACTGGACTACGTCACGCTGACCGACGATCCGACGTCGCCACGGAAAGTACTGGCAGCGGCGATTTCGCCTGATTTAGAAAATAAGATCCAAACGATCTGTCAACATGCGGGGCTTAAGCTCAAACGTGTTGTCTTGCGTCCCTTCGCGACGTTGGATCTGTTGAAGCCGCATCTATCCAACGACGCGCTTTCGTTGATCGTGGATCAGAACACCGATTCGACGGACATGAGCATTGTCAAAGGTGACATGCTGCTTTCGACACGCACCGTACGACTTCCCGACTCGCTGACGCCGGAACAGTCCTCGAAACAACTGATCACCGAAGTCCGCCGCACGGTGGCCTCGCATAAGATCTCCGCCGACAGCGACGCGATCCAGGACATCGTCGTTCCCGGCCAAGAGGTCCAACACCGGCATCTCAAAGGCAACCTCGAAGGGCAATTGGGAATGAACGTGAAGTTCTTGTCCCCCTTCGACCTCGCCGACGTCCAGAGTGGACTGGACAAAGACAGTGCTGTTAGCCCGGCGCGGTTTGCGTCTTTGTTTGGTGCGTTGGAAACCGAAGTTGCCGGCGAGCAGCCTCGTCTGGATTTCGTGAACGTGCGAAAAACAGAGGAAATCAAAACCGATTATTCGAAGCTGTATTTCTACGGAGCGCTAGCGGCGGCAGTCGCCGTCGTCGGAATGTTTCTCGCGTGGATGATCCTTAGATCTCAAGCTTCAGCGATTGAAACCGCCAAGGCGAATTTGCTCGCCGCGGTCGAGGTGAATCAGGGCAACGGCACGATTCCGCCGGTTGAACAACAGCTGAAAGACGTTGGCGTGATCGACCAGTGGAAAACAGAAGAAATCAACTGGCTGACAGAGCTTTCGCAATTCAGCCAACGATACCTATTGCCCGATGATGTCATCGCTGATTCGTTCACCGCATCGGTCCAACGCGACGGGACTCCCAAGATCGAACTATCGGGCCGTATCGTCGATGATCTGGAAAAAACGGACCAACTGATTCGGGAACTGAACAAACGTCCCTACGAAGTTCAAACCATTGACACCGGAACGGCTCCTCCAGACCAGCAAAGCGAATACCCTTCGACGTTTGTTTACCATTTTCAATTACCTGATTCAGCGCTAACGAATCTGAATATTTTGAACCGGCGGGCTTCCCAATTCGGTAAAACGGCAACCTCAAAATCAGGGAGCCAGCCATGATCGAAAACATGACGCAAAGAGAAAAAACGCTGGCGGGAGTAACCGTCGGCGCATTGGTTGTCGCGCTGCTGTTTGGAATATTCTTTTGGTTCCTCAATAGTTACAACAGTAACGCTGCCGTTTTGCAGGGAATTGATTCACGCATCAGCGACCAAGAAAATCTTACATTGCAGGGCATGCAGGCGGCCACACGGAAGCGTTACTATGTTCAGACCAGCCCTACCAGTAAGATCTCGGACGCAAAAAACCAATACATCGCGTGGCTGAACAAAACACTCCGCGAAGACATCGGTGTCAATCTGACTGGCGTCGACCCTGGCAGGAATCTAACGCTCAAATCCGACACGAAAGTTGTGGCGGAGCAAATGTTGTTTACGATTCGCCCCAAGTTGAAGTTGAAACAGTTGGTTGAATTTTTAAACGCGTTTTACTCTGTCGATACGCTGCATCGGATAAAGTTATTGAAGTTGACGCCGCTCACTGAATCCACAGGAAAGAAAGCTGCACGAACGCGCACGGGCGAACTTTCAGCGCAGATTCAGATCGAAGTCTTGGTGCTCAAGGACGGTGTTGAACGCGACCAAATTGCGAACGTCTATCGAGATGCTGGCATTCCAATCGAAAAAGCCATGGAAACGATTGTACGCCGTGACGTTTTCGGTGCGGCCAATAATGCACCAACGGTTAAGGTGAACAAAAGTTCGTCTTATGTATCTGGAAAACCTGTTTCCATTAACGTCACCACCAGCGACGCAGACGAAGAAGACTTGCTGACGATGGAGCTGATCGAATCCGAAGTGGAAGAAGCAGAATTGAAACCTGACGCAAAAGGGAAGAAGGCAAAATTGACGATCCCTGGGCAGACTGCTGGGAAATATAAATTATTGATTCGCGTTACCGACAATGGCTTGCCCGCGAAATCGTCCGAGCAAAAGGTGGAGCTTACTTTCAAGGATCCTCCCCCAAAAAAGAAAGCTCCTCCAAAACCCAAAAAACCACCGCCACCTAAAAATGCACCGAAGACTTTTATTACCAGCAACCTGAAAGCGGATGGCATCTGGCGTGTACTGATTACATCGCGAATGGATGGTAAGAAGTATCGTTTGACCGAAGGCGAAAGTTTCGAGCTGGATGGACGCGAATGGGAAGTGATGGAAATTACGCGCGATTCAGCAACATTTTCTGTCGATGGACAAGAGGTAGAACTTGAACGTGGCGTTCCGTTCTCCGAAGCCGACTTGGAAGATGACGAGTAATCACCAAATTCGCCGGCGTTCGTGACGTATGGTAGTGGATGAGGCAACGAATCCTGCATCTGCATTCAAAGTCGCCAAAAATCCCGCGGCGTTGTAGTGCCCTCAAGCACTCATTTTATACAAAGATCGGACAGCGTTTAACGACGAGCCGGCAGGCGACCGTGTTTGGCGGAGCGAGACACCGACGCCTGCCGGCTAGTCGTTAAACTGACCCGAAATAGTTGAGGTCAAAGAAACTAAGTCTGAACCTTTTGAAGCCTAAAATGAGTTCCATTGACCTTTTTCCCGCTGGATTCGTGGCCTCATCCAACTACCCCGGGGAATGAGACGTCACGCGGAACTAATTCAATGCCTCTTCGATCTGTTGATGAGCGGCTACTAACGTTTTGTAGCGCTGGAAAACAGCTTCGTATTGTTCGACTTTCTCCGCGTCGGGTTCGAATTGCGTTTGATCGTCCGCTTTGTACTGAGCCAAAAATTCGGCCCAACCTACGTCCTTGCCTTCAATCTTTTGGTGACGAAATTTCGCCATCAGCGCTGCGCCCCACGCACACCCTTCTTCGGCACTGGCCAACAGCGTGACTTTCGTTGCGAAAACATCGGCTAAGACTTGTGCCAATTCGGGTGTTTTCGTTAAACCGCCCGAAAGAACCAGTTCGGAGCGCGGGTAGCCTTGGCTGTCCAACACCGCGCTGCCCAACTTCAGATTGAACATGGTCGACAGCAAGGCCGCTTTGGCCGCGTTGCCGGGTGTCGCGTTGGTGCTGTTGAAGCCTACGATCAGCGCTGATCCGGCAAGGCTAACGCCAAGCCCAGGTTCGTCATCCATAAAAGGCAGCGCCAATAAGCCGCCACAATCAGGATCCGCCTCCAGAACTTTGGGCATCGTCACCGCGAACCCTTCGTCTCTACCGCCGCCGGTCGCTTCCCCAAACATTTCGACGATACTGTTCATGTAAGTCGTGCCGTTACGTAAGAACACCATGTTGATCGGTTTCCCGTCAGCGGCGCAGAAATGATCGACCGCGGGACTGACGCCGGAGAAAGCACGATCGCCGACGGAGTTTGCACAAACCGAAGTTCCGAAACTGCAGGAAACCATGCCCGCTTCTCCAATCAACGAACCAGCCAAGGACGCGGGTTGGTCACCTTCGGCCGGCGCGACAGGAATCCCAACCGTCAGCCCCAGCATTTCGGCTCCTGATGCGTCAAGCGTTCCACCATCGGCACCTGCCTGGCAGACTTGCGGCAGAAGCGATTCAAGTGCGACCGACGCATTGGCGATGCTGTTGAATTGACCGATCAACTTTTGATCATAGTCCATCGTGGATTGATCAATCGGAAACATTCCCGAAGCATCTCCGACGCCCAGGTTCCACTGCCCGGTCAACCGGTAGGCAATCCATCCGGCAGGTGTGGTCATGTGCGCGGCTTTAGCGGCCAACGCCTGTCGGTTGCGGATCGTCCACAGCCATCGGGCGGCGGTGATGCGTTTGGGCATTTTCACGCCCAAGGCCTCGGTCAGTTCATTGCCTTCGTTTTCGTTGCGACTATCGCACCACAGGCGTACCGGGCCCAAAGAATTCCCATCCGCATCGGCCAGTACCTCGCCATGCATCTGCCCGGAGATACCGATCGCCAGCACCTCTATTTCGCCACCGATTTTCGAACGAAGATCGGACATCGCGGCGACCAAAGCCGCCTCCCAATCGGACGGAAGCTGTTCGTAGCAACCTTCCTCCAAGCCCGGGATCATGTCGTAGCTGCCGTCGCCGGTGGCAATGACTGCCAAGTTTTCGTCAGTAAAAACGACGGATAATCCCTGCGTGCCGGCGTCGATTCCGAGATAGCCTTTTCGTGCCATAGTTATTTTCTGGATAATTCTTAGTTTTGGTTGCTTAACGTTGTTCAATTATCATAGCCGATTGGTAGCTCAGGTGCATCTGAGAGGCTGAAACTGGGCACGACAAAGGTTATCATTTTCGATAAAATGGCAACCGCAAATCTGATCTGTGGCCAATGCGAAGTTACCGCGGAGCAGCACCAGAGAATCGCCAAACTCCTGAACCTCCAACGACAAAACAAATGTCAAACAAGAATGACTTCCCACCCGAATCGCGCTCGCTGGCGGTTCGAAAGAAGATTCATGAGATCATTTTCGGAGCCGACACTCCGATGGGCGCATTGTTTGACATCATCCTGCTGATCGCCATCGTGATCAGCGTCGTCATCACCTGCTTGGCGACCGTGGAAGACTATAGAGGAAAAGCGTGGATCGAGAACGCGTCATGGTTTTTCACCGCCCTGTTTACGGTCGAGTATCTACTTAGGATTTACTGCGTTCAGAAACCCAAGAACTACATTTTCAGTTTCTGGGGAATCATAGATTTGTTTTCGGTTCTGCCAGACTACTTTCTGTTCTTTGGCAGCAACGAGCGCGCGTTTTCGGTCATTCGATCGCTGCGGCTGTTACGTGTCTTCAGGATTTTCAAGCTTGGTTGGTTTCAATCAGAAGCCGATGACCTGGGAGGGGCCGTTTACCGAGCACGCGCGAAGATTATCGTCTTTTTGACCGTCGTGATGATCATTGTGACCGTGACGGGAACGTTGATGTACGAAATCGAAAACATCTGGCGCCCAAATACAGAAACGTTAGAAAACGGAAAAATCGTAAAGGCCGAGGAGGGAAAGGGGAATGACTTTGATTCGATTCCCGAAGGTATCTACTGGGCGGTGGTCACCATGACGACCGTCGGTTTTGGCGACACCGTTCCCAAATCACCGCCAGGAAAGTTCCTTTCGGCGATCTTGATTCTGTTAGGTTACAGCCTGATCATCGTCCCCACAGGTTTTGTTTCAGCA
>CAKZVF010000056.1 GCA_937921995.1 uncultured Pirellulaceae bacterium
AGTTGAAGGATCCGGAGCATAACTTCTGTCAGCAAAGATAAATGTCGATCCATCTGCAAACGTCCCGGTAAGAACATCTCCTGTATTCATTGAAAGCGTCGAACCAGAGAATGCAAAACCGTTAAGTCGAAACTCCCCACCTATCAATTCCACATCGCCACCATTGTCGGCCGTGAAGCTGCCACCAAATGTGCCACCGCTGATATCGACCACGCTGCCAGATTTGGCTTCAAAAAAAATTCCTGCCGAACCGCCGCTGAAAGTGACCACGCTGCCGGACTCGGCGTCGAAGAAGTGGCCTACCGAACCACCGCTGATGTTCACTTCGCTGCTGGACTCGGCGGTGAAGAAGCCGCTTATCGCACCGCCGCTGACGTTTACTTCCCCATCGGACTCGGCGATAAAAAAAGCTGCTACTGAACCGCCGCTGATGTTTACTTCCCCACCAGACTCGGCGGTGAAATAAGCATCCACTGAACCGCCCTCAAAAATATTGAGTTGAGTGGTCAAACCATCGCCTCCGATACTTTGTTCGCGGCCAATGTCGGGGGCCGTTGGCACGTTGATAACGTTGTCAAACAACGCTGTATCAGACGGCCCCGAGTCAAACACTTGGGCTGCAACCGGAGAGGTTATAAGCGTTACGCCAAGAAAATTTAGTAAGCACACTGAAAATCGCGAAATCGTTTGTTGAGTCTTCATAGGGCAACTGAGGGATTCGTAGTGAGGTAGGAAAGACGTTTAAGAGAATCGCATTCTAAGGTAAGAGGGCTGTTTTTTTGAGGCTAATTCCTCTGGACCACGCCCTCAAGCGGACGTTTTCAAGTTCCAAAAAAAAATTTTTGGAACTTGGTGAGCTTCGGCGGAAAATGTCGGTGATTCGAGCGGTCGCTTGAATCCGATAAGATGCTGCAATGAGCAAACCCCCTGCATATCTTTGCTGCTTAGCACTCGTCATGCTGGTGGTAATTCCAATCCTGTTGAGCGGTACACCTGCCTGCCAGTCTATACAACCGACGATCAGCGGCGATACAATTCAGAGCACAACGACTAAGAAACGTCCGCGAACGATGGACCGCCAACCACTACGGAGTGCAGTCAAGTTGTATTAATAGTCCCGGACGGACTCGAACCGTCGATCGTCTGCTTGTAAGGCAGCTGCCTTCGCCGCTGGGCCACGGGACTGTGGGTAGTGGATCTTGTTAAAGATCCTTGGTTGAATTGCTTGAAGAACTTGCCTTTGGTTGCCATCTTTAGTTGCCATTAAGGTGGTGGTGGCTGGAAATGGAGACGCGGCGAGGAGCTTTAACAAGGCTCCACTACATTTTCGTTTTGGCTTCGCGTGTTGGCTGCGCGTAACGGTTTTTTGTTATGGCGGTTCGCCGCAGCGGAAGTCGTGGGGTTCGAACCCACAAGTCTTGCGACCGGCGGTTTTCGAAACCGCCTCCTGTCCAATTCGGGTGACTTCCATCTATCTTTCAATCATCTATTTCCGGGCATGAAAAAAGCCCGGCGCTGCTAACAACACCGGGCTCTTCGACGATTCAAATCTTCAATACCAGGTGTCAACGATGAGCGCAACAAGTCATCGACATGCAGACCACGCTGCTGCGATCGTTTTTAAACGTCGCGGAACTGCAATGCGAGCTAACTGAAATTGATTCGTAGTGATGCATGGGTATTAGTTGTGTGAAGATCGAAGCAAGACGGCGAAATGCCCAATTTTTTCGTTGGATACAATCGCGCGTTATGTTTCTTCAGGACGTTTTGCGGTAACAAAGGTTCACCCAAATAAAAAATGGAATCGAAAGTCTTGGGGCTTACGAATACTTAAAACGTTGTCCGTCTTCACTTTCTAATTTTTTTGACAAGCATTTTGTTGGTTTTCGGCTGCGCTGTTGGTTGGTACAATCCGGTTGATCAGCCACCGTGGATTCAGAATCAGTTTAAAAAAGCTGGGAATCACACCGTCGCGATCCTACACCTATGTTTGACAGCTTGTTTAAATTCAATGGAAGGAACCTTGGAATGAGGTCTTTAAACATCCACGCAGTTGCGTTTTTCTCTGTGACTCTGCTTGCGTCGCTGCTTTTCTCCAATCAAGCCCGTGCTCAGGTAGCTCCGCAATTCGGTAGTGCCGATGGATTTTATGGTTCGGGCTACTACCCTTACGTGATCGCGCTGCCTGAAGATCGTCAGTGGATACGTAATACTCCGATCGAACTACGTCCCACGCGACCTTTGCACTTTTATGGAAACCGAGTCCGGCAGAGCTATACCGTGGGGCCAACCAATCGCAATTTGCCAACTTCTCGAGCGACCGGCGTTCCGCTTTTCAATCGTCGATAGCGGGAGGATCCGGAAACTGGCTCCTTCGGATTGGTAAAGTTATGTTGTTCGTTATGTTATTCCAAAGTACGACTTTAAAAACGTTTTCCGATCGCCTTCATGCTGTACGTATTGCAGCATCGACAGCAATTTATGTTGGTCGCGCTTTAGTTTCTCGGATAGCAAAACGTCATCGCGCAGCTGGTCGGTGAGTGCTCCGCTGAGCTTGACTTTCAGCGGATGAAGCGAGCCTTCGATAACGCCCCAACGTTTCATCATCGTCAGCGCTGTTTCCAATCGCCGGTCGTGCTTTTGCTTAAAGTGAAGTTTTTCGCGCAACCATTCCATCCCAAAGGCATCAATCTTTTCTGATTCATGCTCCAGAAAATAGTAGACGCGCTGATAAAATTCGGCGTTGGGGTTACTCCACTGAATGAACTCCATTTGCGTCGCAAGATCTCGTTGGTCATACATCAGTAAACACTCCGATGGCAAACCGTCACGCCCTGCCCTGCCGATCTCCTGGTAGTACGATTCAACCGAGCCAGGCAAATCGGCGTGCAGCACGTAGCGAATGTTGTCTTTGTCGATGCCCATGCCGAACGCGTTGGTGGCCAACACAAGATGGCCTTCTTCCCGCATGAAAGATTCTTGTAATCGCCTTCTTTCGGTGCGATTAAGATCGCCGTGATAAATCAGATGAGGGATCTTCTTTTCCCACAGTTGTTCGCTGAAGGACATCAGTTTTCGGATCAACGTGAAGTATACGATTCCACTGCCTTCGACGCGCTGCCGTTGGGCAATGATCAGTTCGAGTTTTTCGTCGTCGTTGAAGACCGTTTCTACGCTCAGGCCGAGATTCGGGCGGTCGATTCCTTCGTGAAATATTTCTACGTCTTCGGCGCTAAGATCCAGTTGGCGGACGATGTCGGTTTGGACTTCGGGCGTTGCCGTTGCCGTCAGCGCGATGGTGCATGGGGAACCGATCGCGCGCCTGATCTCCCCGACACGCGTGTAGTCGGGGCGAAAATCATGACCCCATTGGCTGATGCAATGCGCTTCATCGACGGCCAACAGCACAACGGTGCGCTGAGCCAGCACGTCGAGGAAGTCTTGTTTGCGAAAACGTTCTGGCGTCACGTAAAGCAGATCCCATTGGCCATCGGCGATCTCTTGATACCGCTGTTCACGTTGGTGACGCAGCAGCGCCGAATTTACAAACGTCGCTCGCACACCTTTACTCATCAGCGCATCGACTTGGTCCTTCATCAGCGCGATCAACGGCGACAAAACTAACGTCAGCGGAGGTTTGGTGGCCGACGGCTTGGAATCGTGGGCCGCCGTTTCACCGCCTTGGGCTCGGCCGGCCAGTGCAATGGCGGGGATCTGAAAGCACAAACTTTTTCCCATGCCGGTGGGCATAATGACCAGCGAATGTTTGCGATCAAGCGTTCTTTGGATGATGGTTTGCTGTGGCCCACGGAAATGGGTGTGCTTGAAATAGCGCTGGAGAATGTCTTGAGGCGATTGCACTTTGAGATGACTTAACTGTACGAGCTGAATACGTTTGGGCGCTAAATTTAGCACATTTTCAAACGGCGGTTTGGAAGTATTGCGGGCAAAAGGAAATCCATTGTTCGCGGCCAAAACGCACGTTTCGCTAGCGGTGGGGATAGCTGGGCAAGATTGTCGGCCAACTTTCGCCCAATTCGTCTGTGCAACTTGCCTAAAATTCATAGAATGATCAGCCGGCTTAAAAAGGATTGAGCTGACGTTACACACCAAGACACACTTCCAAGATAAACAAAACCGGAACATGATTTCCGGCTTCTTTGAAAGGACTCTGCTATGCTTCGTTTGAGCTTCGCTTCTGCCATGACTGGTATCAGTTTGAGGTTTTGTTCAGTTGGCCTCATTCTTGGCTGCGTTTCTGTGTTGATGCTGCCTTCGCGCTCAATGGCCCAGCAGACAAGAACCGGCATCAAAGAGTTGGCCGGTAGAGGCGAGAAACCTTTCGAAGATCAGTTTTGGAAGTATTTGATTGGTAATAATTATAAGAATTGGGCACCAGGGCCTGGTCAAACCGGCGAATTCTACACCGGACAGAATCCGCACGGTGCGCTTCTGAAGATGTACCTCAACCGCACCGCCGCCGGTAGAACCAAAGATTTCCCAATGGGGAGTGTCATCATTTTGGAGAACTATCGCGCCGACAAATCACTGAAGTCGATCTCAGTTATGTACCGCACCGATGGGTTCAATCCAGAAGGCAATGATTGGTACTGGGTGGATTACAACCCAGACGGTACTGTGGTCGAAGCGCCCGTTAGCGGGCAAACAAGTGTCAGCCAGGTCAGCGTCCACAGCGGTGGCACGTTAAAGAAAACAATGGGCAAGGCCACTAATTGCATGAGCTGTCATCAAGGTGGCGAAGGACTGGACTTCGTCTTCTTCAACGATAAGTCGTCTTCTGAGGATGGCTCGCTGGGATCATTTCAACGCATGGCGGACAAGCAACCGCTGATCGAAGCGCGCTGAGGCAAACAAAACTCTCAAGACAAACCGTTGCCTAAGACGGCGAGCTTGTCCGTTGCCGCAGTTGGTGGCAACACCCACAATTCAGGCGGAAGCTATTTCAGTGTTCAAGACGAAATCCGCGTGTCGAATCTCAGAAGCCCGACCTCGGAAATAAAGTATCAACCGCAAGTTTGGGCCAGGGCTCAATTCCATCCCCAGCCCAACTATCTCCGGCCCAAATGCCGCACGAAGTTGTGAAACCAGTGAACGATCCTAAGTCGAGTTTCGACTTAATGTGTGCTTTTCAGATTTACTTTTCAGCTTTGCTTTTGGCCTGATTTTTGATTTCGTTTTCTACTTCTTCGGCCAACGTATTCAATTGCTTCATTTGCTGTTGAAACGAATCGTTCAGCTGTTCGGACTTTTGGTTGTATTGGGCCTGAAGTTTATCCATCAGCTTGTTCAATTTATCGCGGTTTTTCATGGCCGCCGCGATGCCGGTGGACGCAACTTCTTCGGCTGCTTCGACGGAACCTTGATAGGCTTCGCCGGCAATGTCTTGCAGACCGTCCAGACTCTCTAAAGGCGCCGCTTTCAATCCGTCGGTGGCTTCTTTGATTCCCTCTTCGATCATTTGGCCGATCGGCATCTTGCTGAGCATCTCCAAATTTTTGTCGATTAGTTTACCGACTTCTTCAGCAGATAGATCTTCTTGATTCAATTGGCCCGTCAGCGCTTTCATTTCGGCTTCATAGTGTTTTGACCACTGGCCCCACTGGCGGTTTTGAGCCTCGGCCCATTTTTCGGTGCGGCCTTGGACTTGTTGGGCCCAGGCTTGCCAGTCCTGGCCATGTTCATCGGTCCAGCCCTTGAGATTCTCCCCGTGCTCATCCATCCACTTCTCCAACTGCACAGAGAATTCTTTGCTGACTTCGCCGACTTGTTCGGCCACATCATCCATCGTTTCACCGATTGCTTCGGCCGCGCCGCCGGCGGCATCTCCGACGCCTTGGATTTGTTCGGCCACATCGGTGGGAGTTTCTTGATTGGAAGCTTCCTGAGCCTGTACTGCAGTAGCGTTTGTCAGGCCTAGCAGTCCGACTAACAATCCATTAAGTGCGATCGAGAGAATTTGGGAGCGTTTCATTTCGTTTTCCATTGGCCTAGAGTTGCAATTGGTGCGGCGTCAGATCAATCTTTTCGCGCAGATGCGAATAAGGCAAGCTATTCGCTGAAGATTGCGTGATATTTGCGATATAACAGAGACGCAGACACTTTTAATTCGTTTGTCCGCCTGCCGTAAAAAAACGCTTACGACTCTCCGAGTCATAAGCGTGAGATACCCTTGGCAGTTTGAAGCGGTAGCGTCATACAAAATCCTACGAAAGCCGCAGTATGGTCGCTTAAACAATAGCTTTATCAGAAATATCCTTACGGCACCAAGCCCCATCCCAGCGGATGCATTTCACGGCTTCGTAAGCGCGTAATTTCGCGTTGCTGACCGACGATCCCAACGCCGTTACGCCCAGCACGCGGCCGCCATTGGTGACGACTTCACCGGCTTCGTTGTGCGTGGTTCCGGCGTGGAAAACTTTGACGTCCTCCAGTTTTGCGGCGTCCTCCAAGCCACGGATGACTTTTCCTTTTTCGTAAGCCTCAGGATAGCCTTCGGATGCCATGACGACGCAAACACTCGGACGATCATCCCATTCTAATTCACCAATCTCCGACAATCGCCGGTCTACGGTCGCTTCGATCACGTCCACGAAATCAGTTTTCAATCGCATCAGCATGGGCTGACATTCGGGATCACCGAACCGCACGTTGTACTCCAATACTTTTGGCCCGTGCGGTGTCAGCATCAGTCCGGCGTAGAGAATTCCGCGAAACGGCTGGCGTGAACGTTTCATAACATGGACCGTGGGTACCAATACATTTGATTCGACCCAACGTAACGTTTCATCGGTGATCGAAGGCGTTGGGCAGTAAGCGCCCATCCCGCCGGTGTTGGGGCCTTGGTCATCATCGTAAGCGCGTTTGTGGTCTTCGGCCGGCGGCAACGTCAGAATCGTTTTGCCATCGGTG
>CAKZVF010000057.1 GCA_937921995.1 uncultured Pirellulaceae bacterium
ATTCTCAGGCGGCCAGAAGCAGCGCATCGGTATCGCTCGGGCGCTGGCAGTAAACCCCGAATTTATCATCGCCGATGAACCGGTGTCGGCGCTTGACGTTTCGATCCAAGCTCAGGTGCTCAATCTGATGATGGATTTGAAAGAAGAGCTTGGTTTGACGCTCCTGTTCGTTTCGCACGATCTAAAAGTCATTGACCACTTCTGTGATTCGATGTTGGTGATGTATCTGGGCAACATCGTTGAAGAGATGCCGTGTGAAGACATCCACGCTCACGCGAAACACCCGTACACCCGCGCGTTGTTGTCATGCAACCCGATCACCGATCCTGACCAACGAGGGGAACTCACCGTTTTAGAAGGTGAAGTCCCCAGTCCCTATCATCCGCCGACAGGTTGCCCGTTTGTGACGCGCTGTCCCCTGAAAACGACTAAGTGCGAAACAGAAAACCCGCCGCTTCTCGATCGCGGAAACGGGCATCGCGTTGCGTGTTGGGAAGTGGAATAGTTTGACATGGGCCAAAAGGCAAATACGACTCACACGACAATGGATAATTTGATTCTCGGTGATGAGCAGAAGATTTTAACCACGGAGCTCACAGAGAGCACAGAGTTTCACTGCGACAGGTCAGAATAGTATTCTAAGTCGGCACTACCCTCGGTCAGTTTAACGACTAGCCGGCAGGCGTCGGCGTTTCGCCCCGCCAAACACGGTCGCCTGCCGGCTCGTCGTTAAACTATTATCCAATTCCTGTGAGAGGTCAGCGGCACTGGGCTGATAACGAAACGCTCACAAAACCTAACTACCGTCCGGATTGCGCGACGGGAGTTCTTCCAACTGCTCACGAATGTTGGCGATCGGCAGGACGCGCGATTGCCCCCAGTGTTGCGAGGTCTGCAGCAGACGTAATCGCACTGGCAACAGACGTTGTTGGACTTCATGCTCCAGCGCCGCCAACCACGGCGGAAGATCCACGCCAACGCCGATCGTTGTACGCGAAAACGCCTGCGCTTCCTGCTTCAGCATCGAAAACGCTCGGTCCGCCTTCTTCTGGTCCGTTTCACACATCGCCGGTTTCACCAGCGCCGTCAAACGATCAATCTGCATCTCCGAACCGAACTTGCCCTCGATCCGCCGTCCAACGGAACTCATTTGAATCGAATGCTTGCTCCTGAGCTTTTCAAGCATTTCAATGTACCGCTTGGCTTCATTGCCAACACGCATTTTTAACGATCGACGCCACATCCGCGCGACGTTGGTCTGCTGCTTACGCACCAAAATTCGATGCGCCCAAATCACAGGATTGAGCTTCCAGCAAACCCGATCGTATTTGGTCCGCAAAACCAGAAACTCCAAAAAGATATGTAGCAATTCTCCACTGTCGGACTGCGTGGTCGTCGTGTTGTAGTCGCGGTATTCGTTAAAGTTCTCCAGCACCGATTCCAACACCAACGACAATTGCCTGGCCGCTTTCTTCAGCGGTAACGTTGTTCCCAAATCTTTAAAAAGGGCCAGATCTGGCGGATCATGTGATTCGGCAACCTGAACCAACCACTGCGAAACGCCTTGATGCAAGATCGCTCGCATGTTCCCCACGTGTAAGAAATTCTGAGTCAACAGATCCTTGCCATAGCGCTGAATGAATTCGACCGTCTCCTGCCAGCGCTCTTTCTTGTGCACCTTCTCCAGCACACTAAGCCGTAACGTCTGGCTGTGCTTGAGCCACAATCCCAACATCGACTCGGTCAACATTTCGACGCAATCGAACAACACGCTTTCTGATTGATCAGAGACCTCGTTCTCGGGCCTGCCAGAGTCACGCAGATGCGTTTGGTAATCGTCGATGGATTGCGTCACCGCTTGCACCATCGACGTAAACGCAATTTCGAAAATCTCATCGTATTCGGTGACCGCACCCGGCAGCGACGGTTGGTTGCGTTCCATATCCAACGCGGTACGTGTCAGTTCATACGTCGGAACGATCAGTCCCAAATCCGGCAACGAACGCAGCAAATCCAACATCGCCGTCTGCGTCGCACGGGCCTCGACGATCTCGCGCGGCGAACCATTCTTCGACAGCGGCACATACAACGTGGACCGCTGCGAGAAATACTCGACCAGTTCATCAAACGCCGTCAAAATCCGGTCGGTATCACGCAGCAAAATACCTGCGTAGGTTTCCGCCAAAGCATCTACCGAACCCGGTTCGGCCAACGTCAACTGCGACAGCTCATTTTCGTCAGGGGCCAGCAGGATCGTGATCGCGCGGGACACTCCCTCTAACGCCTTGACCGCATTCTCACATTCGACGCAGGTAAGGATCGCTTGGTTAATCAAGGATTCTTTGTAGACCATACTTTGGTCGTATTGCATCATCGAATCTTGATCAGTGCCCGACAGCGTAATGTCGTAGTTGTTGATCGAGTCGCATAAATCTGTCAGTTGGGCGTAGTTACGCTGCGCTTGATTCAGCCAACCGCTGACCGTTTCCAGTCTCTGTTGTAAACGCGCCTCGACCTCCGCGGAAGGTTTGGGCACGCCATTTTGCCTATCCACCGGCAGCGGGATCGTGGCGGCAATTCGCCAATAACTGGCGATCGTGCCTAAAAACTCCAGCCGATTCAGAATACGATCGACTTCCGCTTCCAACGCTTCATCGGACTGGAATCCACCTTCGAACACTTCGCCTTCATTGCCGTCATCGGCCGAATCACTGAAAACCATATTGTCATACGCCGCACTGAACAGCGATTTGTCTTCGTCATCGTCTTCCTCAGGCGAATCAAACTGATCGACCTCCTCCATGAAGGCCTCGGCCGTGTGCCCTGTCGAAACGCTGCGGTTGATATCGAAATCGGGAACCTCCCAATAGGATTCCGCATTGGCTTCGACGAAGTCGTAAAACTTGCGAATGCGTTTCCAGATCACCTCCGGCGTTTCACTTGCGACACCTTTCTTATTTCCGGCGTCTGCTTTATCTCCGGCGTTTGCTTCCCCGCAGGAGGCATCATCTTCGGTACTTGTCGCCGATGAACCCGCCACCTGATCCAGCAGCAACTTCTTCTGTTCGACGATCCAGCGAAAGGCCAAGTTGTGAAACGAACTATCACCCTGCTGCAGCCCAATCTGATCGGCTTGGCTCAACCAATGCACCAGCAACGCCATCGCCGTCGCATAATCCTCGCGCTGAATCAGCGCGTCGACGACCAACGTGTACGCTTTGGGCGAATCGAACAGTTCGGCATGCTGAGCCCAGAAACTGATGTCGCCGGTTTCGGCCCCGCCAATGTGCCATAACCTCAGCGCTTGGGCCACCAGCTCCGAGGCCTGAAATATCTCTTGAGCATCGACCGCATCAACCACGGTGACTTCGTGAGCCGCGAACTTTCGCCACCACTGCACGATTTTGGAAAACTTTTCGCGCGTCGCGTTGATCGTCGCTTCATCGTCGATCGCCGCCGCTTCGCTCCACAGCCGCGAATACAAAGCAAAAATGCACTCGATCAAGTCAACCAGATCGAAGACGCGGTGGTCTCTCACTGAATTTTCCAACGCCGGAAACAGACTGTAATTCCCATCAAACCCCAAGATGTTCCAAGGATCAACGATCGCACCGCACTCGATGCCTCGCATCAGCAGTTCTTCGATCTGGGGAAATTTTTCCAACGCAACTTCTAACTGCCCTTGCTTGATCGCTCGGTTGGCTTCGCTTAGCAAGCAATCAATCTGACAACTGATGCGGGACGAGGTGACCGGCACCAGCGCCGATTGCTCTTGGGCCGCGACCGGGTGCCCCATGCGAGCAAAGATAGAGGCCAACCGGCAATTGACCAATTGATAGGCTCGATGGTTTGAAAGTTGAGCGTTTAAATGTTGCCGGACGCTACCAAAGACCTGCTTGCGAGACGCGGCTTCAGCCTTCAATCTATCGCGATGGGCGGCGGGGATTTTCTCGATCAGCGAAAGATAAAACTGGTCTCGATACGAAGCAATGTTGGGCAGAAGACTACCAAGGGTCACGTCCGATCCATGGGCACCAGGACCATTGCCACTAATGCCTGAACCCATCAACATCGTCCCCGCCAGCGCCGCGGCGGCCTCGAACAAGAGCTCCTCGGGGTCGATTACGGTATCGGATTCTTGTTGTGGTTGATCGACTCGAAGCAACAACGAATCAAGCGTCACTTGGTGAACGATGAAGCGATAGTAGAAGCCTTGATTGTTGACGTGATTTTCGTCCCAGGTTCCAAAATGGTGGTTGGGTCTTTTGTTAACGGGATGGTCAAAATCAAAGGCCCGTGGATCAATGCAAAGTTGATCCAGATTCTCGGGATCGAATTGGGCGGCGTTAAGGATATTTTGGTCCGTCGCTCGCAGGATCTCGACCGTTTGCTCAATCAGCCGTTCGTATCGCCCGACCGAGGTGCCAACATCGTTTGCGTAAACAGGTGTCGGGGCAACCCATTCATTCTCATACGGCTCGATCTTCTGCGACGTCAAAACGGCGATCGGACGGTGACCGATATAATCGTTCAGCACTGAAATTGATTCGGTGATGATCCTTTGCGGACTTTCGCCCGAAGATGACTTCTGCATCACCGTTTCAAACACGCGCCCTAAAAAGAACGAATTGAAGACGAAATCTTGAGTTTGATGGAACAAAAGGTCCCGGTGATTGCGAACATACGCCGGAATGAAGTCTTCAAAAACGAGACTGAGAATCGTTTCCACTTGAACCGCATCGCGGAAGGCTTCGCTGGACTGCTTCACCTCAGCCAAACGGTCTCGCAGCCGCGCTTTGACGCTGGCAATCAACGCCGACGGTTGACTGAGTTTTGGCTGAGCAACATCATCGAAGGCATCGTCGGTACGATCGGAGTCGCTGGTCTCGGCGGAGTTTTCGGCCGCATTGATTTCAATGCGATACAACCGATCCAAGTTCGCCACGAATTTGGGATCGTGTTGCCCAGACGAAAAATTGAGGTGGCCAAGAACCTTGTCCAGCAACTCCTCGACTGGTTTTTCTTTAGCGGCCTGACCCATTTAGACTCGTCCAAGACTGGTGCGGTGTAATCTTAGGCATATCGTAAAAATGAGCGGCCATTTGGTCTAGGGGCAAAGCCGTTTTCTCGCGTTATGGTTGCCTTTGAATGCCTTTGGTTGCTACGGATCATCAATTCGGTGGCTTTGTGAATCCTGACGAAAAGTTCCTTCGCAACTCACTTTGCCCAAGCCACCACCGGAACCATTAAAAGCGGCGGTTACCGACGCGCGCATTTTGAACAACCTCAGTAGGAAAACTTATCAGGCATACGCGCCGCCTACCCTCGCCGGGGCAGGGCAGGGCTTATGTTGCAAACGCTAAGAATCTAACGGCGCGACATGTTCGGTCTGCCATTTCTTCATCCAGCTAAGCAGTTTGAAAACGGTACCTGCGACGATCAAGATCGCGCTGGGACCGACAGAGGCGGCGAGCGCAAAATAGCCAACATTGGCCGGAGTGGGATCCATGACCGAACGGGCCAATTGCCCCAAGACCGTACCCAGAAAAGCCACCACGACCATAATCACTAACATCGACCCTAACGAAAACGATAGCCGCAAAGGCCGCCGCGCCGATGCCGGCGTTCCAATGGAAGGCTTCGTTTTGTTTCCCGGTCCTACGCTCATACGTTTTATACTAACGACATGAGCCTCGTCCTCCAAGGAGTGTGGGCTCGCAGTCTAATGTTACCTTCTAGTCCGAAGGACTAAACCTGTGAGCGGCAGGGCGCTAGCCGCTGGTTCGTTGATTAACGTTCTCTCAATGTTTCTGGCAAAAGCTCCGCAACCCGCGGCCAGCGTCTAACGGCATTCACTTTACCTAAAGATCGGACAGTGGTTTAACGACGAGCCGGCAGGCGACCGTGTTTGGCGGGGCAAAACGCCGACGCCTGCCGGCTAGTCGTTAAACTGACTTTGAACTTCCTAAATCTCAAGTAAGTGCCATTAGCGCTAAGAGCCCGCCCATGCGCCATCAACCGAACTGTGACACGTTGTGAAGGCTCTTGGAGCACCAAATGCTTCAACAGCAAAGCAGGCCCAATCACATCTTACCGCGCTTGCATGATCATCTCTGCGTCGAGCCCCGTCAATCGCTTAAGCCCCGCCACGAGATACCAGAGGATGAGCCCCCCGATGACCAAAATGGGAACGCCGATGACGACAAAGCCCCATCCGGTGATCTTGGCGACGTCGTTATTGTACAGCTGTTTCCAATTCGTGCTCAGCGGGTCGAGGTCGCCGAGGAAGTAAAACGCCAAACCAAGATTGATCACGCTACTGATGAGAAACGACCCGAAGAAGAGAAGCGTGGATTTCCACAACAGCGCTTTGTAGCCCCTTTGGGCACCTCTTTCAACGATGGCCGCTTCGATCCGTGTAAGATCAAAGACGGTGTCATTGTAAATAAAGATATTGAACAGCGGTTTGCTCATTTTGTGAGTGATCAGAAAGAGCGATCCAAGGACCAGCGGTTGCGCAGCTTCTTTGATCCCAAATAACAGAGCGGCATTGCTCCTCACGGTCTCGCCACCGGACCAGAGGTAGATGGTGATAGCGCCCGTGAGCACAACCGAAAACAAACCGACCAACGAGAACACATTCATTTGGCGAAATCTCACAAAGTGCCAGAGCCCGTAACCGATGGGAAGCGCCAGCGCGACGATCATCGCCCACATCGGTCCGACATGCCAAAGCTTGTCGCCTTCCTCGCTCAGGTAACTGAGCACAACGACCGGAGCCAAGACGTTGATGATAATGTTGGCAAAAGGGTTTTCCTGAGGCGGGGCGGACGTGCTTACCGTCGGTGCGGCGGTCTCTTGGGATTCTGGTAGGACCTCATCTTGGGCATCTTCAGACATTATTCGTATGGCTTCTATCTAAGCGGTGGCTTGGTTGGGCAAGAGTGCCAGCAAGAGGTTCGAAGCCTCGGGACTAGCGATATGGAAATCGTAGTCTCAATGGCAGATCTTTCAATTGGACTGTTGCACCCAGCGCTCGGCGAGTGCCTTCAAATCTTCCGACGCGATTTCTTGCTCGGAGCGGCCGAAGTAGTACGCTTCTACGCGATTGATCGAATGGCTGAGCTCCTCTGCCTTTTTATCGTCGATTCCGTTTCGTTGCTTGATATCGCGCAGGACTGTCAGCACTGTGAAGGGATTGATCTCTTGCGGAACCTCAAAACGCCGCGCCTCGGCTTCCTCAGTTTTGGAGCTCATGAACCACCACAACACGCCGCCGCCGAACATCAACAACAACAAGGGAATCGCCCAAGCCAAACTCCACCAAGAAGAGGTACCGTACTTGCGGTTCAACGTCACTTGAGGCTGGACGTCAACCAAATCGGCGTCTTCATAACGCTGGTAGTTTGCCGTAACGTCCGCCATCGTAGGTTCGCCAAAACTGAAATCGGCAGATTCGCCCAATCCATCCACCGCCCGATACTCGACCGACCAACTGCGCTCTGACAGAATCTGCGGGGCCTTTGAATCTTCGTCAAAGGTTGACGCCAATACGCCCTGATCTTCAATGTTGACGACTTCAAAATTCTTCTGATCGAGTTTCACGATTTGCTCCAGAGGTGGAACCAGACCTTTCGCCGTGGCGGAAACTTCGACAACAATCTTGCCTTCGTCGGCCATCCGTTCATCCAGCGTCTGAGTAATCACCAAATCAGAAACCGGACGATCAATATCGCCTTCTCCCGAAGCGTCAATTACAACCGCCGGCGATTCGACCGGAATCACGACATAGCCTGACGTATCCAGAAAATCCATGTCGATCTTCAAGGGCGCGATCCGATCAACTTCCGCCCCTTTCGCTTTGAGCAAAACATACGCGAAGGGTGTCGATCGCCAACCGGGTTGGTCGACCGGCCGCGATTCCATCGAATCTGGGCTCTTGAAGGTCACACTGATCACTTCGAAATGTTTCTCCAGCGCGATGTCGACCACGTCGTTGAATTTATCGCGGTAGTTCGCCGTCGGACGACCGTAGTTGTAAGAGTACCAACCCGAATTCTGATTTTGAACGTACTTGGCAAAACCACCAGCCTCGCGTTCAATCTCTTCGGTGTGCAGCAAATTGATATAGGCACCAAAGGGTTGATCGTGGCCAACACTGGCGTCACCATCGACGACAAGTTCGAGTTTGATTTCCCCGACGAGGTCTTTGTAGTAATCGTAAAGGGCCTTGGCTTCCCACGCTCTGGGGTGCTCGCCGATGATTTCAAAACCGCCGCGCAGATAACGGAACTTGATTTCGGGTTTGATCGGCGACATGCGAGTGAACAAATTATTAGCGACCTTGGACAAGTGATCATCGGCCAAGATCCCATCCAATGACTCGAGCGCCGTCTTAATTTCGGCATACTGCCGCGTATCGGGAACCGTTTTGTCAGAGACCTTGCCCAGATCACAGGCCCCCAACGCCGCATAGAACCAATAATCATAGACGTCCGTCGATTGGTCTTTCTTTTCCAGCGACCGCACCGCGTCGGCGTATTTGTCGGCGGCAAGCTTGAATTGAGCAAACGCGGCATCGCGGCGATCGCTGAAGTCCGACCGCTTTTCGATAGATTGGCTGTAGGCATTTTGTTCGTACATCAAACAAGCCTTCGCCAAATTTAACTCCCAGCTCTCCGGCGAACCCACCAGTGCGTCGTCGGCTAACTTTAGCCCCGTCACATATCCGTCGACCACTTCTTGGATGATTTCGGGCAGTTTGCGTTTGGTTTGTTTCTTCTCTTGTTCCTTCACCGACCGCCATTTTCCAGAGAGGCTGATTCGCATCGTATTGCATAACTGGGCAATGGTTTCGGGTTTGAGGTCCTTCAGATCGCCAAAGACTTTCTTCACCGCTTCGAATTGAAAAACTTCGGCGGAACTGTGACATGTTTGAAAAGCTTCGGACAACAGATCTTCTTCCACTTCGACGCCGTCGAGTTTTCCGATACGTTCCACCCACCCCGAAAGCTCTTCGAGGTTACGTTGCTGTTTGGACCGAGTCAGCGGGATCGCATCGGCTTTTTGATCAAAGCCGTAGTAATAAATGTAAGGGTTTCGGCGGCGCGATTCGGTGTTGGGGTCATGATTGGAGATCCAAGTCCGCAGGAACTGTTCAACCAGCCGTTCTCCTTCTTCAGGATCATTAGCGGCGATGGCTTCAATCTCGGGAAACGCTTCATCAGCCCGATTGGCTTTGATCTTCATTTCCGCGATCACCACCTTCATCTTCGACAACAGACTTTCGCTGATCTCCGATTGCCATGGTTGGCTGGGAATGATCTGCAGCATGTTCCCGAAGCTGATGGGATCGGGCTGAGCACGTCCACCCCACCGACGGTTATAACGTTCTTCGTCGACCCAGTAATAGTTGCCGTACATGTCGATGCTCATGTAGGAGTTACCACCGCCTTCGGTCGAGTACTGCAACGATGTTTGTGCCTCGGTCAACCAATTGCTGGCGAGCAACGTCAGCGCCGGTGCCCAGGGTTCCAATTTGTCGGGCGTCAATTCAATCAGCCGCTCAACCGCTTCGTTCTGTAGCGTCAGCAGTTTGAATCGCGAATCCTCTCCGTAGTTCTCTGGTTTCTGAGCGTAAGTCGCCGATTGCGAACCCAAGTTTTTGAGAATTTCCATGCCGCGTGCAGGCGATTGGGTGAAGCTTTCCGCCAGCCATTTCTCTCCAACTTCTTTGTCGATCTTGGGTGACAATCGAATGAGGTTGTTGATTGAGGTCGCGCGATCTTCTTCGTCGAGATCTTCGTTCAAAAGAATCGCTTGGTTGATCTTCCACGCATTCTCTAACCAAAGTGCAACGCCTTTCTCTTGATGTCGGGCCAGGGCAATCGAAGACCAAAGCTTCATCGCCGGAACATCGCTTTGGGTCGTCTCCTCTTTCCAATCGGGCAAAAACGATTCGGCTTCCTCGACCATTTGGCTTTTCAAAAACAGGTCAGCCACCGTCAGCCGTTTGATGCGATCGTCCATCGCGAAATGGCGAGTCCCCGATTTCATTTTCGCGATCACATCAGCGAAGCTATGGCCATTGGCTCGCGCGATCGAAATCAGCGTCGCAATCGAGGGAATATGGTCGGTGTCTTCGACTTCTTCTTCGGTTTCGGCTTCTTGGGCGTCCGCAGATTCCTTTTCTTCACTGGAGTCAGATTTCCCGGCGTCGGGTTTTTCTTTGGCTTCTTCAGACTCAGCGTCACTTTTGGCTTCGTCGTCTTTTTCCTTGATCACGATTTGTATCGGACGTGGTGAAATCTCGGTCAGCTGCAAGATGTCCGCAGGCGTCAAAAAACTTTGGGGCGGAGTTTCGTTGCGGCTCATCTGCTTCAGCTGCTGGATCATTTGTTCCGAAAGCCCTTCGGGAAACTTGTGCTCCGATGCGGCCAACGATTGAAGCAAGTGAGCGTAGACCTTTTCAGCGTTGGCCACTTTCATACCATCGAGCGCTTCCTTGACGCCGCTCCAGTTTGCCAACACGACGTCGCCCGTGAAAGCTTCGACCTGCTTACCGACCGCCGCGGCTTCTTTCTTTGCTTCGGCCTTATCATCAGGTTTCACTTCCAACGCCAACACAACGGCATCGGCTGGCTTGAGCACAATTGGCGTTTTGGACTCCTCGGCCTTGTCACCGTCCTCCTTTTTCTGGTCTTCCTTTTCCTTATCCTTTTTGTCCTTGGCCTCTTCTTTCTTCTCTTTGGCGTCCGAGTTCTTTTTCGGCGACAATTTTAACACCACGTTTTCGGCGTCGATGCTGATGACCTTTGCGGACAACTTTTCATCGGAGGACTCTTTGATTCCAACGGTGACCAGAGCTTCGGCCTTGAGTTTTTTGTCCTTTTTGAGATCCTCAACGGCAGCAACCTTCAAGACCAGCACGTCGCCAAATTGACTGACGACAGTGGCAGCATGTTCGGCGATCGGTTTTGCTTTGGTTTCGGGTTCCTTCTCTGCTTCGTTTTGTTTCCGATGCTTCTCGCTCCACGCTTTGAGAATCGTCTCAGGCGTGCGTTCAAATTTCACCTCGACCAGTTTGGCGACCAAGGCATCTTCGGGAGATTCCTTTTCCTCTTCGCCTTCTTTGTTCGAATCGTTCGGATTGCTTGCTTCGGCTGCTCCGCCGGCTGCTTTGGCCTGCGCTTTGGCCAACGCTTCGGCAGTGATAGCCCCACCTCTTACGATGATTTGTTCAGCATCTACCACCGAGACCAGACAATAGCTGTAGAGGCACAGCGACAAAATAAGGGCAGTGAAATTTGTTCGATACATCGTGTTGCTCCGGCTGGTTTCTTTCAAACTCCATCGTAGTTGCTCGACTCTTGTCGTAGTTAAAGATCCCACGTTGCATCTAAAACAAACGCGTCGTTTTCACCAGATCCAACGAGGAGGTTTAACAACGCTCCACTACGAAATCTAGCGAACGCCATTTTGCGAACGGCCAAAAGTCAGCTTAACTCCCTACACCTTCAGGGATTTCGTTGTCACTTGCACCGCCACCTTCTTCTTTTCGTTCAGATCGTGGACCACGACCTTGGCCTTTGCCACTTCAGGTGCCCTTTCATTGGTTGGGCAACGGTAGACCTTGAAGTTCGCTGATGTCCATCCGCGCCAATCGAATCGCAGATTCCAGATCCTCGTGGCTGCGGGTTTGAAGATCCGCATCGTTGACTTGGTCCGCAATTTTTGTCAGTTGCGTATACTGCTGACGCGCGGCTTCAATTTCCGGTTTCCACTGTTCTTCGGGCAAACCCTCCAAACGCATTAGCCACGTCGTGTAATATTGCGAACTGGCCAACGCCGCTCGGACTTCGGATTCGAATCTTACGTCAACGGTTTCATCGGCCGTCACTTCGGCCAACAATCTTTCTAATAACTGGCGAGATTCCGGAAGCTGCGCGGCCATCATCTGAGCCTTCGCTTTTTCCAAATTGATGGCGCGGGATTCGGTTACCTTCTCCGGCGGCATCGAAGTAAGCACTTCGTCAAATCCGTTCACCGCGTCGGCGTACTGGCCGGCGTCAACACTAGACCGCGCTGTATTGAGCACGGCGGCGATGCGGTCGATTTCGACTTGGTGTTGTCCCGGGCCGAAATGGAAAATGGCGAGCCCCAATCCCAAGAATAGCCAAGCGACAATCAATAAGCTTCTCATTTCTTGTTCCTTTGTATTTAGTAAGTCTCGACCAGTGAAAAAACGGATTAAGTAAAAAACGGATTACTGAGCTGCTCATCCTATGGCTTGGGAACCAAATTGCAAATCTTTGGCGTCCCCGGCCCTGACTCCTACGACACCCGAACGGTAACTTGTTCCAAAATAGTGCAACAAGATAGGCACAATGGCATAAACCAGCGAACCGACCAGCGCGGCCAGCAGCGCCCATTCGCGGCGCGTCCATGTTTTGGCGCGGGAGTCGCCTTCGGTGTGAACGAACCTGTTTACCATCTGCGTCGAAAGATGATGTTCGTTTCCATCGTGATAGATCCCCCGCAAGCGGTTGGCGATTTGACGCAACGTGCTGATGTCCTGACGCGATTGATGGTCGGCGATAAACGTTCCCGAGGTCGAATCGCCGACGCCGACGATGAAGGTTTCTTTGACCGATGGCGGAAGCTTGGGCATGCCGGTGGCAGGGACGGTGTCTCCGTCGGTGAGCATCAAAATGTAGCTGCTGTTGCGGGGCCAGTTCTTAGCAGCCTTAGCCGCCAACTTAACCCCTGAAATCAACTCCGTCTTCCCCGGTTTATAAGCGTGCCACAAGGGCATCTTTTCCATGATGTGACGAACGACTTCGAAGTCTGTCGAATCCTCGACCAGCATTTTCGCATCGGAATATACGCCGATGATGGTGACTTTAAACTGCCGCATGGGAATGCGATTGAACACCGATTCCACGATTTCAGATGCCCGCATTCGGCGTTGCTGTTCTCCGTTGGGGCCGGCGTCTTTGAGGTGCATACTGGGAGAGACGTCGATCACCAGCACCAAATGTTTATAGTCCGCTGCCGCAATGGCGTTTTCGTCATGGACGGTTGCTTTCACGACCAACACCAGTGACAAGAACCCCCAGCACGCCGCCGACAGTGCAGCAACGCGGATCAACGAAGCCGTGCTGACCCAGGCCGCAGGTTTTTCCGCCGGGCCAAAGATCAATCGTTTGGCGCGACCAATTCGCCGGGAGTGAACAAATTCGGCAACAACCGCGATCAGCGCCACGATCAACGTCAACAACTCGGGCAGAATATTTACCATGGCGTGTACCTCACTCCCATCAATGAGACGAGGCTCAACCCCAACAGCGATAATCCTGCCGTCGCAAACGGTCCAAACCAATCCAGAACGTCGGCGTAGGTTCGTTTCATCTGAGCCACTTCCATCGCGTCGATTCTGGCGAACACGCCCTTGAGTGATTCCACGTCTTGTGGGCTGAAAGACATGCCGCCGGTGATGTTGGTGATGGCGGACACTTCAGGAGGCGTAATGCCGCTACCGATGTGGATCGAGTAAACACAGATGCGATTGTTTAGCAATTCCTTGCCGACTTCTTCTTCCTGACCGTTACCTAAATCGGCGCTCTGTCCGTCGGAAATGAGAATGATCATGCGATCGCCCGTTTCGCGGGTAACCAAAACTTCTTGGCATTTGCGTAGTCCTTTTCCAATACGTGTACCGCCACCGTAGCCAGGCGGTAAGGACCTAGGATTCAAAAACGGCGTCGCACATCGAAACGCAGAAGCATCGGTCGTCAATGGAATCCAGTGCTGCGCGTTGGTACCAAAGACGGTCAACCCAAACGCATCGCCGGCCCGTTGATCAACGAAGCCAATCATCGCCGCCATCGCGGCATCGTAACGATTACCGGGACCGAACTTAGCCGTCATACTACCGCTGAGGTCCAAACAGAATTCAATATTGGTCAGCTCACGTTCTTCCTGCGGCACGTCAAAGCATCTCGGTTCGGCCATCAAAATAATGGCCATCGCCAACATCAGAGGCGCGGTGCTGCTGAAGACTTTCAAAAAGAAGTCCGCCACACGTCCGGACTTGGCCGTACCAAAATCTTGCGGCAATGACACTCGCCGATCCGATCCCCACCCCATCTTAGGAAAACGGTCACGCATCCAGATCCACGCCAACATCAGCGCCGGGACAAACAGGCCAAGCAAGTAATACCAATTACCGAAGAGCATTGCTTGCCTCCGGAGAATTGTTCTCTAAGGAATTGTTCTCTAAGGAATTGGTTTTTAAAGAATTGGCTTCTAAAGAAGCTGTTGGTAAGTTTCGATAAGGCGCCAGTAGTGATTCCCAGTCAACATTCTGATCGTCAGCGCGACTGGATGGTGGTTGATGAATCCAAGATTCAATTTTTCTCATTAAGGGCCCACTTTCGTCGTGCTGACGAATCTTCGCTAATGCCTGATGGGGTGCGTCGTCGGTAAGGTTTAGTTTCTTCTGCCAAAACGCGACCAACATCCTTTCCAGTTCAGCCAAGTCTTTGGAATCGGCTTCGTTCTCACAGGCTTTTTGAATGCGTTGCTTGAGCATTTCCGCCAAAGTCGTGGGAGGTGTGTCGTCCTGCTGTTGAACCTTGCGACTGCGACCTAAGAAAATTAAACCTAACAGCCCCAACGTCCACAGCACCGCCAAAACCACCATCAAAATCTGATAGCCACCCATCCGGGGCAACCAACCTTCGGTCAATTCGTTCGGTTGGATCTGTCCCGGCGGAAGCAACGATCGAATCTGGACAAGAATCGACGGTAGGTCCGTGGCGGCCTCACCGTTTTTGAGCACCAGAAATTTTGCTAAGTCAAAGTTCCCCGGTTCCATGCCCTGGTACTCGATGCGATAGCGAAATCCATCGCCGTGGGCGATCGCGTCGGTCACTCGCACCACGACGGGATCAACGTCATTGATGGGTTTGCCGGTTAACTTTGGGCCCGGCAGGATCACGTCTACTAATTCGGTGGTCGTTCCAACGGTTGGCCACTGCGGCGCGTCAGTTTTGAGCTGAGCGAAACTTGGGGAACAAAAGAACAAGCTAAAGATGAAGCCGGTCAGCAGCAATATAAAACCTAGGGAGAGATTAATCTCCGTCTGCCCCAATGGCGTACGCCCAATGCTATTTAGTCTACGTGAGCCAACACGACCTGTTAGCGGCAGGGCGCTAGCCGCTGGTTCGTAGCGCAACGTTTTCACGATGTTACGGGCAAGGGCTCCGCAACCCGCGGCTAGCGCCGTACGGCTAACGGTTGCACGGCAAATGCCGTTTGGCTTGCGTCCTAACGCAAAAATATTAAACACGTTCACCGCACCGACCTCCCCAACAGCCCGCGTGACTTAAAAAAGTGACGCAAGCGGTATTCGATTGCTTCGTCGGTCGGAATCAGCAGATGATCCACTTGGGCCCGATTGAGCTCCTGCTTCAACTGCTCTTGGTCGATGCCCAAATTGCGGCCGCGTGTTGTGATCGTTCGACCGGTCTCTGATTCTCGGGCGCGTAAGAAACCGACGCTTGCTAATTCCTCTTCCGCGGGGTCGGCCAACTGTAACGCCACGACATCGTGTTGCTGGCCGAGCGTCTTCAGGGGTGTGATCGCGGAGGGTTGATGGAGATCCGACAAAACGATGATCAGCGAGCGCGTCGTGAGCATCGGTCCCAGTTCTTTCAGCCGTTCATCAAGCATCGTCTGTTCGTTGAAGTTGTAGGTCCGCAATCGGTGAAGCCACTGCATGATCTTGTCGCGCGAAAGACTGGGCTGGTAACGCAAATCCGTTTCCCCAACTCCAATCACGGCAACGGGGCTAATACGGTCGAGGCACGCGAACGCCAACCCTCCCGCGATGAAAACGGCCGTTTCGTATTTACTGCGACGGTGAGAACTAACAGTCATCGACGCAGAAGAATCGACCAGGAGGTAACATGGCATGCGTTTGGGCGTTTCAAACTCTTTGACGTGAACCTTTTTGGTCCGGGCGGTAATTCTCCAATCGATTGACCGAACCGGATCTCCCGCTTGGTATAGACGAGACTGCACATAGTCGGTGCCACTGCCCAAAAACGGCGACGCGTCCGTGCCGTAGCTGAGGCTGTCGGCCAATCGTTTGACCGCCATCACGAACTGACGCGAGCTCAGCGTTTCGATGGATTGAATTTCAGGCATGAAGACTCGTTAAGAAAAATACGACGCTTTGTTTGAACGTTACCGCTTCAGTTTGAAGGTTATCATTTCAAACCGTGGCAGGTGTGAGCCCCATGTCGACCATGATGTTTCGCAGCACCTCTGGACCGGTCAACCCATCGGCCAGCGCTTCGTAGTTCAAACGAATGCGATGAAGAATGACGTCCTCCGCCAAGGCGTACATGTCTTCTGGAATCACGTAGTCCCTTTCGTTGATCAACGCCCGTGCTCGAGACGCTTTCAGCAGTGCGATGCCGGCGCGCGGAGAACACCCGACTTCCAACGCCGGATTCGTCCGTGTGCGATTGACCAATTCGACGACGTGGTCAATGAAGACGTCGCTGATGTGAACTTCTTGAACCGCCTGCATCGCGGCGATCAAATCGGCGCTGGAACCAACAGGTTCATTGTCCAAGATATCAAACTCCGTCCGTGCAACAGCGCCCCGATCCGATTCGCGGATACCCAACGAAGAATTGCGACGGAGCACCTCTTTCTCCTGCTCTGGCGTAGGATAGTCCAAACGGTGGCACAACATGAAACGATCCAACTGTGCCTCGGGCAGTTCAAACGTACCGCTTTGCTCAATCGGGTTCTGTGTGGCGATAACTAAAAAGGGCGCCGGTAAAAGAAACGTCTCGTTACCGATGGTCACCTTCCGTTCTTGCATCGCTTCGAGCAAAGCGCCTTGAACTTTGGGGGCCGCTCTGTTGATTTCATCCGCCAGCAATAAATTGGTGAACACGGGGCCTTTAAGAATTTTGAATTCGTTGGTCCGTGGATCGAGGATTTCCGAACCGAGAATGTCCGATGGCAAGAGATCAATGGTGAATTGAATCCGCGCGAAATCCAAATCGACCGTTTTCGATAACACCGACACCAACAATGTTTTCGCCAAACCGGGGACGCCTTGCAGCAAAAGATGCCCGCCGGTGAACAGCGAAATCAAGGCACGTTCGACCACGACATCTTGCCCAACCACGACCGTCGCGATCCGCTGGCGGATCCGGGAAATAAATGCAACGGCTTGCTGGGTCGCTTCGTTGGTAACAGGCGCAGTCGACATGGGCGTTTCTTCTTATCCAGAATTCAATTTTAAACGTCGAGTCTAACTGCCCTGAGCTGGCGTTGCAAAATTTGGCAACCTCGACAAATCAGTCTTACTCATTGGGCGGGCTTGAGGGTTTCGGACAAATTGGCGTGAAGCGAATTAGGCTCGCTGGTCCGGGTTGCAGGAAATAAGAACTCGATGTCTGCCCAAAAAACAGATCAATGGAACCGATTGGCACGCTGTCTGCAGTATTGTTTCTTCGGAAGTGGTTCACCTGTTGTCGCGAAAGCGACTTCAAGTGAAATAGAGACGAGGCAGTGCCTTGGTTGTCGGTTTTCCGGCAACCAAGGTCTTTTTTTGGTCTTTGAGCAACCAAAGGACGATTTGTAAGAATCCAGCTGCCGACGCTGCATGATTTTGATGCGTATTAAAACAATACACGTGTTCAATTTTGAAACACATTTTGATAGCTGTTTTTGCCAAGTTTTGAGCCTATCGCCGATTGCAGAAAATTTATTTTGTCGGTCTTAAAACTAGTAGCGTGGATCTGCTCCTTAACAGCCGGTATTTGTCTCGGCTAAATTCCAGCTCAGCGGCGAAGTTGATGGTCGCAATGAGCTATAATTGGGCTGTATTTCCTCTCAAAAGAACAGGTGCGATGCGAATGTTTCCTTCGGCGACTGTAAAGAATCTCCTTTCAATGATCGTTCTGACTATTGGATCTTGGGCGGCATCTTCGGTGCTTGCGGTGGAACCCACTCCTGATAAGCAAGTCGATACCGACAGCGCGATCTCCCGGCAGGTGACGCAGATCGACAAAATGATCTCGGAGGTCTGGGACGCGTATCAACTGACGCCAGCCAAACCAGCCACCGATTCGGAGTGGTGCAGGCGAGTTTACCTAGATGTGCTGGGCCGAATACCGACGGCAGACGAAGCGCGGGAGTTCGCCGCCGACACCAGCAACACGAAGAAGCAAACGCTGGTTGAGACGTTGCTGTACGACGACGACTACACCGAAGAGTTCGCTCGCAACTGGACAACGGTTTGGACGAATTTACTGATCGGACGCACCGGCGGAAACGACAACCGCTCGATGATCAATCGGGAAGGCATGCAAAAATTCCTTCGTGACTCGTTCGCCCGAAATAAACCTTACGATCAATTCGCGCACCAACTGATCAGCGCCACGGGCACTACGGCCCCCGGCGACGAAAACTTCAACGGCGCGACGAACTTTCTGATCGACAAGGTCAATCAGGAAGAGGCGTCGTTAGCGACCTCGGAGACAACGAAAATCTTCCTTGGTTTGCAGGTCCAATGCACCCAGTGCCACAACCATCCTTTCAACGACTGGAAGCAGCAAAAATATTGGGAGATGAACGCCTTCTTCCGACAGGCTCGCGCGGTCGGCCAAGGCATGCAGTCGGGCATGGGAACCGTTGCGACGTTAACCGACAGAGATTTTGCTGGCGAAAACGGAAACAACTTCGACGAAGCCGAAGTCTATTACGAGCTACGAAATGGCTTGGTCGCGGTTGCTTATCCGGTCTTCGTCGACGGCACCGAAATCAGCAGAAGCGGTTACGTGAAGGAAACCAATCGACGCAACGAATTGGCTGATCTTGTCGTGAAGTCGCCTTACTTTTCCAAGTCCATCGTGAATCGTATGTGGGCTCATTTTCTGGGCTATGGTTTCACCAGCCCTGCGGATGACCTTGGCCCTCATAACGTTCCAACCCATCCGGCGCTGCTGGATTATCTTGGGCAAGAGTTTTCCAGCAACGAACATAACTTGCGTCAATTGATTTCTTGGATCGTGCTCTCCAAACCGTACGGGCTTTCAAGCCGTCAAAACAAATCCAACAGTGCTGACGATCCTTTGCTGGGCGAGCCCCCGAAGTTTTCGCACTTCTATCTTCGGCAGATGCAGGCGGAGCAATTGTACGAATCATTGTTGGCCACCACCGAAGGAGTTCAACGCACCGGTTCTTATGAACAACAGGAACGTATCAAAAACGATTGGTTACAGCAGTTCAACACCGCTTTTGGCACCGACGAGGGCGGAGAAGCGACCAGTTTCAACGGTACGATTCCGCAAGTTTTGATGATGTTCAATGGTGACATGATCAAAGCGGCGACAACGACCGCTAAGGGTGGTTTGATTAACACCATCATCCGTTCGCCGATGTCCGACAGCCAGAAGGTCGAGACGCTGTTTTGGAAGGGACTGGGACGGAAGCCAAAAACCGCTGAACTGAAGCTTGCCCAATCGTTGGTCAATTCAAACGGCGGTAACTTTGCCGAAGGACTGCGCGACATGTGGTGGGTGATATTGAATACCAACGAATTCATTTTCATTCACTAAAACGTTTAATTACAATGTGGCCGGACAGAAAAATAGATCGCCGTTGCCAGCTGCCGAACCCAACATTTCTTTCTATAACGGAAAACGAAACTATGAATCGCAAAACACCACGCGGCATGAACCGACGTCACTTCATGAGTCACTTGGCCGGTGCGTCAGCGCTGACAGGAACGGCGTTGGCGCTTGGCGAAACACTCCGCGCTAACGCAACGGAGATGAAGAAGAATCAAAAAGCCGCAATTCTGTTGTGGATGGGCGGCGGTCCTTCGTCGATTGATCTTTGGGATTTGAAACCCGGTGCCAATACCGGTGGCCCGTTCCGTCCGATTTCGACAAACGGCGACGTTCAGATCTGTGAGCATTTGCCGATGATGGCAAAGAACATGGACAAGATGTCGATCGTTCGTTCCATGAGCACGCGCGAAGCGGATCACTCGCGCGGACGCTACTACATGCACACCGGCTACGTTCCTAATCCTAATGTGAAACATCCCAGCTACGGTTCGGTAATCGCTCATCAACTGGGAACGCAGCGGCCAGAGCTTGAACTGCCCGCGTTCATTTCCGTCGGCGGCGCAAGTGAAGGGCCGGGTTTCTTGGGAATGGCTTATTCGCCGTTTTCGGTGAACTCCAGTGGCCGCGTTCGAAATCTGAACCTGGGCATTGCTCCCGACCGCATGGCCAGCCGAATGCAGGCGCTGAAGCTGATGGAAAACGATTTCATCGATCAAAGACGCGGCATCGCGGCCAACGAACACGCGAAGGTCTTAGGCAAAACGCTGGCCTTAATGAGCAGCAGCCAGATGGAAGCGTTTCGTGTAGAGAAGGAGCCAACGGATGTTAAAGAGCGTTACGGTAATACAAATTTTGGACGCGGTTGTTTGATGGCGCGACGCTTGGTCGAAGCCGGCGTGCCGTTTGTAGAAGTCAACCTTGGCGGCTGGGATAACCACCAAAACATTTTTGAAACGCTACAAAACAACAAACTGCCCGAACTCGACCGCGGCATGAGCGCGTTGCTGGAAGATCTGGCTCAACGTGGCATGTTGGACACAACGGCGGTGATGTGGATGGGCGAATTCGGACGTACGCCGAATATTAACGGCAACACCGGACGCGATCACTGGGCCCGCAGTTGGTCAGTGTTGGCTGGCGGCGCAGGCATGAAACCCGGCGTCGCGATCGGCCAAACCAACGAAGACGGCACGCGCGTCGAAGGGCAAAGTTATTCTTCGGAAGACCTCATGGCAACGGTTTGTAAGTCGTTGGATATTGATCTGGAGACAACCTTCACCAGCACCAGCGGCCGCCCAATGAAGATCGCCAACAGTGGGAAGTTGATCGAGGGGTTGATTTAATCGATCTTTGGCCGTCGCAGCTTAAATGTTTTCCAAGTCGAGTCCGCCTCTGACGATGCGGATGATCTCTACTCCGCTTTCAATCGCGCGAAAGAAAATCACGTGCTTGCCGCTGGTGAAACTGCGACACGGGCCGTGATTCTTGGATGTTCGCGCTTGGCCCATCTCAGGGTGTGCAGCCAAGGTTTCGCAAACGTCTTCGATCTTTTCAACCCAATCGTATGCGGCAACGGGCTTGTCGCGCGATAAATTCGGAATAATCGAACAAATCTTTCGATGCCAGCTTGGAATATCTGACGTTCGCCATTAGTTCTTCTGATCTTCAATGGCTTTGATACGTCGGCGCGCTTCTGCATAGACCTCGTCGGCATCAACTGACTCTCCGCGATCCAGTTCGTCAATTCCGGCTTGAATATCCGCGTGTAACTTGTCGCGGGCAATCACCAATCGAATACCCTCGGCGACAATCTCTTGTTCATTCTGAAATTTGCCCTGAGCAATCATTTCATGAATTGCTGGGCCATAATCACTAGGAATCTCGGTACTCATACCCTTCTCCGGGTTTGCGACGTCCAACACTGTTCTTAAACAAAGGCCCGGCAGGCACACCTTCGATGTGGTACTGGCCTCACATGTATTATACGGTCAAACCCCAGTTCAATCCACCTGCGCTTCGTTAGCGTCCGTGTCGTAAAACGTTCCGATGACCTAATCCAGTTGATAGAAATTAATAGCGTTTTCGCCTAGGATTTTCGCGCGCTCGGATTCAGAGACGCCGCCGATACACTCCATCAGTGCATCAAAGACCTCGGTGTAGCTGGCCGCCAATGCGCTGACCGGCCAGTCGCTGCCAAACATACAGCGATCGGGGCCGAACGCTTCTAATGCGGTTTCGACGTAAGGCTTTAAGTCCGCAGGCTTCCAGTTCTCCCAATCCGCTTCGGTGACCATGCCGGAGAGCTTACAGTAGATATTATCGCACTTTGCCGCCGCCTCAAAATCCTCTTGCCACCCATCCGTCGCGCCCAACTTGATATGTGGTTTGGCCAAGTGATCGATCACCAAACGCAAATTGGGAAAGCGTTTGCCAACGTTCTGTGCGTGTTTGAGATGTTTGACGAAAAACAAAAGGTCGAACGCTACGTCGTGCTTCTCAAGCAATCCCAACCCACGCGCGACATCTTCCCGAACGATAAAGTCGTCATCCGGTTCACCTTGCGTCAGATGCCGGACGCCAACGAACTTTGGTTGTGATTTATATTTTTCAATCTGCGCTTCACATTGGGGACCGGCCAAATCAACCCACCCAACGACTCCTGCCAGCCAGTCGTATTGATTGGCTAATTCCAGTACCCAATCGTTTTCGCGCGTGTCATGCTGAGTCTGCACGAAGACCGTTTTATCGACGCCGGCCGATTTGATCAGCGGCTCAAGATCTGATGGCAGAAAATTCTTACAAATCTTTTCATGCTCCGGAGCCTCCAACCAGCCATGATCGAAACCCTCCATCTGACGATCCCAAAGATGGTGATGTGCATCAACAATGATTGACATAGCTGTCCTTCTTTTCCCTGTTAAATTTGCGACGGATTTTTAGAGCATTGTAAGCAATAACGGATGCGTTAAAAGTTGCACACGCCTATAATTAGTATGCTATGGAAAACCAAAACCACCAACTCGATTCTTCCAATTCTTCAACACCATCAAGCTCGATCGACGTCAAGTTCTACTTGCTGATGATTGGTGCCATGATCGTTCTGTTTTTGATCGGGGCCGTCTCAGGTTCGCCGGAAATAGCGAAAGCCGTCAATGTTGCGTTGGTCGTGGGCGTTTTGGCGTTGGGTATGAAATTTGGTTTTGCTTGGGTCACGGCCGCCGCTGACGGAGATCCCACCAGCCCTACGATTGTGGCGACACGCCCCGATGCATTACAAGCCGCTCCGCTGATCAGCACGTTGCGGGAAAACGGGATCAACGCCGTCGCCACCGGTTCACATACCTCGGGTTTCCAAGTCGAAATTGCGGCAGAAGTCAAAGTCGTTGTTCCCAAACGCGACGCCGCAAAAGCGCGCGAAATTTTGGGCGATGCGGTGAAGGGATAACAAACCGCACAAGCGCCCCTTTCCAGCTCGATTCACTTAAGCCTTAGATTGTTTTCTCTAAACGCGTGTCAGTTTCGTTATCCGGCCCGTCGACACCCATTCGGCAACGAGGATATTTCCTTCTTTGTCGAAGCACGCATCATGCGGATGGATGAAGCGCCCGTCTTGCCATGTACGTGGATTCTTTCGCATGGCCATTTTATCGGCCAGCAGTGCTTTGCGGTATTCGGCGTCGTCTCCCAAACGCGCGACGATATTATCATCTTCATCCAGCAGCGTGATCCGCGCGTGTAGCTCGGGGATCATCAATAGGTTTTCGTAAACGTCAACGTTGGCGGGCATCAAGTAGTCGCCAAGTGTTTTCAAATGGTTGCCATTGAGATCCAAGAACTGGACACGATTGTTACTTCGATCGGTTACAACGATTCGTTTTTCTTCCTTGCGATCATCAACCCACAATCCGTGCGGCAAACGGAATTCGCCATCCTCAAGCCCAATCTTGCCGATCGTCGACACGTAGTTACCGTCTTTGTCGTGGCGATGAATGACGTAGGCTCCGTACCCATCTGCCACCAAGAAACCACCATCGTCCAAGAACGCCGTGTTGGTCGGTTTGTAGGTATCGCGGTCTGTCCAAACATACGAATTGACGGTGTCATCGTTTTCTCGGTAGGTTCCGGTTTCCATCGGTGCTCTTTTGACCCACACCGTTTCGCCGTCGGTTGTCAATTTTGCAAAACGACGATCTCCATTGACGGTAGTGACGTATAAAAATTCTTCGCCGCCTTCTTGGTGAACTTCAAGCCCGTGACCGCCGCCTTGGAATTCTTGCCCGAACGACTTGAGGTACACGCCTTCGGAATCGAAGACAAAGATGGCCGGATGATCTTTGAGCTTTTCCACTCCTTGGTGGATGATGTAGACGTTGTTTTCTCTGTCCACAGCCACGTTATGCGTTGTCTGCCAATGGAAATCGCTGGGGAGTTTGAAGTAGTCGTGAGAGACCGAATACTGAAAGTCGCCTTCACCGATC
>CAKZVF010000058.1 GCA_937921995.1 uncultured Pirellulaceae bacterium
TTATCGTAACGATAACACTTTCTACAATGCTGTTTTACCTAAGCGTCTACGCGATTCTTTGGCACCAAGGGGGCCGCTGGACTGGCGTGATTTCTGAGAAACAAGAACCCAAACAAACTCGGCGGTTGGGCTTCTTTGGCAAATCGTTTTCGTTGTTGCGGTCTGGCGGCAAGATTCTGATCCTAGCCAGTACCGTCGCCTTCGTGCTGCTGTCTGTCGTTTGGACAGCGCTGCATCTGTTAGGCGGCGAAGCCCAAGATGTGGAACTGGTCAACAAGAAAATTCATACTCTTGTGGACAGTGAAGACGACGATCGCGACTGGATTGATGCCGTTAACGATCACATTTCTGAGGGCATCACCGCAGAAAATAATTTGGCAGTGAAAGTCATCAAGATCTGCAACCCCTATGTCGTGTCGGTAAAAGGAGGGATGTTTTCGGGGCCTGCTAAATATGCTTACGCCGCGCATGATTCTGATCAGGGCAGGCAGCAGGAAGTTGAGAGATTGGGACTCACGCTTGAAGAGATCGCCCACTATCCTCCGTTGCAAGTGGAGCAGTGGCTGGCAGATCGCGAATATGATTTTAAACAGCAACTTAGAAAGGATTTTCCGGTGGTTGCGAAACGCATGGAATCTGATTTTGAGTTCTACGATGATTTGGATCTTAAAGAGGCAAACGATGCTTCAACGCCAGAGGCGAACGCGGACGAAGCAGAACTGACACTCGATGAGAAGATGGCGGAGTACTTTATCGGAAATAAGATGAGGATTGAGGCCCTAACTGTCACTCCCTGGAGCAAAGACGACTGCGGATTGGGAGCTGAGTTTGTTCAATGCCACCGCGCGATCACCGAGCAGTTGATTGAGCTTTTCAAGGAAACAGCTTTCTATGTTCCGATTGTCCGGGGCTCTGACGGCACCATTCTCCGTAGCATTGTCTTCAGCCGCCTATTTGGAAATCCGGGGCTTCTCCTGACGAGCACTGGTTATTTTGACCTTGGCAGCGGCGATACTGAAAACGCGGTGGTAATTTGTGAGTCGTTATGGCGATTGGTAGAACTATCGCCTTCAGAAAGTGGTCGGCTTAATGAGATCTTTCTCGGATATGCTATGGATTTGTCGAAAGCGATTGCCTTTTCAGACGCTGCAACGGAATCTCAGAAACGACGTGTCTTGCAATGCTGGTTGGAGAGTTCCCAGAACGAAGCTTCCCTTTCGCAAACTCAAAAACTTAATCGCGTAGTTCACCTTGGGCAGGTCTACGACCGGATGGCGACACCCACGTCTTTGACAACCTACAAGGCAGTGCACGAGCCATTTCTGTTTTGGTACCAAAAATTTCCATGGTTAGTTGACTGGAAATCTTTTCTGGATCGAACCGAACAGCTGGTGGATCAATTTGACCAGAGCGAGCGCCAAATAATGGAGGGCGAGTTGACCAAAGAGGAGATCCAAGCCCGCTTGGATGAGTTTGCTGGAATAAAGTTTCCCAATGGTTGGTGGATGTCCCTCAATCGGTTTAACAGTCTTCCGGCTCAGCAATTTTCCAATTTTGTTCACGGTCCCAAATCGAAAGGCAAAATGCTTGCAGAGTCATTTACGGTTGACTTAAGTGGTTTCAGCACGCTCGCTATTGTTCCGCGAATACGCGCCCTTGGACGTGAACTGGATAAAACGGCAATCGGGCTAGAAGTTTATAAATCCAAGCACTCCGTATATCCGGCCAGCCTTCAAGATTTGGTTCCCGAGATTTTGCCGGTGATACCTGTGGATCCCGTCACGTTGTTAGATCTCGTTTACACGCCGACAAAAACGGATTTCAAACTTTATTCACTCGGTAAAAATGGCGTCGATGATGGCGGGGATGAAGAACTGGATGTCGTCTTTAGACCTCCCGCGAAAAATCTGCGTGAATATTTGTTCGGTGCCGAGTAATCGTCGAGAGCAATTTGCAGCAGACTGTCTCGAGGCAACCGTTATTGTCAGAAGAAAGTGGTTTGGAAGATGATTTGGTGCCTATTAGGCGAAAAACAATCTTCCCAAATTGGGTTGCGATCCCTTGATTGCCGGGGAGATCAAATACGCTCTGACGGTTTTCTCGGCGGCCAACATCGAGTAAAATTCGGTCTGCAAAGTGGCGTCATTTTCACGCCCGATGTCAGTTTTCGCCCAACGCCAGTGAGTCTATGAATTCGCCCGACGCTTCTGAGCCCCAAGACGATCGTTACCAGGTGGTTGCGCTGCGTTATCGTCCGCAGTCGTTTGAATCGCTGGTCGGACAGGGCCACATCGCCACGGCGCTCTCCAACGCCATCAACCAAAATCGCGTTGGGCACGCGTACCTTTTCACCGGTGCTCGTGGAGTCGGTAAAACTTCATCGGCGCGGATCTTTGCAAAATGCCTCAACTGTGAGCAGGGGCCAACGACGGAACCCTGTAATGAGTGCGACACGTGCCAAGCCATCTCCGTCGGCGAAGACGTCGACGTGCTTGAGATCGACGGAGCCAGTAATCGCGGCATCGACGAAATCCGGCAGCTGCGTTCGAACGTTGCCGTGCGTCCCAGTCGCAGCCGGTTCAAGATCTACATCATCGACGAAGTCCACATGCTGACGCAGCAAGCCTTCAACGCGCTGTTGAAGACGTTGGAGGAACCGCCGGGGCATGTGAAGTTCATTTTCTGCACAACGGATCCGCAGAAGATTCCGATCACCGTGTTGTCGCGTTGCCAGCGCTTTGATTTTTCGCCCGTGCAGTCGGATAAGATTTCGCAGCGTCTCAAAGAAATCGCCGAAGCCGAAAACGTCACCGCCAGCGACGAAGCGCTGCAATTGCTGGCGCGGCGAGCCAACGGATCCATGCGAGACAGCCAATCGCTTTTGGAACAACTGTTTTCGTTTTGTGGCGATGAGATCACCATCGAAGAAGTCCATCAGCTGCTGGGCACGACGGACATTGGCCGCATCACAGAAATCGCGACGGCGATGGTTGCCAAGGACACCAACGGCACGCTTTCACTGATCCATCAGAATCTCAGCTCGGGCGTCAATGCCGGACAATTGGCGGGGCAGCTGCTGGGCTATTTTCGAGACATGATGGCCGTGCGAGTGGGATGCAACGAAGACACGTTGCTTAACTGCGCCGGTTCGGACATTCCGGAGCTCAAAACGCAGGGGGATAGCCTGGGTCTGGAGACGATTCTGTCGATCGTGCAAGTCTTGGATAACGCAATTGTACGCATGCAGTCCAGCCTTCACGGACGGACGTTGCTGGAAGTTGCGGCCGTTAGAATTTGCGGATTGGAACAAGTCGATTCGATTTCGGGGCTGATTAAATCGTTGTCCACCGCCGGCAACGTGACGATCCAATCCGGAGCGGCCCAAGAAGATTCACCAGACAAGGCACCAAAAAAAAAACAGCCGGGAAAAGTAAGTAGCACCAATCCGTCAAACGGTGCCGCGATCTCAGCAGCGGTGACCAGTGCCGCGGTCGCTTCGACGGTGGTTGCTGCCGCGGCTGACGTGTCACCCAAAGTTGAAACGGCTTCTTCCCAGTCCAACGCCGAAACTGCCAAAGAAGCTCCCAGCCCTCCACCGGCCACCGAAGCAACGGCCACGCCGGTGACGGAAACAACCGAATCAACTGATTCGAAAACCGCCGACGCCGCTGGCGAACCTGTTGCTGAAACCGCAACGAACAAAAGTGAACCAAACACCAACACACCCAACAACCGCCCAAATCCCGAAGGCGATCCGGTAACTTTATATCGCAGCGCGTTGGCCAAGCTGACGGACATGACGGCCGACATGGCGTCAAATTTCGAGCAGATAAAATGGGTCGACGGCAAGATGGTCGTGACTTTGGTTGATGCGTACAATACAACGATGTGCTCCAAGCCCGATCGTAAGTCAAAGATCGAATCGGCGGTGGGCGAAATTGCCGGACGGACGATTCGCATTGACTTCGAGGCCTCGAAAAAGCAACCGGTGGTCAAAGCCGCCGCGCCGAAACTATCGCGCGTTCAGCAAATAAGAAAATTACAAGAACACGAATTTGTGAAAGAAGCCGTCGATTTGTTTGACTGCGAAATTACAGATTTCTATCGCAGAAATTAAGGATCACCAATGTTCAAAGGACTTGGCAATATCGCCTCCATTCTAAACCAAGCCAAAACGATGGGCCCCAAGATGGAGGCCATGCAAGAGAAGCTGAAAACGATGCGGGTTTCCGGAGCCAGCGGTGGCGGTATGGTCACCGTTCACGCCAGCGGTGCCGGCGAAATTCTCAGCATCGAATTTGACGACGTGTTGACGCAATCGCAGGACTTGGAAATGGCGAAGGATCTATTGCCGGCGGCCATCAACGCCGCCATTGAAAAGGTCAACGCTCTCCGCGCCGAAGAGATGAAAGCGGTCACCGAAGACCTGCCG
>CAKZVF010000059.1 GCA_937921995.1 uncultured Pirellulaceae bacterium
CGTAAACGTTCCGCCCTTGAGATCCGCCGGCTTAATTTTGTTTTCCTTAGCCAAGCCAGCGAATCGTCCAATGTTCTGCTCAACATCGGCAAAGCTCATTCCTTCTACGTTTCGCAGCACAGGCACGACCAATCCTTTGCCACCACCGATCGCAATGCCGATGTCAAAGTACTCTTTCCAAATGACGTTGGTGCCTTGGACTTCGGAGTTCACAGCAGGAAACCGCTTCAAACTTTCCACAGCCGCCTTAGCGAAGAAAGACATGAACCCCAATTTTACGCCATGCTTCTTCAAAAACTGCTCTTTGTACTTGCCCCGCAAATCCATCACAGGTTTCATGTCAATTTCGTTGAACGTCGTCAGCAGCGCGGCGGTCTGCTGAGCCTCCACCAATCGCTTGGCAATCGTTCGACGAATCATGCTCATCGGTACCGATTTTTCTTCGCGGCCGGTGCCCATGGTTTGGTTCCACTCGTCCGTCTGAGCGGTCGTTTGCGTTTGTGCAGCCGCAGGTTTAGCTGCCGATTGCTGCGGAGCCGATTGAGAAACCGCAGGCGGCGAAGCGGAAAAGGCATCAACGCCACCACTGGCCGGTGTTGCTGCCGGAGCGCTGGTGCCACCACCGCCGGGCTTGAGTCCATGTTTTTCGATGTAGCCCAACACATCTTCTTTCTGAAGACGACCACCGGGGCCTGTTGGGCGAATCGCATCCGCCGAAATCTTGTACTCGTTCAAAACACGTTCCGCGGCTGGCATGATCCAAGATGCAGTCTCACCACCAGCCGGAGGAACGGCCGTCACGGTTGCTGATGCGGCCGGTGCCGGATCAGGCGTTCCACCTCCTGCGGCGGCGGTTTGCTGCTGTGGCGCAGCAGCGCTGCCTTGTTCGCCCGGTGCCATCACACACAAAAGATCACCCACCTGAGCGAAACCACCGGTTTCGACCGTAATACTTTGCAGCACCCCCGCCTCCGGTGCCGGCAAAGCTTGGGAGGCCTTGTCCGATTCGAGCTCAACCAATTCTTCGTCTTTGTCGACGAAATCACCGACGTTTTTCAGCCATTCGCCAACCTGAACTTCTTGAATGGATTCGCCAAATTCTGGAACTTTGATTTCTAACATGGATCTTTTTTGAAGTTAAATTTATCTCAATAAAATAGCGAACGCTCTTTCGCGGTTGGGCCTGTTTGGCCGAAGGACATTTCTCTAGGAAGGCATTTTCACAACCCGTTCTCCAAACGCTTCTTGGAGCAATTCTTCCTGTTCCATTTTATGAGCATTCTTGGAACCGGTGGAAGGACTGGCGCTCTCGGGACGGCTAATGACTTTAATCGGCCAACGTTCCTCGAAACCAAGGTCAGCCCAACGGACTTTGACAAAATACCAAGCGCCCATATTACTGGGCTCTTCTTGCGTCCAATAAACGGGCGTGCCTTCGGGATAAGCCTCTAACGCTTCGGTGATCTCAGCCTTAGGAACCGGATAAAGCTGCTCAACGCGCACGACCGCGACCTTGGGTGGGGATCCATCGGTTCGCTCCTTGCGTGCCTTGAGCAGGTCCACGCCGACTTTCCCGCTGCATAAAAGCACCCGCGACACATCGCCGCTTGGAATCTCCGGATCGGGCAAAACGCGCTGAAAACAACCTGACTCGAAATCGCATGTCGGCGAAGTCACCATCGGCTCACGCAGCAAACTTTTGGGCGTGAACACGATCAACGGCTTACGCCACTTCCGCTTCACCTGCCGACGCAGCAGATGAAAATGCTGCGCCGCCGTCGTTGGGATTGCGATCTGCATGTTGTCTTCGGCGGCACCGGTCAGGAATCGTTCCAATCGCGCGCTGCAATGTTCGGGGCCGGCACCCTCAAAACCGTGCGGCAACATCATCACCAATCCGCTCAGCCTTCGCCATTTGTCTTCGGCGCTGGAAATGAACTGGTCAACGATCACTTGAGCCGCATTGAAAAAGTCGCCGAACTGAGCTTCCCAAATAATCAAACTGTCGGGAGCGTCCAAACTGTATCCATAGTCAAACCCCAATACGCCTGCTTCGGACAACGGACTATTGATAATATTGACCGGTGCCTGTCGATCGCTGATGTGCTGAAGAAATTTATGACGTCGTCCGGTTTTGGAATCGTGCACAATTGCGTGCCGCTGACTGAAAGTTCCACGTCCGCAATCTTGCCCTGACAAACGCACCGGATGGCCTTCGGTTGCCAGACTGCCCATCGCTAACAACTCCGCCGTCGCCCAATCGACACTGTCGGTCTCGGTAACGGATTTGTAGCGTTTGTCTAGCACGCGTTTCAGTTTTGAGTTGAGATTAAACCCCGTCGGTAGCGTCGTGATTTTGGAGGCAACCTCCACCAAGAGTTCCTTGGGCACCCCCGTGTCGGCGACCTCGTCGCTGTGCCGCTTCATGCCGCCGTAGTAACCGTCCCACAGCCCTTGCATGGTTTGCGTATCGGGAGCGTACTCTTTGGGGCGTTTTGCAACTTTGAATTCTTCGTCAAGATTCGCGCGGCGATCATCGGCGATCTTTTCGACCTCCTCAGCAGTGATCTCGCCAAGTTTCAACAACCGCTTGGAGTAGCTATCGCGAATCGTCGGACGTTTGTCGATCACGTTGTACATGACTGGTTGAGTGAATCGAGGTTCATCGCTTTCGTTATGCCCCAGTCGGCGATAACAATACATATCGATGACCACATCCCGATGGAACGCACGACGGAACTCCATCGCCAGATTCACCACCTGAGCGACCGCTTCAGGATCTTCACCGTTGACATGGAAAATCGGAATCTGCAACATCTTGGCCACGTCGCTGGCGTAAGTCGTCGAACGCGCCCGCGAGGGGTCGGTCGTGAAACCGACCTGGTTATTCACGATCACGTGCAAGGTTCCGCCGCACTTATATCCCGACAATTGGCTGAGATTTAGCGTCTCCTGAACGACGCCTTCACCGGCAAAGGCAGCATCGCCGTGAATCAGGATCGTCATCTTTTGGCTTTGTTTGGTGTCGCCAGCCCGATCCTGTTTGCTGCGGCAGCGCCCCATCGCGACGGGGTTCACGAATTCAAGATGGCTGGGATTGAAGCAAAGGGAAATGTGAACTTTTTTCTTGGACGCGGTTACCCAATCGCTGCTGTAGCCCATGTGGTACAGCACATCTCCGCCACCTCGGTTGGTTTCGGGATCAGGATCATCAAAGCCCCAAAAGATATTCTTTTCGCGCTTGTGCATAATGTTGGCCAGCACATTAAGCCGGCCGCGATGCGCCATCCCAAGAACGACTTCGTCAACGTCATGCTGACCGGCTTTTTCGAGCGCTAAATCCAGCAACGGGATAAGCGTTTCAGCGCCTTCTAATGAAAACGTTTTAGCGCCAATGTATTTTTTTCGGAGGAACTCCTCAAAGATCACCGCATCTGTCAAACGCGTCAGAATCCGCATCTGTGTTTGCCGGTTCAGTTGTATGCGATTCTGAGTTCCTTCCATCCGCGATTGCAACCAGTGACGAACATCGTTGTCGTCGATGTGCATAAACTGGGCACCGATCGAACGGCAATACGTCGCCCGCATTACTTCGTAGATTTCTTCCAGCGAACGAAAGTTTTGACCGTTGACCGTCCGCGCGGAAAACTTAATCTGAAAGTCTTCGCGCGAGAGACCGTACGATTCGAGATTCAATTCGCTGTTGGCTTTGCGTGGCGTTCCCAGCGGATCAATGTTCGCCTCAAGATGCCCACGCACGCGGTATCCACGAATCAACTGGTCAACGCGATCCTGCAACTGCACGACCTTGCGGACCTCCTCGACGGTCATCGTACTGAGCTCTTCAGCGTCTTCGGCGTCACCGAGGGCGACGCTGGCGTCAGGGCCGTGACGTTCGACGGCACCATTTCCAGATAAATGATCAATGCCGCCGGCCCCGTTGCTTGCGGTCGAATGATGACCGCCGTTAACATCAGACGCCGAAAAAGAAGCTACCTCGGCGGCAGCACTGCGTTGGGTCGGTAGCTCGTCAGCATCGAAGGCGTCAGACGTTGGGTCGAAGTTCTCAAAATACTGCTGCCACTCGATGGGCAACGATTCTGGTTCGAGCTGATAGTCTTCATAGAGGCTGTCGATGTAGGATCGGCTGAAAACATTCATGTATCTAAGGCCGTGTTGTTGTGAGCAAATTTTCACTCAAGCGGTGAAAATTCAATCGACGCAGCCGGTAGAGGCTGGCTTTTAATTTGGGTGGCGAGTGTTCGTTTTTGTGTTCGCTGAAGATCGCAAGACGGGCTCGGTTAACAATCGCCATCGCAAAACTGATGGCATGGAAACCACCTAGAAAACACTCACTGAAATTTACCGAATGATCATATTTGCTGCTATGCGATTACGCGTCAATTCGGTTATTTCGCACTTTTTTTTCAAAGAATCCCTAATCAGTATCGGGTCTTAAAGAAGCAACGCGGCGAGACCAATCCTTCACCAATCCACATTGCCAAAGGGACGGGTTGGACAGGGAAGTAAATTTTACCTTCGCAATCCCTGCATCGCTTCTTGAGGAAGCTGCCCGATGATCTCTTTAATGTACTCGCGCCGGTTCGCCGGCCGCGGATGGCTGGAGAGAAACTCCGGTTTGCCACCGCCACCGCTTTTTTCCAACACATCCATCACGGCCATCATTTCGTTGGGATCGTAACCCGAGAGCACCATTAACAATACGCCCCATTTGTCCGATTCCAGTTCGTCGCTACGGCCGTACTTCATATGCACGATGTTGCCAACGTAAGACGCAAGACTTGAACCGCTGTTAGAACCGCCCGCAACGCCCGCAGCTCGAACCAATCCGTTGATCAAATCTCCCTTTGCCATTCGTTCCGATCCGTGACGTTCGATGACGTGACCAACCTCATGACCAAGCACACCCGCGACTTGGGCCGGAGTTAGTTGGTAATAAAGGGCTTCTGTAACAAAGATCTGACCGCCAGGCAGCGCGAATGCGTTGACCGTTTTTCGATCGGCCAGCAAGGTGAAATCAAACTGATAGGGGTTCTGGATGCCGCGGCGCTGGAGATCTTGATTCAACGAGTTCACCAATTGGTAACCAATCTGCTGAACGTTTGCCTGTGATTCACGATCGCGCGAAGGCGTGCCCATTTGAGGCGCACTCTGCAATCCCATCAAAATTTCTTCCTTGACCGTCATGTCCACCCACTGTGTTTTGTTCGTGATCGGATTGGTCTGCCCCTTCATGAAGAAGGTGAAAACCGAAAACAACAAAATGCCGCCGGCAATCAACAGCCGGAGTTTCCAGCCCGAAGAAAATGAACTGCGACGACGAGGCTGACGATGGGAGTAACTCATGGTTTCTGTCTTGGTCTAACGAGTAGTTAAGGGTGAAGGCTGTTCAGGTGAAATAGGTTCAGGTGAAGGTGTTTCAAATGAAGGTGTTAAGTAAGTGAAAAAATCCTGATCAAACGGCGACAAAAATTTCGCCGCGATTGTCATTTAGCTGTTCACCATTGTATTTGATAAACGACCGCTCGAGCAACTTGTTTTCCACCGCCGATGATAGCGTATGCGGATAGTTTTTCTTGAGCCACGTCCCCAAAAACTGAACGATTTGCGGCTTGCTGGTGCCGCCGGCGGTGAACGCCGCACCTAGCTTTTTGCCGATTTCCTGCTCACTGGAGTCTGGTGTTAGGGTTCCGGGTTGGGCTGCATCACCAGCCAAAACCACCGTGCCGCGTTTTATATCCGTTGCCGTTTTATCCAACGACCGCCCCAGCACGATGATGGTGCCGGCCAACATATTCCAAGCCGCCAATTCCCCAACGTCGCCAACAACGATAATCATTCCCCGCCGCATCCGTTTTCCCAGTGCCACCCCCGCGTTGCCCTCGATCAGGATCTCGCCGCGATTCATTCCGTACTTGGCCCCCTCCAAAGCTGCCGCCACAAAATCGCCCGCGTTGCCGGTGACACGAATCGCTCCGCCGGTCATCTGAGACCCCAGATAATCGCCCACGTTTCCGCTGACGGTAATCTGGCCGCCAGACATCTCGGTCCCCACATGCCGACCGGCGCTCGATTGGACGACAATACTGCCCCTTGCCAAGCCACGTCCGATCGAGTGCACGCGGGACAGTTCTCCGCGGAGCTCCATCCGCTGATCGGTGGTCAGGTCACCGGTGACGTGAAACACGTCGCCGACAGATCTTAATTTGTTCCCAACAAACACCTGCAGCCGTTCGACTTTCGCGGTATCCAAGCCATCATTGACGGCGCTGGACAATTGGCGAACGTCAATCGGCATATCAGTTTCAAATTTGAGTTGCAGGTTTAGCGGCATCGGGGAAACCCAGTTTTGTGTATGATCCTTAAGTTCACTTCATCGCGAACAAAATCCGTTGATAGCTTTATTCATAAGTTTATATAGGGCGCTGAACCAAAAGTCGCCAGTGGCAGCCAATTTAACCAAAAATCGGATATTCGTTTAACAACAAACCACCAGGGGACCGTGATCCCGTTTAACGACAAGCCGGAAGGCGACCGTGTCCCCGTTTAACGACAAGCCCGATGGCGACCGTGTTTTGCCCGGCACAACGAAGTCGCCTGCCGGCTCGTCGTTAAACGTTCCCAAAAACTTCCCTGTTGAAAAATCCAATTTTCCGAACCTCCTCCGATCTCAACCTAACGCATGACTCCCAACCTCACCCCCAACCGACTGCCCGCAACTTGCGGGATCGTCGTGTTGTGCGGCGGCGGAAGCGCGCGAATGGGCGTCGACAAAAGCGCATTGCTGATCGACGATGATACGACGTTTCTTGAACGTATTGTGCAGCGAGCCAGTGTGTTGACCGATGCGATCGTGATCGCTGTCGAAAAGGATGCGGGCTCAACCTACCGCGCACGTTATGCGGATCAACTCACTTTTCAAAACGTGATCTGGGCGGAGGATTCCGTTGCCAACCAAGGACCGATGGAAGGTATCCATCAAGGGCTGAAAACGCTTGAGCAGAATTTCCCGCAGTGCCAACACGCCTTCGTGACCAGTTGCGACGTGCCCGCGTTCAATGGCGATCTGATTTGGGCTTTGCTAAAAGCTATCGGAGACCACGACGCCGTCACCCCCATCGATGGCAAACGCGTCTATGGCATGACCGCCGTTTACCGCTGCGGCGTCTGGGCTGCCGCCGCAAAGAACGTCGCCCAAAAACAGCTGCGGGTTTCGATGCTCGCAGAGTCCGTAAACGCAACCTCCGTTAATATCAACGACCTGAAAACGGTCGATCCTCAGCTAAACTCCTTTGAAAACATCAACACTCCGGACGACTACTTTGCTTTTCTAAAGAAAATGAAGGCTCACTGCTCAAATAAAATGAAACAGCAATTTGTAAAATAGTTTCTACTTCGAACTCTCGGCCCGCTATCAGCTTGGAAAGCTGAGCGACATTGAGCGTGCCAAAATCATCAACTCAATATTTCGCATGTCTCAAACAGAACATAACAACGTTCCTCCCGTCACGTTGACGATCGCCGGTTCGGACCCGTCCGGAGGTGCCGGAATTCAGGCGGATTTAAAAACGTTTCATCAGCACGGCGTTTTCGGCACCAGCGTGCTTACGTTGTTGACCGTTCAGAACACCCAATCGGTCTCCGCGGTTGAAATGGTCGCGACCGATTTCATGGTCGCTCAACTGAACGCTGTGCTGGACGACTTACCGATCGCCGCTGCCAAAACGGGCGCTCTTGGATCGGAAGAAATGATCGCCGCCGTCGCCGCCGAAGCGGCCAATTTCCAATTCCCCTTAGTCGTCGACCCCGTCATGATCAGCAAACACGGGATGCCGCTGATGGCCGATTCCGCCGGCGAAACCCTCAAGTCAAAACTCTTGCCCCACGCGTTTTTGGTAACACCCAACCTCGACGAAGCCGCGGCGCTGACCGGCAGAGAAGTCGATTCCATCGCGACCATGAAAGACGCCGCTCGAGCACTCGCCGCAATGGGACCTCGCCACGTGTTGGTCAAAGGCGGGCACCTGAACGGCGAGGCCATCGACGTCTTGTTCAGTGACGATCAGTATCATGAATTTAGCTCGCCGCGTTTAGAAACCCAAAACACGCATGGCACCGGCTGCGTCACATCAGCGGCAATCACCGCAAATCTGGCCAACGGTATGAATATTTTAGAGGCCGTTACCGCAGCTAAATCGTTCATCACCCGCGCTATTGAGACCAATCCCAACTTAGGCAATGGTTTTGGTCCGGTAAACATGAACGCACCGGTTCAACGGCCCCAACCGTAGCTTGGGTTCTCAGCCCAAGCAAAAAAGGTGTCAAGCTGAGTCCGTAACAGGTTCGTTTATTGTTCTCGCAAGTTGCCGTTTTGGGATCAATACATTTTTTTCTTGTTCGCGATTTAAACACATACAATTTTAACATGGTGAAACGATAATTAGATCTTACTGACATCCTCAAGGAATTCTCCACCATGAAGATTGCGATCCTCGGTTTTGGACACGCTCCACCTGCCTATAACCTCGAACTTGCCGTCATCGCGGGCGAACGACTGGCGGCTGCCGGTCACTGTGTTGTGGTTGGGAACTCGGTGGGGACCTTTGCCGCCGCAATCGATTCGGCTGCAACCCATGGTGGTCAAACAATGGTAGTGCTTGATGATGCGGCGGCCCAGCAAGCGCTTCCCGCGTCGACCGAAATCATAGTTGTCGACACGGTAGAGAAGCACCAACGCATCGCGATGCTCGCCGACGCCGGCTTGGTGCTGGGCGGAGCTGAAGGGACACGGAAACTAGTGGCTCAATTGATCGCCAAAGACAAACCGCTGATCGCGGTTAAAGGAACCGGAGGAGCGGTTGATGATCATTCGTTACCGGATTCAATCCCAATCGTTGATTCAATTGAATTTGCGGTGGAGAAGTTGTTGGCCACCCTTGGTAATTAAAACCAAGCATTAGCCTGTCTTGGCGGAGCGCCGAATGAATAGTGGTTAGACAATGGCGGCTCATCAATCTTTCAGGTACGCAGAGTCCTTTCATGATTATCTTTGGCCGAGGTATGCGCGTCGGCCTCTCTCGATTTTTGCATGCTTAAATTAAGAAAACGCCGTTGCGCTGACCGTTATTTTGACTGAAATTCTCGAGGAATTGCGCCTCGTGGGGAAATCTGCCCCGCCATTAAACATCCCCAGCCAAATCGGTCGATAAAGAAGAATCGGATGTTAGTCCGCGATCGAGTAAGGGTTTGATGTGTCACCAGTTGGCTGAAGGTTAAACGTGACAAGAACATTTTCAATCGTTTTATTTTTCGCCATTGTTGCTGTCTCAAGCATGGCCCATGGGCAAACGCTTGACGACGCCGGATTGTGGTTTGCTGCGTTAGGAAACGGCAAGTTTGAAAACCTCCATGAAGATGCCCCGCAGCGCTGGTGGTTTGATGCCCATTACCGATTGCGCGATGACACAAGCGGATTCAACCAAAGCATCATCCGACCGGGTGTGGGATATGCGCTCAATGACCTGCATACGGTCTGGGCTGGCTACGGTTGGATAAAAACAGCGCCCGTGTTTGGAAATAACTTTGACGAACATCGTTTGTGGCAACAATGGACCGCAACGCCAAAGCT
>CAKZVF010000060.1 GCA_937921995.1 uncultured Pirellulaceae bacterium
GTTGAAAACGGCGTGGACCGTGAACCGTTGCCGACGGCGGTCAGCTACGAAGCGTTTTCTTCGGCGATGACTGAATACTACAACAGTGACCAGCGGACGTCCGACCAAAAGTACTGGACCGAAAAATATTCCGATTCGATCCCTGTGCTGGATCTGCCGATCTTGGATAAACGACCGACCGTGAAAACGTTTGCCGCCGGTCGTCATGATCACGTTTTGGGTGTGGACCTTGTTCAACGCCTAAAGAAACTGGGCGCGAAATCAGGTTGCAGCCTGTTCAATACCATGCTGTCGGCATTTCAAGCTTACATCAGCCGCATTTCTGGAACAGGCGATTTTTCACTGGGCATCCCGACCTCGGGCCAAGCCACGATGGACTTCCCCGATCTGTTGGGGATGTGCGTCAACACCATTCCCCTGCGGTCAAAGGTCGATTGTGCGTTGCCGTTTAACGAATACATGAAACAGTCGCGCAACGAACTGTTGGACGCGCTGGAGCACCAGCGCTTGTCATTCGCATCGTTGCTGCGAATCGTCGCTCCGCCACGCGATCCCAGCCGATCCCCGATCGTCAGCGTTTCGTTCAACCTTGATCCAGAATTGGACATGGACGAAATGGGTTTCGAAGGTGTTGACCTAAAAGTCATCGTCGAACCACGCGCTTATGAAAACTTTGACTGGTTCGTCAATGGCGTCATCCAAAAAGATCGCTCGGTCGAATTACAGGTTCAATACAACTCGGATTTGTTCTCGCCGCAACGTATGGCCGACATTTTTGATGGGTTCGAGCGTTTTGTCGGAGAGATCGCGGACAAGCCCGAAGGCAAGATCAACAAGTTCAACGTCGTTAGCGCTGGCCAACAAGAGAAACTGGCTGTCCAGTGGAACGCGACCGAAATGGAATATCCGGCTCAGTCGACACTGCATGAGCAATTCTCGTTGCAGGCATCTTCTACGCCCAACGAAATCTGCGTCCGTTTCGACGACACCGAATTGACTTACGCTCAAGTCGATCAGCGCTCCAATCAAATCGCGGCTTACCTGATCCAGCAAGGCATTGGCGAAGGCGACCTAGTCGGAATCTGCGTCAACCGATCGGCTCAGATGTTGGTTCAGCTGTTTGGGATTTTGAAAACCGGTGCGGGATACGTTCCGCTGGATCCTGACTATCCAACGGATCGCTTGCAGTACATGTGCGACCACTCAGGTTTGAAGTTAGTCGTGACCGAGCAAGCCTTGTTGGAAACGGTCGCTGAATTTGGAAAACCGAGTGTCGCGATCGACAGCGTTGCCTCTGACGTCGACGCTCAATCGACTCAGTGCCCTCCTCAATCGGCTCACCCCTCAAGCGTTTGCTATGTGATTTACACTTCCGGTTCCACCGGCAAGCCTAAGGGCGTGCGAGTGCCTCACGGTGCGGTGCTGAACTTCCTTCACAGCATGAAAGCGGAGCCTGGATTCAAAGCCGGCGATTCTGTTTTGGCGGTGACGACACTGTCGTTCGATATCGCTGTGCTGGAACTGTTTTTACCTTCACTGTTTGGAGGTACGGTCGTCGTTGCTGATAATCGGATCACAACCGACGGTATCGAGATGAGCAAAGCGCTTGAGCAATACGACATCGCGCTGCTACAAGCGACGCCCGCGACATGGCGTCTACTGTTGGCCGCCAACTGGGAAGGTAAAAAAGACTTGAAAGTCCTTTGTGGCGGCGAACCAATGCCGGCTGATTTAGTGGCTCCGCTGTTGGAACGCTGCGATCAATTGTGGAATATGTACGGCCCTACCGAGACAACCGTTTGGTCGTCTGTTTATCAGATCACTTCCGCAGACGAAGCAATCCTGATCGGCCGCCCCATCGGAAACACTCAGATTTACCTGCTGGATGCTCAAGGCAATCCGGTTGCGGTCGGCAGCGAAGGTGAAATCTTCATCGGCGGTGCTGGTGTGACGCTGGGCTACCTGAACAAACCAGAACACACGGCCGAACGCTTTGTTGATCACCGCTGGTTCAATCCGTTCTCCAACTACGTCAGCGATAAGATCTATAAAACGGGCGACATCGGTCGTTACCAAGCCGATGGGAACATTGAGTTCCTGCGTCGCAACGACAAACAGGTGAAAGTCCGCGGTTTCCGAATCGAGCTGGGCGAGATCGAAGCGGTCTTGAAAAGCCACGACTCGGTTGACGAAGGCGTGGTCATCGTCCGCGAAGATTCCGTTGGCGACGCGCGATTGGTGGCCTACTGGGTTGGCGCGGCGAATGCTGAATCGGTGCGTGAGCATCTGCGTTCATCGTTGCCGTACTACATGATCCCGCAGCACATGATGCCTCTGGATTCAATGCCGCAAACCAACAATGGAAAAATTGATTATAAGGCGTTGCCGGTGCCTCAACAGAATACGTCACAGGCCCAAACCATCGCCGCTGCAGAAACCGCTGGTGAGCAATTACTGGTTGAGGTCTGGAAAAATGTCTTGGACACCGATGACATTGGCATCCACGACAACTTCTTTGATCTTGGCGGTCATTCGTTGCTGGTAATGCAAGTGATCACCGAAGTCGAATCTCGTACTGGCGTAAAGTTATCGCCGCGCGATTTCCTCATTGGAACCGTTCAGCAGATAGCCGAGAATCTGGCGGAGGCTTGCCCTTCGGAGGCTCCTGCGGGCGAATCAACGATCACTGAGCGACCGGTGGAAATCGTGAATGAGTCACCCGAGCCAGAGAGTACGGTAGTGCCTGAGAAGGAAACTGCGGATTCAAAAGCAGATCCCAAACCAGATTCCAAAGTGAAGCGACTGCTGAAGTTTTGGGACTAACAGCGCCTCGGGCCAATCTGATCAATCCAGTTTGCCGCGATCCGCCAGTTCAATGGCGCTTACCTTGGACTTTCATCACCAATCATAAATTGCTTTTCGGCCGCGCTTCAGCCCGGAGGGCGATACATATCCAGCCGGTGGCATGAGCCACCGGAATCGGTTTATTTCGGCAAAAAGCCCGGAGGGCGGCACAACTTTTTGTGCCGCCCTCCGGGCTGATTTGCACTAGGGGCGGGTCCGGTGGCTGACGCCACCGGCATTTTTTGTAACGTCCTCCGGACTAAAGTAAGGGCGATTGACCTTAATCAATCCATTTGAATTGTACTAGAAAAAATTGACGTCTGCCTCGTTAAGCGATTGGCCGAAGACGATGTTCCGGTTTACAATAACGGCATCACAATTCTTCACGATTAATCGCATCTTACATGGCTGAACAACAACCCACCGTGTCCGGACCGAAAAAACGAGGTATCCCCGAGGGCACTTGGATTCAATGCCCTGATTGCAAGGCCGCGATCTTCAATAAGGAAGCCCAGCGTCTGATGCAGGTCTGCCCAGACTGTAACTATCACATGTACGTCACCGCCAAACAGCGGATCGAACAGGTGCTCGATAGTGGCACCTTTGAAGAGTGGGACGGCGATCTCGTATCAGGTGACCCGCTCGGCTTCACCGACAGCCGTGCCTACGTCGACCGAGTCAAATCGGAACAGAAGAAGACCGGGCTCAGCGATGCCGCGATCACCGGCTGCGGCATGATCCGAGCTCGTCGTGTTGCGATCGGCATCACCGATTCTCAGTTCATCATGGGAAGTATGGGATCGGTCGTCGGTGAAAGGTTGACTCGTTTGACAGAACGAGCGACCGAACAGAATCTCCCGCTGATCATCATCAGCGGCTCCGGTGGCGGTGCTCGGATGCACGAAGGAATTCTATCGCTGATGCAGATGGCGAAAGTGTCAGCGGCACTTGCTCGTTACGACGAAAAAGGCGGCTTATTCATTTCCGTTTTGACAAATCCAACGATGGGTGGCGTCGCAGCCAGTTTTGCCTCTCTTGGTGACGTCGTGTTTGCCGAACCCAAAGCCTTGATCGGATTCGCCGGCCCGCGAACGATCAAAGCGACGATTCAGATCGAGCTGCCCGAAGGTTTTCAAACCAGCGAGTTTCTTCTAGAACATGGTTTCATTGACCGGATCGTTACCCGTGACAAATTGAAATCTGAGATCGCGCGGACGATCGACTACTGCGGCAAGTAGCGTTTTGCTGTCGCCCCTTCATTCATGGAAGCCTCGATGGGAATCTTTGACAAAATCTTCGGCGGCAAAAATTCGCCTGAAAAACTCGACGTCTCGACCCGGTTCCAGCTCGACCGCCACGCCTTCTCGGGCACGATGTCGAAGTTTCGCGTCGCCAAGGAGATTGGCACGGGAAAACTTTACGGGCTCAAGTTTCTCGATGCAAAGAAGCTCGAACATTTTCGTTCGCGTTTTAAAGGTCTGAAGAAACCCGAAGAGGGCGAGATCGCGATGCAAATATCACACCCCTTGATCGTTGAGACTTACGAGTTTGGCAAAACGGCCACCGGGCAAGAGTACATTTTGATGGAGTACATCGAAGGTACGGGGCTCGACGCCGTCATCCGCTCCAAACGCAAAGAGATCATCCCGCATCGTTTGAAGATGATTCGCGAGATGGCACAGGCCGTTCAAGTGGTGCACGATGCGGGTTTCATTCATCGTGACGTTTGTCCTCGCAACTTTATCTGTCACAGCGATTTCACCGGAGTACGATTGATTGACTTCGGTCTCACGATTCCCAACGAGCCGCCCTATCGTTTACCCGGAAACCGAACGGGCACGCCTCAATACATGGCCCCTGAAATTGTCCGACGGCGCGCAACCGACGCGCGGGTGGATGTGTTTGCGTTGGGTGTCACGATGTACCGCATGCTGACTTGGGAGCATCCTTGGGGATCGACAGACACCTCCGGAATGGCGGCGCTGACGCACGATTCGGTGAAGGTAACTAGCATTTTCGATCATCGCCCGGACCTCAACAAAAAATTAGGCGAAGCGGTCCACAAATGCATGGAGGTGAAAGTCGATGATCGCATGGAAAGTTGTAAGCGCTTTCTTACCGCGATCCGCACTGTGAAGTCCGAACTTGAGAAGGATGCTTGAATGCCGGAGATGAAAAGGCTGCCCAAAAACGTATTGGGAACCGAACTACAAATGTGCTGCAACAATCCCATGACCGGTTTTTACCGCGATGGATATTGCCGGACGGGGCAATCGGATTACGGCGTGCACATCGTGTGTGCGGAGATGACGGCCGAGTTTCTCGAGTTCAGCAAAAATGCAGGCAACGATCTGTCCACGCCGGTACCCGAGTATCAATTCCCAGGGTTAGTGCCCGGCGACCGCTGGTGCTTGTGCGTGTCACGTTGGAAAGAAGCGCTGGAAGCCGGCGTTGCCCCGAAGGT
>CAKZVF010000061.1 GCA_937921995.1 uncultured Pirellulaceae bacterium
AATCAGACGTAGTAAAGCGTAGTCTCCCAACAAACCCAGCGTTTCTTCATCCGGTTCGAGGCACCGTAGTACTTCAGCAGCTCGGTCAGCCATGACCTCCGAGTTCACCAAATGAGCGGCTATCGGAGTGCGTGTTTGAAATTGGGTTGTTGTAAACCGTGCAATAACCTCCTCAATTTCCAATGAATCTGAATCTTGATTGGGGGTGGCGGAAAGCAAGGCAGCCCCGACCTTCTCCGAAAGTGTATCGTCCGAATCCAAACCACGAAGCGTTTCGTGACATTGGGCGCATTGCTCCAAATGAGCCAAGCAGTCATCGAACACCAGCGGTTCGAGTTTTCCCTGCAAAAACTCGATCAGCAGCGTCGGTTTAGGACAATTGTCTGATGGAAACTGTGTCATTCGGGTCGGCTTTGCACAAGCGTTTTCTCTCAATGTAGACGCACAAAATCACGCCTGCAACAAAGACTATGAAGCTAAAAGGGGATATTGTGTCGGAGGGAGAATTTTTTTTGATTTTCTTCAAATCTACAGCAACCCCTTCAATTCTTCTCGGAGCCGCTTCATTAATCGTGCTTTGGCGGAATAGATGGTCCAAACACTAACACCGGTTGACTCAGCCGCCTGATCAACTGTCAATCCTTCTGCCATAACTGCCCGCAAAGCCTTCCAAGTTTCAGATTTGAAATCCTGTTCCATTAATCCCATTGTTTGCTTTAAAAGCATGCGGCCATAGTCTAAATCCCAAGTTGACTCGGCACGCTGTACTGAAACAATCATTTCGAGCATTGAGTTACTGGCGATGCTTACTTTGGTAACTCGTTTGCGCTTCTTCTCGCGAAACTTGTTCAGCGTCACCGTTCTCAACCAGCCGCGAAAACTACCGGACGCGTCGTACTGAAAATCGGGCAGACGGCGAAAAACGATAGCGAGCACATCCTGAACGAGATCAGCCGCATCAGACTGTTGCAAGCCGACTTTTCGCGCCCAATGAAAAATAAGCGGCGTGTAAAGCTCAACAAATTTCTCCCAAGCGTTTTGATCAACATCGCCATCGGGAGAGTGTTGCAATCGAAATAGCAAGCTTTCGGAAGTCGGGTTCATGTTGGCACTTACGTTCGCTGGAAAAGAATTGGCCCAGTGTCCCAAACGTAAATCCTATGCCACCATGGCGAGAATCCGTCTAGTCGTTGTAAGGCGCGTTTTTTCGCCTGATGTTCGGGGGATCGTGGAACAGGTAGTTTGTGTCGGTGATTTATTGTAAGTCCAATTAAATGGCTTTGCGAAGGTCTGATTGGAGTAACCGATAAATGTCATCAGCTTCTCCCACAGATCTTTTTTGGCTTGTGAAACCTTCGAATAAGAAAAGGTGCCAAAAGAGCTCTGTAGAGAAGTTGCCCCGCTAACGCTGCAACAGGCTATTCACGCCAATCAAAATGCAGAAAAATCGCGTTTTTCGTTCGGGCGTTTACGTTGAGAAGATGATTTGACTGAGGTTTTCTACAAAGCCGCTGAGGAGGCTAATCAGCAGTCTGGGCTTATTTCCTGCGTCTCCCTCTTACTTGCAGTGTGATTTCGAGCCCCGCCGTCTTTGTATCACTTAATGCAAAAGATGCTTGATAGAAATCCCGCCAAACGGCCGCCGATGCGGTTGGTGCTTGAGTCGCTGATCGCGATCGAGATTGAACATCTGTGCGATCCAACGCTGATCACGTTGTAGTATCGGCCTCGACGTCGAGCGGTTGGAGTTAGACTCTTCGTGTAAATTAGAAGTCAAGCAGCGTTTGGAATTTGAGCCCGACGCGGAACGGTCTATTGATTTAGTCGCGGTAGAGGCGTGGCATAGGCTTCCAGCCTGTGAGGCTCCTAATCTGTATCGCTTAGTCTTCTTTGAAGGCTAAAGTCACAGGCTAGAAGCCTATGCCACACTAGATCATCACGCCGTCGCGAGTTGGACCTACTCTACAGATTCAACAGGCGATCAATGTCGGGGATCACCATGCCGCCTAAGTGCGTCTCGAAGGCACCCAAGTGAGGGCATCCGGCCAGTTCATCGAATTCGGTTTCGCTGGACAATGGGATCTTCATCGAGTGCATTTGGGTTTGAGTGTAGAAACCCAGGTAACGATGCCCGGTACCTCGCGCGATGACCAATCGGCGGCTCCTTTGGCTTTGGCGTTGCTCTTGCTGACGGCTTCCCATGTTGAAGGCCGGCCCCAGCTTGATAATCGGGACGGGGATCTTTCGCCAAACGACATATCCGCTGAAAACGTCGCTCTGGAATGGCGAAGTCAACAGCGGGTGAGCCGTCACTACGGCTGCAACCGAAGCCAGGGGAAGGCAGAAGACAAAATTCAACAGCTGCCGTGGCACGTCTTCAGGGACAAAGGAGATCAAGTGATCGCTGCCTCGACGAGAAGGTGTTGTTTGGACATCGATTGATGGTTTATGGCTAACTGGCGCGGGCGCAGAAACCGGTTCTTCGTCGACGAACCTTAACGCTTTGAGTGGATCCACCACCAGCGCGAGTGCCTCGTTGGGATCTTCGCTCTCGGGAGCAATGTTGGTGATATGCGAAAATAACTCGGCCGTACCTTTGGGCTGAGCCACGCTCGAGATTCGGTGCCAGTGGCCGGGCGCGACATCAATCGGACGCGATACTTGACCAACACGA
>CAKZVF010000062.1 GCA_937921995.1 uncultured Pirellulaceae bacterium
ATTCCGTTGCTGCTGAGCGAAAAATGCCTGATCCGCCCGTCCCTAAGCGGTACCCAATCACGCTCATTGGCGTCAATTGCTTGCATTGTCCGGGCAAAAGTAAAGAAAGTTGATGCGCTGGGCAACGTCAGTTTGCTTCGCTGGATTTTCGCATAGCGAGGATGAACGACTCGCACCAATCTGAAACTTAGGCAGTTTGTGAAAGACAGGGGGCGATTTTGCCTTTGAGCATGACAGGTGGGGCTCCGTTATAAAATTTGCTTATGGCTTATGGATTCACAGTTTGCGAGGCCCACGCAGTCTGCCTACTTCCTATCGAGTTGCTTTCTGAGAAGATAAAGGCCCCTTCGAAAGCTGTTCGGCCAGTCCGACAGCCACTTCCAAAACGAGATTTATTCTTTTCTCCCACCTACCGACGGCGTGCCCTGCCTGCCGGCGGCCAACGAAAGAAGCTTCGCAATGAAGAACTTACGAACTTTGGCAACCACGACTCTTATGCTTTTCGTTTTCTTGCCCCCGATGATGTCACGGGCCGGTATTGTTTTGGATTATTCGGGCGACACCTTCTTCGCGAACAATCCTACCGCCAAAGCCGCGCTGGAGGCGGCGGCCGCGGACGTCAATGCGGCCATCGATTTCAGTTGCCTCGGCGTCGTCACCGATGACGTGATCACCGGAACCAATGGAGGGTCGAGCGTAGATTTCACCTTCTCAAAAACTTACATCAATCCCGCCGATGGTGTCACGACGCAAGTACCAAGTACTCAAATCGTTGCTGGTCAGATCAATGTGTTCGCAGGCGCGAGAACCTTCGGTGGGAACACATTGGGCGAGGGAAGCGCCGGCGGCACGGGGCTGGGGCTTGGAATAACCGATGCAAGTGATGGTTCACTCGCCGGCGCCTACGCCAACGCCGAAGCGCTCGAACAGCACAGCCGCGGTGGCGGTCCGATCGTTTTATCTGCCAGCGGAAGCTTCGGTGGAAACAGTTTCGCTTTCAACCAGGGCTTACACACCGGAAGCATTGCTTTTGACGACGACAGCAACTGGCACTTCGACCACACCACTGCTGTGGCCGCGGGACTGAATGATTTTTACTCTGTGGCGCTCCATGAACTGCTGCACGTGGTCGGTTTTGGAACCTCAGCCTCTTGGCAATCGCTGATTTCAGGCACCGACTATTTGGGGGCCGAGGGAATCGCCGCCAATGGTGGCACGGGAGTCGGTTTGGCCGACAGCAGCGGGCATTTTGCGATGGGCGTGATGAGCCCGCGGATTTCAGATGGCGTGCTTCAAGAAGTCGCGATGGATGCCGATATCACCGTTGGCACACGCAAGTATCTGACCGAACTGGATCTCGCGGTGATGCGCGATCTTGGCTTGAAGACGGTCGTCGCCTCCGCGGTTCCAGAGCCTTCGAGTCTCGCGTTTCTGGCCTTGTGCGGAGCCGCTTTCTGCGGCCGCCGCCGAGGCCTGGTGACGTAGAACTGCGGTGAATACGTGACCGGCCCCAAAGCTGTCTCGAGGCGGTTAATCGCAAATCTGTATTTTGCGAGGCGTTACTAATAGTTTGCTCGGTAGGGATTATCGTCATCCAAATCGATGGATGATCCTCCGCCGGAATAGTTTTTTCCCTTACTCCGTTCATTTGCATTGGGAAGGTTCTTGAGAATCAAAAACGCAATCATGCAACAAGCCACACCCGTTATCAAATTAAAGACGATACCGACAACAAAGTAATTCTCCCGAGTCACGAAAGGCAGGACTCCCGAGTTCACCAGCAGCGGGAGAAGAAAAAAACTCATCAGCAACAGCGGTACATAATAACTCAGCGCACCAATGGCCCCCCAGAGGAATTTGCTGCGGGCTTTATCAACGGCGGTCGCAGAAAACACTTTCACGACTGCGATGATGATTAGAATCTCTAACATTGACACTCCAGATTAAAAGAATCACGAGCCATTGAACGTATCTGGCTGCATGCTGGCTGTCAAATTTTTAGTTGCAAAAGTAGGAGAACCCCGTAGGGAAAGCGTGCCAGAGGCAGAGACAGAAACGCGCACAAACTTCCTGAAGCATCGGAAATCAAAGGCCAACTCGTTTTGCAAACCTACCCCTTCCTGTTCACGGGGTATCTTAAGAAGAAGCAGTTCTACTTAAGGATTGACCACCCGCAGGTTGCCAAAGTCGTCGACTACGACGCCAAAAATCCTGTAAGCAAATGCGACAGTCGCGCGAGCTGTCGTAAAAGCATCAAAGTCGTAGGAAACAACAAAACTGTCGCGTGGAGGATTACTCAACTCAAAGTCTCTGCGAATGACCTGTCGAACCAAAGTCGGGTCGTTTTGATTGTTGTAGACAACATTGTTGCCGTAGAAACCAGATCCACCGACGGAACCTGCGGCGATAACATAGTAGGTTCCAAAACCAATCGCGTTTGTTGAAACACCACCATTATTAACCGTCGCACGATCGGGGGAAATACGAATACCATCGCCCGTTAAGAGAAAAATCGTATCGCTGGAATCTCCAACAATCGTTCTCTCTTCAAACCCTCAACAGCGAGTCTTAAAGACATCGTCTAAAAATCTTGTTCTGAATCCCAACTCAACTTCGGAGGTACTCGCTGCGATCGTATTTGCAACGGTACCACCTCCGTTAAGCACGATCAATTCGTCGTTACCACTTCCGCCGTTGAAAACAACGCCTGATGCACCAAAAATGATCTCGCGACCATTTCCCGAGAATTCTCCTCGCCGTCCAAAGGGAAAAATCAATGTATCGTCCCCAGACGATCCTTGAATATCAATGACATCGTCAAGCTCTCGGCGACTGATATCCGTCGAATCAAAACCTGAGACGCTCAGACGCCTTGGAGGTCTCGCCCTGTAAAATGCCGTCGTCTCACCTGTCTCCAAACTGGCGGCAATATCGTCTTGCGAAAACCTGCGGTCATTCACAAACGCTCGGGACGTTTGTGTTGAAGGACCGGGCAAAACTTCGATATCGCAAAAAGTGAATTGCCGCATATTGATCCGACGCTCGACGTCCGAGAACACGAAGTTCGGATCGCCATCGCCTCTGGCTCCTTCAAACTCTCCATTGAAAAGACAGCCATCAATTTCCGGTACCCTGATCGTAACGCTTCGAAATGTATCGGCGTTTACGACGTCGTAGGGCCCATCATGAAACAGGGATAGATTCTCTGACGACCACCGTAGTTTGTTACGCAAAACCAACAGATCACCAGAGGAATAATTTTCATAGAAGAAGTTAAACGTCTCAACGGTCTCGGTCGTATTGACGCGTTCAAAATCAACAATCGTATGCTTGGTGGGATAAACGCCAGCCGCACCCGGAATCCGAACCGTATCGGTATCGCAAGTCACATGCTTAAGCGCCGGATTGGCAACGTCGACGACATCCGCTCCCGCTTGCCCCTGAACATTGACCCGCTCAACGGCATTGGCGGTGAACGTGGCCAGTGGCGTTGTCATCTGAGAAGCGGCCGGTAAAAGTTTAAAGTTGTCCACCCCACCGGTTCCAACCATCACACAGGCATCACCGGCTTGCCCGCGAAATTCAATGCGTTCAAAGTTATCCCCAAAGATCAACTCCGTCTGCCCCAACAGCCGAAAACCAGTGGCTTCCATACGAACGGTTTCAGATGATGCCGCCGCACCATTGATGACGACTCGATCGTCGCCTCCGCCGCCACCGATGCGCAGCGTTTCATTGCGATCGAACTCCGTCGCGGCGCCGTTTACAAAAACGCGCCCCGCGGCAACATTGACGACAACCAAGTCATCCCCACCGGTGGCGACAATGTCGGCCCCCAATGAAACTTGAAACGGAAGCAAAAGTCCAAACAGCAGTGGGAGGCAGGATTGAATATGCATGGGTGTTATCCAATTGGGTGGGGCGGCAGGCAAGGTAAAATCAAGGCGCACGAGAAGTAAAAGAATAGCTTTTACTTAGCGCTGATTCCAGGAAAATCATAAACGCCGCTTGCTTTGGCCGGAAGAATTGCAGGAAAACTTCGAAGTCGAAACTTCATTTCCATTATGATATTCCCGAAGGAACGAACGCTGAGGACACTTCGACGAACCGAAAAACGAGCTAAATCTAAACAAAGCTGGGTCCCAAAGCCCAATTGCCTTCGAGTTTTTTGTTGTATCGCTTTCTGGCAAAGCTACACTTTAGATACCAAGTAAAGCTTGGCTCAGTGCTTTGGTCCCGATTCAAAACAGAACAACATAGAATTCGAAACAGAACGACGTCATGACTAAGAATTTTTTCATTGCAGCAGCGTTTCTGTTCGCCAGTCCTACGCTAGTTTTATCACAGGATATATTTTGGTCCTTCGAGCAAACTTTCGCACAAGACACAATCACCGCGGGGGCCGTTGGCAGCACCGGCACAGCTTACATCTTTTCAGATCAACCCTTTGGATTTGATGCAATTGATTTGGATTTCTCCAGCAGTAACTCAGCAGCAGTATTGCTGACCGGCGGCGAGAGTTTTAATGAAGGTTTTGGCGTCGGTGGTATTGCCTTTGATTCGTCCGTTGTCACAGTTGACACCGGTGGTGCTACCGGCAACCTATTTGCTGTGAATGTTACACAGAACGGAATTGACCCAGATTTATCACCTCTGTTCAACGCGTACTTCGAATCTGGCGTCGGCGACAATGGTGCAGTCCTGCTGGCCTCGGTTGATTATGAAATCGTCGGAACCGGTGGTGCAACGCTGGAGTTTTCTCTAGGCCCCCTTGGTGCATTTGAACTTCCCTCAACTGAACTAAATCCGACCTTCGGATCGGGAACGATTGCCAATGTCCCCGAGCCATCATCAGCCGCTCTTTGGGTCATCGGTGCAGTGGGTTTGACTGCCCGCCGGAAACGATCGTTGTCTTAGAACGGAGCTTAGACTTCCGATTTTTGATTTCAATGATAAGAAGAGCGATTCCATGTCGCTCTTCTTTTTATTTAGTGCTTGAACATCACACCGTTGCCGATTTTCAATCGCGGGAAAAGATCCCAATCGTCAGATATTTAGACGGCCAAAGCCGTTGCTCGATAAACAGATGCCACTTGCCTCGCACGTGAAAACACGTATCAAAGCTCAGTAATTGCAGTCACCTCAGATCAACTTGCGCCAAAACCTATCGCATCCAAAGAATTTTGTTGCGTCGCCGGTTGGCAACGTTACACTTTTGGTAGGAAGCGCTGATTCGTTTTATGCTTTGATCCTTATTCAACACGGGAAGATGCCATGATTAAGAATTTTTTGATTGCCGCAGCGTTTGTGATAGCCAGTCCAGCTTTTGTTTTTTCACAAGATATCTTCTGGTCCTTTAATCCGAATGCTGACCAAAACACGACTACCGCCGGCTCCGTAGGTAGTACGGGCACGGCTTACATTTTTTCAGACCTACCATTTAGCTTTGATGCGATTGATCTGGATTTCTCTACTAGCAACTCAGCCGCTGTATTGCTGACCGGCGGATCGACATTCAATGAACCCTTTTCTGTCATCGGTAGTTCGGCTTTTAATGCGGCCAACATCACTATTGATGCAGGTGGGGCAACAGGCAACTATTTTGCAGTGAACGCTACTCAGAATGGAATTAACCCTATGGTAACTCCATTATTCAACCCGCACTTCGTAACAGAAGTCGGAATCAACGGTGCAGTCCTGCTGGCCTCGGTTGATTATGAAATCGTTGGAGAAGGAGGGGCAACTTTAGATTTTTCTCTAGGAACTCAAGGTGCACTCGATCTCCCCGATATTTTCCGGAATCCGACCTTCGGATCTGGAACGATTGCAGTCGAAGCAATTCCTGAACCATCTTCAGCCGCTCTTCTGGTGCTCGGTGCCGCTGCTATGGTTGCTCGCCGCAAACGATCATCGACTTAGCACGCAGCGCCGACTCCCAAGTCTAGATTTGATGACAAGAAGAGCGATCTTTTATCGCTCTTCTTTTTTTGTGCTTGAAGGTCGCGATGTTGTCGATGCGCGTGATACGATTCCAATCGTCAGATCTTTGGACGGCCAGAGTCGTTGTTCAATCAACAGACGCCAATTGCCTTGCATGTTGGATTACGAAATCGTTGGGGAAGGCGATGCAACCTTGAACATCTCGGAACAACTTGTTCAAGACACGATTCTAGGGTTACCACCCTTAACGCCTTCGGTGGGGACCGCTACGCTGACAGCGACCGCAATTCCCGAACCATCGTCTGCCGCTCTTCTGGTGCTCGGCGCATCTGGCATATTTGCCCGCCGCAGAAGATCATAGGCTGGCCCCGCAAACTTCCGCGTCTTAGAGAACCATCATCGAGTCATTATAAAGCACCAATGCAATGTTTACCGATCGATGGAACGGTCGAATGCCTGGCAGCTCTGATGTGTATTGCCACGGCTTTTTCCAACCACTACCGGGCTTGCCAACAATCGAGGTGACAAGGTTGCTGGCAAGAAAACGGTTAGAGATCGTGCGGACTTCGTAAAGCGGCTGCAACATTGGTTGCGATGGCGAATCGCCCACCGTGGAACGCAGGTGAACTAAGTCATTTGAGTTCCACTGTTTGGCCGCAGCATCGTTCTCAGATTCAAACCCATCGACTTCTTCTGCGGTTGAGTTCACCGACGTCACGTTAGACGATACGCCGGTCGCTGCGAATTGGTTATTCGATTCTCCCCCCGTCGGTGACGTGACCGCATAAATAATCAGCGCCGCAGCTAACGCCACTGCTGAAATAGGCAACCAACCACGCAAGGGCCCCGAAGATGGTCCTTGCCGCTTGGACGGCAATGTCCGCGCACCACCGTTGAGCACAGCTCCCCCGGTGCCGTCGAACTGCCGATAAATGTCAAACGAAACACGACAATGTGAGCAGAGACTCAAATGCGGATCAGATGCCAGCGCTGTGATCGAATCGCGCCCGTCCAAACAGGCGTCCAACTGCTGCTCGAACAGAACGCATCGCGTATCTCGCCCGACGCTTCCATCAACCTCCGAATTCAGATTTTCATTTGGTTGACTCATACACGACTCCTCGGTTTTGCAGCTTCAACACAATCTCACGGCGGGCGCGATGCACCCAAGTCTTCACCGTCCCCAACGGCACATCCAGTTCCACCGCAATCTCGCTGTACTCAAGCTGATGATGGTGAAACAATTCGAAAGCGATCCGGTACTGTTCGCGGATGCCCGACAACGCCAGTTCGATCTCCTCGGCCAACAACACTGCGGCGCGACGCTGGCGACTGTTTTCGTCTTCCACTGGGAATTCTAAAGTAAGAACGTTCGGCTTGCGTTTGCGTTTTGACAACAGCGTCCGGCAGCGATTGCCCGCGATCGTCAGCAGCCAAGGCTCAAACGCCCGGGTCGAGTCCCAGCGATGCAGATTTTTAGCGACTCGGAAAAACGTCTCCTGCGTCGCGTCTTCGGCGTCTTCGCGTTGCCGTAACATGCGATAACACAGCCCGTAAACCTGACCGCGGAACCGGTCGATCAACTGGGCCAGTGAGTTTTGGTCACCGTCTAAATAACGCGTGACGAGCATCGGTAATTCTTCGGCCATCGTATCTTCTCCCAAAGATGTCGTTAATATTATGTACTTTGGATGGCGTGGGGAAGTTTGATATTTTTCAAACTTAATCCAATTTATCCAAAGAAACGAAAGAGGAGATTCGGAAGCACAAAAAATTTATTCCGAGGATTTTCGTTTTGCTGGGGAAAGAACACGAAAAAAGCCGCTGCAGACCCTGCAACGGCTTTGTTAACCAAATTGTACCCTCGAAAATCATCTACCGTCGATTGAACAACTTTTTCAAGATGTCATCGGCAGCATTGGTGGAATCTTCATGAGCCGCCGTAGGACGGGGAGGAAGCTTTCCGGGTTTATCCTTGCGTTTCATCTCGGCGCCTTCGGACCCTTCGGACCCTTCGGACCCTTCGGATGCTTCGGCTTCCTCAACAGCCTCGGCATCCGCTTTCAACGCGTTTCTGATTTCCTGCGTTTCTTCGGCGCTAAATTGAACGGTCTCGTTGGCGTCAAAATCTTCTAGATCATCGAACGGTGAATCATCATCCTCGTCGCTGACCAACCAATCAGAAATGCTATCCTCCAAGGACGCTTTCTTTCCGGTGGTTGCGGTGCGCGTGGCCGCTTCGACAACATCCTTGACCTTTGGTTTTTTGGCGCTTGGTTTTACCGGGTCAATCAACAATTCAAATTGCAATTTGCCAATCTTGATTACATCGCCGGACTGTGCCACGTGCGGCTGTGTGATTTGTTGGCCGTTAACAAAGGATCCGTTTCGACTGCCCAGATCATTGATGGTGACTTTCCCATCAGCGACCTTAATCGCGCAGTGCTTGCGGCTGACCATGTCGCTTCCGGGTCTTAAATGAGCCCCCTCGCCGCGACCGATGATAAATTCAGGAACGGAAATTTTGATTTCCCGTCCCTCATGTTTACCACCAATAATTTTTAAAAGAACTTGCATCCCCAAGTCTCCCCTTTTTAATCGGTGTCAGTATCGAACAAACTACTTTCAAGCCATGACGGCTACGAAGAAGAGAGGAAGTGAATCTCTTCGATCTAACGTGTCTTCTTATATTATGATCGGTTTGGGCCAACAGTCAAACGTTAAGCCGTTATTCCAAAATCATGTACCTCGTGTACGGACCTAGTTTTACCTACAAAATGCTGGCACACAATACGGCCTTTATGGCACAGAATGTTTATTAAAGGCATCATCAAGGTCAATGGATTTAGCCAACAGTGAAGCCCAAATACCTTTGAAGCTTCGGGCACCGCTACAGTGGATGTTTCTAGCCCACTAGAAAAAGGCACTTCTTCGAATCTAACGGCGTGCCAAACCTTTACCTTTTGCCCGTCCAATCGGAATTACCATACTTTTCAAGCAAAATAGTTTCTGCGTTTTTTTTCTGATCAGCAGTTAGACTCGCCGGCTTCAAAGACAAATTGAGGCCGGCCGCCATGGCTTGCACCAAGGCTTGCAAAAACGCATTTTTGGAAAGGCTAATCTCGGCCAGATCCCAAATCCCGGGCAGCTCCGGTGCAAAATCGGAACGTTTCATCAGCAAACTCCCGTGCTGCAGCGTGGCATTACTAAGTCGTCGTTGGGCGCTGCCGCCGACTTTGAATCCCTCCAGCACAATATC
>CAKZVF010000063.1 GCA_937921995.1 uncultured Pirellulaceae bacterium
TGATAAAACGAAATGCAAATCAGCGTTCAAAAAAATCGTCACCGAGTTGGGCTGTGGCGTCACGTTTACGGCTCAGCAAAGCCTCCTGTTCACGGGTCTGTCCGAAAGCGACGTGACACGACTGGAAGAGATTTTAGCAGAATTCGATGTACCCAAAGTCGATCAGCTCAGCAACGCGTTGCGCTACTCGATGGCGTGTCCTGCAATGCCGACATGTGGCTTGGCGGTCGCCGAATCCGAACGCGCGATGCCGGATGTTATCCGCGAATTGGGTGACAAACTTGAATCGATGGGCTTGGGCGATACCAAACTGACCGTTCGCATGACCGGATGCCCCAACGGATGTGCGCGTCCCTACACAGCCGACATCGCATTCGTTGGTCGCCGGCCGGGAATTTATCACCTGTTTGTTGGCGGCCGATTAGAAGGTGACCGCATGGCCGATCTGTATGCGGCCGACATGAAAGTAGAAGATACGATTTCAACGTTGGAACCACTGTTGAAGAAATACGCCGCCGATCGCAACGAAGGCGAAGGCTTGGGGGATTTCTACCAACGTCTGCTGGGACGAAGCGAGCGACGCACACGGGTCACCGGTAAAGAAGAAGCAACTTTCGACGAAGTCCAACCGTTGGTACAACTGGGTTAGGCAGCCGAACCCCGTAAATATCGGCCGTTTAACGACAAGCCGGCAGGCGACTTCGTTTAGCCCCGCCAAACACCGACGCCTGCCGGCTAAACGTTAAACTGACAGAATCAGGTGCCATGAAGCAATATAAAAACTGTGCGTTGATCCTCGGCGCCCACGGTTCGATGGCGGCGCCCGATTCCAATCAGCCGCTGCACGATCTGGCTGCAGCGATTGCGATCAAAGACATTTTCGCGACCGTCACGCCGGCGTTTCTCAACGGACTGCCGGACATGTCCGACTTCATGCGGCTGTTCCAAGACAAACAAGTCGAAAACGTCGTCATCGTTCCCGCCATGACCAGCGTCGGCTATTACTTGCAAAAGGTGATCCCCAAACGCCTGGCAGAGAACCCGCAGCACAAACAGTACAATCTGTTCATCTCGCCAGTGATCGGGATGCACGAAAAAATCGCCAGCCTGATCCTCAATCGCGTGGGTCACATGCTAAAAAACAAAGCGCTGGAAACAGACGACACCACAATCGCTCTGATAGGGCATGGGACTCGCCGTAACGCCAACAGCAGCAAATCAACGTACGCGTTACTTCAGCAATTGAAGGATCTGCGGCCTGAGTTAAACTATGAGATTGCGTTTCTTGATCAAGATCCTGAAGCGGACGCGGTTGCCAACGCGATTTCAACGCGGCATACGATCGTCGTTCCTTTCTTGATCAGTCGAGGCCCGCACACGACTGTTGATATTCCCGAGGCGTTCGGTTTACCCAGCGGCCCGGCGGTCAAGTTCCCCAACGTAGCGACCACCGCCGATGGTGATGTTTGCATTTGCGATTTACCGATCGGAATGTACCCCGAGATCGCGGATCTGTGCATCGAGACGGCGATCAGCGCGTTGGAACAGAACAAACCTGTTTCGCTGCCTGAATTAATTTCCTCCAACTAGAGCATTCATGAATTCTCATCGTGGCACAATTTATCTGGTCGGTGCCGGGCCCGGCGATCCGGATCTGATCACCGTCCGGGGCATGCGACTGATTCAGCAGGCTGACACGATCATTCATGACCGCTTAATCCCTCAGGAAGTTCTGAAATGGGCGCGGCCCGATGCGACCTTGATCGACGTCGGCAAATATCCTGACCATCACCGGATCAAGCAACCGGAGATCAACGATTTATTGGTCAAGCATGGGATGGCCGGTGAAATGGTGGTGCGCCTCAAAGGCGGTGACCCGTTCGTGTTTGGCCGGGCACAAGAAGAAATGGACGCCTGTCGGGCCAATTCGATTCCCTGCGTTGTCGTCCCCGGGGTCAGCAGTTGTATCGCTGGACCGGCGGCCGTTGGGATTCCTGTCACCACCCGCGGTCTAGCGCGATCGTTTGCGGTGCTGACCGGACACACCGATCCTAATCTCGCGCCTCACAGTTTTGATTACGCCGCGCTGGCAAAAATTGACACGCTGGTTTTGATGATGGCGTATAAACACCTGCGCAAAATCACGATGGCGCTGATCGAAGCAGGGCTTTCTCCCGATACGCCCGCGGCAAGCATTCAGCGCGCCACGCAAGCCGATCAAATCGCCGTTGCCGGCACTTTATCCACAATCGCGGATTTGGTGTTACAGCGCAAGATGGGCAGCCCAATGATTACGGTCATTGGAGAAGTGGCCGGCATGATTGATCCTGCTGCGGTTGAACTTCCCGAAACCATCGACGCGCTGATCAATGACGCTCCGGCAGTGGATGCGTCATAGTTGACACATTGCCTTCTACCAAACGAATAAAGGGCCTCATTCGCGAAGGCTTCCTATTTTCAAACGCGTTTTGAGTGCGCTTTTGAATTGACACGTTTCTTTGAATCCAAAGTCGTATTCGATCCGGATACCATGGCGCGGAGCTCATTGATTTCTTCGAGAACGGCAATATCTTGGTGATCATCGTCGCCACGATCACCCGCCAAAGACCGTGCCTGTTCTGGCCATGTCGATACATTTTGCAACCGGAACCTGCTCTTCTGGTCGGCAAACACATTAGATAACTCCTCAGGCGTCATTTCGGCAATCTGCTCAAAACGCGTGATCCCGCAATCCAGCAGCACGCGCTGCGTCACGGGGCCTATGCCACGGATCTTTTTCAAGTCATCAGCGCCAGATTGTTCGGATACCGATCGCGACGAAGCTGAACTTGAGGCGGCGGAAGACGTTTGCATTTGCCGGTCCTGTTCAGCAACAGGTCGTTCGGCTGATATCACTTCGCCG
>CAKZVF010000064.1 GCA_937921995.1 uncultured Pirellulaceae bacterium
AGCTTACAAGGCGAACCCCAAGATGTTCTCCGCAGGCAACAATTTGGCTTGGATTCTCTCCACCAACCCGGACCAGACCATTCGTGATGGAAAACGCGCCGTCGAGGTCGCCGAAAGTATCTGTGAAGCAACGCAGTACAAAGACTACCGTTTCTTCGGCACACTTGCGGCCGCTTATGCGGAAAACGGCGACTTCAAAAACGCGGTCGCGATCACGAACAAGGAAATCGAAATGGCTTCTGCCCGAGGCGATCAAGAATCCGTCCAATCGTTGAAGCAACAACTGAAACAATTCGAATCTGAAGAACCCGTCCGCGATTAATTGGCTGGCCAATTCGTTGGACAGTCGGCGATAGAGTTTGCTATGATGGCAAATCAACCGCTCGTGGTCCAATCCCATCAGGTGACGCAACTATGCCATCTCTCAGTCGACGTTTCGCGCTCAAAACTCTCGCCGCCGCCGGGGCTTGGTTGGGCCTTCCTCAGACCTCCAGCGCCCAAACGGCCGCAACAGATCCTTCCAACGACACAGCGTCCAAGACTAATGCGACCAACATCTCATGGTCGGACGCCTTTGATCGCACTTTCCTCAGCGGTGATTGCTGGGCCAATCCGATGGAGAACTGGAGTGTTGTAGACGGCGCTGCCGAATGTTCCTCGGGCGGTCGATTTCGCAACGTCCAGTTGCTGACGCATCAGCTGACCAATGTGCAAGGTGCGTTCGAAATGTCAGTCACGCTGTCGCAAGTTCAACAGGGTACCCAAGACGGCGGCGCAGGCTTTCAACTGGGCATTCGCAGCGAACTGAATGATTATCGCAGCAACTCGTTTGCCGCGAACGGAATTCGCGCCGGTGTCGTCAGCGGTGAACTGGTCATCGGCACTTCTTCGGTCGCAGTGCAAGGAGTATCCAACCCGCAGAATATCACGCTGAGCCTTAAGGGAACCCCAAACGGCAACAGCTACGATCTAAGCCTTACCGCAACTTCGGCCGAGGGGGCCGATCTGGGCAGTTTGAATCACAAAGCACCCGCCAACGCGCTCCTAGGAAATGTTGCCTTGGTGAACAACTTCGGCAACGGAAGAGTCAGAGGCCCCAAAAGCATATCCGGCAACGGCGGGCGCTATCGCTTCAACAATTGGTCGGTCGCAGGAGACGCTTTCACCGTCAATCCGGATCAGCGTTTTGGTCCTCTACTGTGGACGATGTATTCGTTGTCCGATTCGCGGGGCGATGAAGGATTCGTCATGAAGCTTTCGGCGCTGACCGCACCGATGGGTGCCCAAGACAGCCAAGAAGTCGAACTTTGGATTGAGCAAAACGGCCAGTGGGAATCTTTGGGCACCGCAGATCTGGACCCGGATGCTTGGGTGGCGACGTTTCGGATTCCCAACTGGGACGAAAAAACGGCCACGCCTTACAAAGTCGTCTATCAACAACGCCACCGCAGCGGCAAGCAAACCGAATCGACGTGGGAGGGCTGCATCCAGGCCAACCCTACAGGTCGCCCGCTGCGTTTGGCCGCGATGACTTGCCAGAAGGATTACGGATTCCCTTACGCGCCGGTCGCCGAAAACATCATTAAGCTAAATCCCGACATGCTATACTTTTCCGGGGATCAAATTTACGAAGATCACGGAGGATATGGCCTGATTCGGGAACCGGCCGACCGCGCGATTCTCAACTACCTTCGCAAATACTACATGCATGGTTGGGCGTTTCGTCATGCGATGAAGAACGCGCCGACGATTTGTTTGCCCGACGATCACGATGTGTTCCAGGGCAATTACTGGGGGGAAGCCGGGGCCGCGATGCAGGTCGCCGATAACAACGCTTCGTCGCGCGGCGGTTATCGCGAACCGGCAAGGATGGTCAACGCGGTCCACAAAACAACCGTCGCCCATCATCCGGATTACTACGACGCCACTCCGGTAAAGCAAAACATCAGCGTCTATTACGGAGACATGGTCTATGGCGATGTCAGCTTTGCGATTGTCTCCGACCGACAATTCAAGAGCGGCCCAGAACACGTCTCCACTGGAGAAGGCCGCGCCGACCATGTCGAAGATAAAGACTTTGACACTTCGACGTTGGATAAGCCCGGGTTGGTCCTGCTGGGCGATCGCCAAGAGGAGTTTCTCAAACAGTGGGCCGCTGATTGGCGCGGGCACAAGTTGAAAGTCTTGCTCAGCCAAACCGTGTTCGCAGGCGTGGCGACGCATCACGGTTCGCGCGAGGGCTATCTCAAGGGTGATCTCGATTCGGGTGCTTGGCCGCAAACGGCGCGTAACAATGCGATCGACATCTTGCGTCCCGCGATGCCGCTGCACATCAATGGTGACCAACATCTCACCACGCTGACTCAGTACGGTGTGGAAAAACAGCGCGACAGTTTCTGGTCATTTTGCACGCCGGCCATTTCTGCCGGTTACCCGCGCTGGTGGCTGCCTGATGAGGTCGGCATGCCTCATGAAAACCGCCCCGAGCACGGCTTTGAAAACACGGGCGAATTCACCGACGGTTT
>CAKZVF010000065.1 GCA_937921995.1 uncultured Pirellulaceae bacterium
CACTTCAAATCCACCCCGCGCCCGCAAGCCGTTCACCGAACCGTTTGGCCACGCCGAAGGCAAAGCCGGCAAAAGCTCCACCTCGCCCGCGTGACTTTGCAACAACATCTCAGCAAACGCCGCCGAACCGCCAAAGTTACCGTCGATCTGAAACGGCGGATGTCTGTCGAAAAGATTGTAGTACGTTCCTTTTCGCAGCAAGTCCAGCAGCAGTTTATGAGCGCGATCCCCATCAAGCAAACGAGACCAGAAATTGATTTTCCAAGCCATACTCCAACCGGTGCTGCGATCGCCGCGGCCCTCCAACGTTTTTCGAGCCGCGTCGAAAAAGTCGGGCGTCTCCTGAGCCGTGACCTGACGGCCGGGAAACAATCCGTACAGATGCGAAACGTGCCGGTGCTTCGGATCGAACTCTTTGAAGTCTTCGATCCACTCTTGGATGCGGCCCGTCTTTGCGCTAATTTGCATCGGCTGCAGTTGCGCCAGCGCATTTTCAATCCTCTGGCAGAATTCTATGTCAAACGGTTCGTCTTCACTGAGGATTCGATTGGCCTCGAGCACATTCGTGAACAGGTCGTGAACGATTTGCAAATCCATCGTGGCGGCGTATGTAAATTTGACGCGCGAACCCTCCTCCGTCAGATAGGAATTTTCTGGCGAATGCGATGGGTTAGTAACCAGCTTACCAGCACCGGCCGCTCCCTCAGGTGCCTCCACCAAGAAATCCAACATGAACTCGGCCGCCCCTTTCATGTTCGGATAAGCCCGATCAGCCAGAAACTCACGATCACCGCTGAAGTTGTAATGCTCCATGAACTGCCGCGACAGCCACGCGGCTCCCATCGGCCATACACCCCAAACTCCATCCGCCGGTGTTGACTTACCAAAAATATCAGACAGATGATGCACGACCCAACCGTCCGCGCCGTACAACTCCTGGGCCGTTTTTTGCCCAAAGGGAACAAGGCTCTCCACATAGTCAAAATAAGGCAGGTGACACTCGGCCAAGTTCGTGTTCTGCGCCAACCAATAGTTCATCTGGAAATTGATGTTCAAGTGGTAGTCAGCATTCCAAGGCGCTTTGTAGTGCTGACACCATTTACCCTGTAAGTTTGCCGGTAGGTACCCCGGACGCGAACTCGAAATCAGCAAGTAACGTCCATACTGAAAATAGAGCGCGGCCAATTGCGGATCCAAATCGGTAATGCCTTCTTTCCTTAACGCCGACAGACGCTCGTTGGTTGGCTTGCTCGCGGCCGGGCTACTGCCAAGGACTAGACTGACACGGTTGAACAGCCGTTGATAGTCCGCTACATGAGCCTCCCGCAACCGTGCGTAGCTCTTGCCTGACACCGCCGAAATCACTGACTGGCAACGCTGAGTTTCGTCTGCAGTTAAATCCTGAGCGTTCACGTAACTGGTGGCTCCGGTCAGCAACAGCGTCGCCGAATCTGCGTTCTCAACTATCAGTTGACCGTCCTCGGATTTGACAGAACCGCCTTCCACGATGGGCAACAGCTGAGCTTCGTAGTCAATCGCGAGTTTCCCACGTAAGATGATCCTATTATCAGCACCAGAACTGAAACTTGCATCGCGCCGGTCAAAATGAGCCGTGAAATTGATCTTCCCGGGTTGGGCAGCGCTCAAGCGAATCGCGATGACTTGATCAGGAAAACTGGCGAACACTTCGCGTGTGTAGGATACGCCATCAGCAACGTAGCTGACGGTTGAAATCGCGTTGGTCAGATCCAGCTCACGTCGATAACCGGAGACTTCCGATGGGTCGGGAAAGTCCAGCACCAAATCGCCAAGGGTCTGATAAGAATCGATTCTGCTGGGCTGTCCCATCATCGTCTTTTCAGCCAGCTTCGTTGCCTTGAAATTCTCTCCAGCAAACAGCAACCGCTGAATCTCAGGTAATGCTTTAAGCCCTTCCGGGTTATGACGATCGATATATTTGCCATCCCAAACGGTTTCTTCATTGAACTGAATCCGTTCGCGATCTACTCCGCCAAACACCATCGCGCCCATGCGTCCATTGCCCACCGGCAACGCTTCATTTTCCCAATTTTTCGCCGGTTTTTGATACCAAAGCGTCAGAGCTTCCTCTGGCGCTGAAGCCGGATTGATGAACTTGGCCTTCATCGAAGGATTGTTGGATTCGTCGACCTTCCGTTTTTGTGCCGAAACTTCTAGGCAAAACAACGCGGACAATATCAAAGCGAAAACAATTCTTGCCATAGTTGGACCGGTACTGCGTATTGCAAATTGGGAAGATGATTTCCAAAAGGATCGACGGCAAGCACCATGATGTTTGCCCGAAGACATTGTAACAAACTTGCCGTGAATGAAGCATCGACGTGACGAGATATTTGACGATATTGCGTTAGAATACCCTGGTCGAATCACTTGAGTGAATCACACCTTCGCGAACCACCAACACCAGCATGGCCAAGCTTATTGGTTCGCCTTCTCGCAACAACGGAATCCGCGACGAAGTTTAGTTCTCTGCGGCACTAAAACGGACAACTGCACCCAATCAATACCCAGCGATTAGCGTGTTATTGTTGGCCGAAGCTGGGAGCCACATTTACTACAGAACCTAGCACCAAAATCATTTTCAGCCGAACAATCATTGCACGACATCACAGAATCAAACGGCACGCCGCAACGGTCACAGAAGGCTGCGTCGTGATCGTTTTGCGCCTCACAGGATTGGCAAGTTTTCCCAGCCCCAGTAATGCCGTCGGATATCGCGGCGGCAATGTCGCGCACACCGTCTTTTGTTTCACGCGCCATATAGTTAAACGTATCTTTGCCCACCGGTGCTGATTCGGCAGCCATATATCGCGCGACGGCACCGAGATATGCAATCTTGGTCATCCCAACACCAATGCCCAAAAACGGCATTCCGACAAAACAACACCAAAAATATCTTGGCGGTTCAAACGAACCAAATGCAGAGAAGAAACTAATCATCCCGACTGCGATGAAGACGATTCCAACTAACGCCAACAATGGTCCGGCGACACGAAGCAATCAGTGTAAACCTACGCGCCGCGATTGTCAAAAATCTTTAGCGACACCGGTACAAACGAAGTGACTCGAAAGACCATTCAGATGCCATCCCGCGTTCGGTGTAATTGATTCACATGTGCAAGCTTAATGCCGTAGTCAGGCCAGCCTAATGACTTGTGCCCAACAAAGGCGATCATCGCAATCTAGCCGACCAACAAAACGTTCTTACTAACCAACGCATTCAGCCAAAACATGTAGCGCTCGAACAGTTTGTTCAAGCGTTCGTATCGTTCGTTTTCATCATTCATAAAAGGCCCCCTAAGCTCCGCCGCTTCGGTTCATCGTCTTGCTGTGCATCGGTATTTTTGGCGTGCGACGGACGTAGGTACGTTTAGATTTTGTCTCTGCGTCTCGCAATCGTGCAAATATCTTGTTGATGTCAAAATCATCTGCGGCACCGAGTTCGTGACGAATGCGTTTGATCTCCAAAGTTGGATCAGGAATCATCGTAAGTCTCCAGCAGTTGCTCAGGCGTACACAATGACGGCGGTTCAAAACCACAGTCGCGACAGATCGACTCAATGATGCGAGTCGTTGATGGATTAAGTATATGCTTAAAGTTCCAAGTAGCCAAGAAATCAATTCCGTTTGTAGCGGCGATAGAAATGTGCGCTGCGTCACGCGGTTCAGATGCGGGTACACCGTATCCATCAATTAATGCCTTTGCCAGAATTTCCGCATCGTCCGACGATTCTATAAGCGGCAATCCGTCCAGTATAAGCAGTCGTTCAGTTGCAGCAGTCGGGTCTCCCGCGGAACATTCATCAATCACGAGCCCAGAGGCAAAGATGTCATACCGATCCAATGCAGTAGACCACCAATTTCGAGTTACCGTCTGTCGAGAAGCAATTTGGGGATTGGAGTGAAATCGGCCCGCAATATTCCCAACAACGGTTGTTTCAATGTAAACGCTCTTCATCCAAGTATTGTAGCATCATTTATCATGGCGGACAGTTGGTGATTGAGTCGGATGATGAATTCTATTTGTCTGATTCGGCTGCTTTGGACTGAACGTCTTCGGCCTGAATGAATCAAACTCACGGCACTTGCCAATATAGAATCTGCTTTCAAAACGCCCACTACGAAGTCTCCACAGGCATACCCTTGCCGGTAGTTGTTTTCATAAAACGCCACACCTTTGCGACGGTTTCTAAATCGGAAGCGTCTGGCAAATGATCGCCGTAGATCGCTCGATTGAACGTGGCCGAGAACGAACGAAAATCCGATTGCCCCCCAGCGATTGATCGCTCGATCGTGGCGACAAGGTCGTCCACCGTGCCGTGGCTGGAAACATTTATCCCACGTTCATGCGCCCAAGCACGCATCGCCTCAATCGAATATTCCATCAGCTTTTCAGGCGGAACCTTCTTGGCCATTCCCGAAACAAACGGGTCGGTGAAATTCGAAAACGGCTTGGGCCGAGGTGGAACCGTGCCGTCCGCGGCGTCATCCTTAGATACGTCTTCACCATTTCGCCTTGGCGTCGCCCACAACTGCTGCCATAGCCGAAGTAACTCGTTCCGGTACATGATGCCAATCGCTATCAAGATCAGTGCCACCAGTCCATATACAATCCAGCGAAAACTGTTTGAATCCGGCTGCCACAAGCGGCCCGCTGGTGGAGTCGCCGGTGGTTCCAAGTTTGCTACTTTGTTGGGTCGACCGTTGGGTTGCCGTTGAGGTCGTTCATTGGGTTTTGGATTTCCTTGTGCCTGATCAGCTTCACCGTTGCCTCCATCTTCCTTTTGCTTATTCTTCGCCGCATTTTCAGCATCGCGTTTGTTATTGTCATTGCCCTCGTTTCGCGGGTCTTTCTGGCCTCCCTGTTTTGAATCCTCTTCGCCCCTGCCCTCCCCTTGCCGGGACTGGTCGGAGTTCTCATTCTTCCCCTTCCCTTCACCGGACTTTGAATCCCCCGTCTCTTCTCCTCCACCACCATCCTTCTTTTGCGAGGAACTTTGATCGGTTTGGTCGCCGCGTTTTCCATCGGCAACCGGCGCGTCTTTATCCGGACGGTCACCGTCGGCCTCGTTTGCGGGTTTACGTTTGAGTTTGCCGTTTTGCTGTCCATCAGGCTGTTCCCCGGGATCGTTGTCATCACCGATCGCCAGTTCAGACGTCATCTCTGAACTTCGCAACAGAGCCAAATAATCACTCATCGTCGACGAAAGATCGGGGCGCGGCAGCAACGATATCAACAGCAGCAATCCAACCAAAAACATCGACCCAACAAACAACCAGTTCAGCGCGACAGGTTCGGGAATCGAAACGCCACGTTTGTTGACGTACCGCTTGAGCCCCAGAAGGCTCGTCACCATCAACAACCCCAAACCGGATGTCAGGTACACTGCGAAAAGAAAGAAGATCGAAAACCCAGACGAATTTGGATCAACAAACCATTGCCCGCCGCCAAAGATTGGAAATGCGGCCACCGCCAAGTAAAACACCCACAGGCCGGGCGTCGAATTCTTCCCGTTTCTGCCCAGCATAAATTCAAAGACGTTAAAAGATTCATCACCACCTTTGTTTTTTTGCCGCTCGCGTTTTCCAGCCACAGCGAGTTCACTAGGTGCAATTTTTTGTCGAATAGCCTCTAACAACCCCATCGCCGAAACATCGCGTCGGCGACCGAGCAAAGTGCAATCCCAAACCAGCCGATTGCTGACCCACATCACAATCGCAATCAGAAAAATGATCACAACGAATTCTAGCATGGCCAGATTTTCGTATTCGAAATCAACAACGACCGAGGTGGTTGCCAGCGTCGCAAGTGCGAGTCCCGTGGCGAACAGCGCGGCGCGTTCTTTTCCCGCTTCGATGGAGATGCGACTGATTAAGACGGTCGCGATCGTGAACAACGTCATGATCAGATTCAATCGCAGAACATGCGGGCCTCGATAAAATATCTCGATCAAGAAAAAGATCAGACTGGCCACCATCGCAATAATCAGCGCGGGATTAGCGACTTGCAGCAGCAAGCTGAACAGCGGTCGTTCATCGCGATATTTCACCATGCCGGCATTATACCCCAATACACCGGCCGCTCGCAATTTTTCCGCTGCGGTGTCAGACTAAAACCAACGCGGAACCATGCATCAGTTATGCCTTCGGTTTCCCGCAATCTCCATTGCATTACACCCATTTGGCTCAGCACCAGCTGGACTCATCGACCGAGCGTTAATTGTTTGGTCTGAAAAGGCCAACTTGTTCGGGTCATTACACAGCGACTCAGTTTTCAAGTGTCAGTGGCAATTTCCAGAACGCGACTGGCGATTCGACCGGGGGACTTAAGATAAGCACCGCGGAGGATCGGCGATCGCGACCAAGCGTTTCATCAACGCCGCATCGCTGGTAGTGATTTTCAGAACATTGTTACAGTAGTTCGCCATTGCGGTTCCTCAAATCATTGGCCTGCAAACTTCTGAACAGCGAATGATTCCAAACGCATTGCTCAGAACAGGCTGTCATCAATCGCATCGAGTTTCGATTGGTACTCTCGCTCAACGGTTTCGATTTGAGCGTCAAGTTCCTCGCGCTGGGCGTCATTGGCTGCGTCACGACGTTTACGCAGTTCCTTCAATTGACACTCGTATCGATCGCCAAGTGCATCGGAGTATGCCTCATCACCACCGGCCCAAAGTGAATCAGCCATTCTCAAAACGCTCCATTGGGAAAGGGGAAAAGCATTACGCCGACGTAGTGGTAGACAGTGCTCGGCGTACCAATTACGTAAGATCATACCATTGCCTGTTCAAGTCACCAAATATAATCCTCCGCCGGCCATTTGGGCGTTTGAAACCTAAGCGCTGAAAACTGGGAAACAATATCGCGGACGCATCAATGCGGCTCAATGCAATTCAACGACGGGCAAACTTATCAGTGGCTTCTGTTGACAACCGTGACCGGCAAGCGGATAAATAGCCAAACAAGCCCACAGCCTGATCGGGGATACTACGCTAAGCAGATGCTCCCTTAGATTTTGCCAATCGTTCAGCCAAGCAGAAAGCACAAGCCATGCACGCGAACCTAAAACCTCTTTTGATTTGCCTGACGCTTTTGAGTAGCGGGCTGGCATGCGGATGCGACGCTGAAAAGATCGAGCCTTCACAATCTACAGCCAATTCGTCCGATGCGAATACTTCACAAGAGGCATGGCCAGAATCCGGCATGTCGGCCAAGGGCAAATGGAAATCTATGCCCGCTGAAGAGATAAAATTCAAAGATTCCATCGCGTCGAATGTCGACGCCCCTGACGCTATCCAAGACCTTGTTTTCACCAACAAAGACGGCGGTAAAATCAAAATGAAGGATTACTTGGGGCAGAAACACGTGCTTCTTGTGTTCACGCAAGGCTTTAGTGGGAAGCTCTGCCCGTTTTGCACAACTCAGACGTCGCGTTTGGTGGCCAATTACCAAAAGTTTCAGGACCGCGATTGTGAAGTGATCGTTGTCTACCCCGGCCCAAAAGATCATCTCCAAAAGTTCGTCGAAGCAGCGCTCGAAACAGAAAAGGAACAGGTCGACGACGTCCCGTTCCCGATCGTCTTGGACACCGGCTTCCAAGCGACGGATTTCTTCGACATCCACAGCATGCACGCCCACCCTTCGACTTACCTGATCGACAAACAGGGAAACGCCAAGTTCGCTTATGTTGGGATCGATTCAACGGCCGACCGCCCTTCGGTAAAAGCACTGCTGGACCGACTCGATAATCTCCAGTAACCAGCATACAATCTGGGAATGACCGACCCGAACAATCAAGAGAAGTTTGAAGCTGCGATTGATCTGGAGCTGTTGAACGCAAAACAGCTTGAAGCGATCAAGCGTGAGCAGCAAAATTCAAGTTTCCCGCCGCTGGAAATAGCGATCCGGAAAGGTTTCCTCAATCGTCGGCAATTGGATTTGATCGCAATCTTCGCGAATCCACTTTCGGTCGTTCCCGGCTATCGGATTGACGGCTTTCTTGGCCAAGGCGGCGCGGGCACGGTTTATAAAGCCACGCAACTACGAATGGATCGGCCCGTTGCCATCAAAACCATCAGCGGCACGATCGCCCGCAACGACCTGACTCCAAAACGATTTGAACGCGAAGCAAAGATTGTTGGCAGGTTACGCCACCCCAACATCATTTCGGCCTTTGATTTCGGCATTCACAACCAGCAACTTTATCTCGTAATGGAATTTGTTGATGGCATCGATGCGGGGAAAGCACTGACCGAAAAGAACCATATTCCCGAACTTCACGCTTGGCACATCGCCCAACAAATCTGCCACGCGCTGGACAATGCAAAACAACACGAGGTGATTCATCGGGACATCAAACCAGGAAACCTGATTCTTACCCACGCCCCCAGCGGCACGCAACTTCCCGCCGATGTTCCTTTCGTCAAAGTCGCCGATTTCGGGTTGGCGAAGTTCAACGACAATCAAAAGGATGCAACGATCACGCTCGACCAAGCGATCAGCGGCACGCCGTACTACATGTCGCCTGAACAGATCAAAGCCAAAGAGATCGACCACCGCAGCGACATCTACTCGCTGGGATCAACAATTTGGCACTTGATTACTGGCGAACCTCCGGTGGTCGGAGCCAGCCCGCTGGACGTCATCACCAGCAAAATGAACTTTAAGGATCAATGGCTTGCCGATCCTCCCGATGACATCTCACAGGTTGGTTTCCAGTTGCTAAAAAAGATGTGCCGTTTCAGTCGTGAGGAACGGATTGATGACTATGCGGCCTTGAATCAGGAAATCGAATCGGTCATCCAGCAACTGGATCAAAACGGCATAGCTCACACCGGCGACCTTCAGTCGAACGAGATTCCCTACTTGGGTAAATCCAAAGTGATGACGATCCAAGAGCTTGCGAAGACGTATGTTTCCGATGGCGATTTTGATTTGGATAACGCTTCATTGGCAACCATGGCAACAAGCGATTTCATCTCCGAAGAAAGTGGAACCGGCGGTCAGCCACTGCAAAACGGGCAACCTGCTGATTCACGCGATACGTTTTCCAAGAAAGACGATTCGCGCGCCATTCGCTGGTCGATTGTTGCCTTCGGTGCTGTTCTAGTTTCAACGCTGATCTATTTCGCACTTCCCAATGGACCACAAACTGATCCTACAAACGGGTCTTCCGAAACAGCAATGCGTTCAGGCGAAAACCAGGCCCAACCAGTGGTGACGCTCGACGAATTCGAAGGCCCTCCTATCATGCTTTTCAACGGGAGGAGCGTGGATCCAACACAGAAGTCATCGGGCACATGGGAACCGGCCGAAGGTGCCGAAGGCGGGGCAATTCTATCTGGATTAGGTAGTAGGAACTTCCAATGCCAAGACACCCAAGGAAGACCGCTTCTACATTACCGTTTCGTCTGTGGCTTTCGTCACAACCAAGCTGACACAATAGGATTCCGGATGCTCAGCGCATCCAAAACAGAGGAAGCCGAGGCCTCACTGTGGGAAGTCGAAATCGAAGAAGCAAAGGCAACGTTAAAGAATGGGGCGACGATTTTGACAAGCTCCGTTCAGCAATTTAACGATACGCAAAATTTTGGCTACCACCAGTTTCGCTTGGATTCTCAACCCGGTCATTGGCGAGTCGAGATAGATGGAGAACTGCTCGGCCAGATTCCAAAATCAGCCAGTGATACCAACAGAGAACACATCGTGCAAATTTTCGTCACCGGCGATGGCCCAGCTCATTTCGAAACGGTCAATTTCCGTTCGTTCAAAAGCAATTAGCACTTGCGCGGCGATCCTGCAAAAATCGCATGCCGCATTCTACCGAGAACCCGATCCGCCGCCGGAGGGTGTACTGCTGATTGTTCGGTTTCCGCTACCGCTGTTATACACAGGCGCAGACACTATGCCGCGGCTCGGGGAATAAGAAGCACCCGCGCCGTATACCGATGAGGCCAGACGATGCGCTCCCGAGCGGCAACCCACGATGGAAAACGTGAGTGTCGTAATAACAAGGAAGGTTACCGCGATACCAATTGATTTAAACATTTCAATCATCCATGATTTGGTTTTGAATTGGCTTCTTCTCGAATGGGGAATTCGAGTCAACCAGACCCCTTTGATACAGTTACATTTTCAATCTTACTGAAAATCTCCTCTTTCGATTCTGGAAACAAAAATCGCCTGTCGATGGCTGTTCAATCCCTATTGCAACAAATCTAAAATTGCACAAATGGTAAGATGACTCACAGATCTTTCGATTCTTTACAACTTTTCTTCTCCTTCCGCATCGTTAGCTGCGGCCCAATAGAGCTGCCTGCAACCGAGGACCAATGGCGCTAAAAAGATCAGATTTTGCCGTAAGCCGCTTTGGCACACTACCGTCTAACGCCATCGAATAATTATTCAACCGCAGTTTGGTGTCGATAGCGTCGAAAAAGCGAACCGCGCCAAGACTTGAGTTTCGATTGGACTTGAATTTAATTATCGGCCTTCAATTGAACGACGCCTCTCTGGTAACATTGCGTTAGTGTCGCCATGCGATCCTCTGAAGGAAGAAAACGCGACAATCAATGGGTCGAATGATTTCTGGCGGACGATGAAAGAGGGTGCCAACCGGTGAATAAACCAAAGACGAAAAGAGCACCGTACTTCGCGACCGTGCCACCGCAATAGATTTTGCCGATCGTTGACGGGCGTTATGAATCGTCCGTCAAAGGTTTATTCGTGATCGGCGACGTAACGGGCCTGCCGCTGTTGAAGGTCGCGGCCAACCAAGGGCGCGAAGTCATCGAACGAATGGACGAAGCGATTGCCAAAGGCGAAACCGAAGCGATTCTTCAAAGCAATCTGGTCCACAGCCGTGACAAAGAGGTAGACCTTGAGGTGGGCGGTCAAACGCAGACCATCAAGAACGATAAAGTCATCATCTTGATCGGTACGCTGCCGCCCATCGAATTTTTGATGGATACCGGCATGGAGCTGGACGGGATTTGGAATTCCCGCCGAGTCGTCTGGTCGGTCATTGGAATTTTGGTTGGCATCTTTTTGTACTTCGGCGCGAAAAGTTTCGTGCTGAACCCAGAAGATGCCGGCGGGAAATATCTATGGCAAGATCTATTGTTCGTACATTTGTTCCTGCGGTGCACTGGCCGAAACGGTCGGTAACAGTTTTCGGCATCGCGGTCCCAAAGGCGACTGGACTCGCCGGATCGAGAAGTACGGTTACATCTTCATCCTGCTGGCGAAGATTGCGACGCTCGCGGACCTGATGGGCTGGCAGCCTGTTTTATGGGCGACCGGCAAGGGCGCGTTTCGTTTGGATCTGTTTGGTTGGTACGACGTTTGGGTGGGCACATTCTTAGCAGGCGCGATGGCGATCGGACTTTATCCGTTTCTTGGCCAACGCATTTGGTGCCGGATGTGGTGTCCGTTGGCATTTTGGATGAACTTTTGGGGCCGTTGGTCGAAGTTCAAAATCACGCCTGAAAAAGGAAAGTGTATTGACTGCAATGTCTGCAATCAATTTTGTCAGATGGGAATCGACATCAAAGGCCGCGCGTTGCGTGGTGAACCGGTGACCTTAGCCGTTACGCCGTGCGTCGGATGTCAGGAGTGCATCGTGCGCTGTCCCATGCAGATCCTGCATTTAGGCGACGGACCAGAAGCGAATCTGGTTCAATTGAATGGAAATATCAGTTCGGCAACTTCTGGGAGCATCGCGTGAGCAAGGGATCTAATTACTACGGCGGTTTTTTTTGAGTCGCGCTGATTTCGTTCATCGTTCCCTTGTTCGTTGGCTGGAAAGCATTTCAGAACCTTCAGCCGACCACCAAACCAACCCCGCAGTTGGACGCCAGTGGAGTGGACGTCGCTTTTTTCGATTTCGATTGGGCGCTAAATTCGCAAGCCGACCCGGGCGCTCCGGCGGGGCACAAGAAAAAATCTGGCGGCTTTGGTTCGGGGTCCAGCCCGGACGAATAATGCTTCGCTCTGGTGGAACGAACCAAATTTTCCGTTAACCTCTTTAACTCCGTTTACTGCACCACCCGTGACGGAGACGACTTGGTTGGATCTTCTAACAACAAATACAGCGCGTTATCGGTGAACTCAGGGTCGCGTGTGAGCCCGAAATGATCGTCGGACAGAAACCGAACATCACGAAATGAAATCGGCGACTGCACACTTGGAGACCACCGATCGACCGTTCTTTGGTCTCCCAAAGTTGACTTACGCGTTACGGTGTGGTCGCCTGGGGCCTCAGTGCGTGGGCTTAGAGTTCGTTGTTGAAGATTTGAATTCAATGTCTCCACTGTCGCAATCGCATCACCGGCAAACAAATGAAGTGTGGTTCCCGCGGGAGGAGCCGCCGGCGTATTAAGCAATTGATGGAATCGTTTTGCGCGCTTTAGACATTCGGCAACATGAGCCTTTGCGATTGCTCGCCGTTGTTCAGCCGTGGCGACTTCGGGCAAAAGCTGTTGCAGAACCGGATCTTGGCTCGGATTCAGCATTCCCCAGTTACGCTGATCCCAGGTTTCAATGTCGTAGTGATCAAGTGCGGCGCCCGTTTGTTCATCAAACACCGCCGGTTCTGGACCGTTAGGAAGCAGTTGATAGATAGACGGCAGCGTTGCGACCATCCCGCTGGGGATGGTGTCCAACACAACAGAAAATGAAAAACCCTCATGCGTTGACACCAACGATTTCGCCGAGCCGCTGTTAGGAGTCCCAATCAGGACGACACGGTCAACGTGCTCTGCCCCAGCCCAGTTCAGCTCCGGCGGTTGGTCATCGCACCATGCGCCAACGCTGCCGTACCGGAGATAGTAACGCGCCAACAATCCACCCATAGAATGAGCGACGATATCAAACTTAACTGGTTCTTCGATTCCAAAACGCTGCTTGCGTTCGGCCTCAATATAGCTTTTCTTCTCAAGCAAAAATTCGTGGAGACGACGCGCGTTTGAGGCATTGTCTCGCCGCCAATCATAGGGAAACTGAAAACAGGTAAAATGACCGTCTCCGTAATCAATCGCACCGGCCAGCCCTAATTCTTCATCACGATACCCACCCACGCCAAGCATTGTCAGGATGTTAAGGTAAGCCTGATGATTAAGCGCCAAGCCAGCGATTTCGATTTTTAATGAATCCAAAACGCCAGTCGCATAGACACCATCATCAAACTCATCGAGATCGGTTCCATCAATCGGGCAACTGAGCAACCTCGCATCTTCAGGTATGTCTGGGTCAATCGACTGACGGTCAAACACACCCCAAACCGTGCGTTCGGCGGCAGCTTGCAGTTTCGATCCCATCATCCCCGGGATCACGATCACAGGATTCCGAATCGAGTTATTCAACATGATCGTTGGTTCGTAGATCGCGCCGAGCTCTGGCATCGCCTTCTTTATCGCCAGCCCAGGGATCTGGGCATCAATCCATGGGCGTGCAAAATACCCAAGAATCGCAAAAGACAAAAGCAAGAGAAGTATTGTCTTAGTTTTCATTTGACAGACCAAATGGAAGAATGCTTAGGTGTTTCGTTCATGGTAATAGAATTATCTCCCTCTGCTCAACCAGTTCATTCCCAAATCTGTTGGTTACAATTTAAAAACGAAGCCGTCGCGGCACTAAAACGCCAGGAGGATGTCTTCTATAAAAACCAGCGTGCTATTAAAGATCCAAAAGAAGCCCAAAAGGTTCCTTCAAAAACTTACTGACAATTTTGTAAAGCGCAATTGGTTGTGAGGCCGAACCTTTCAAGTCTCAGCCAGGCCCAAAAAAATAGCCTTCTGCCATATCAAACAGCAGAAGGCTTTCACGCGTCACGCCGGTGAAGCTTACTTGCTTTCAGATCCGGCGTTTGAGTCCGTGCTGCCAGATCCTGCGGCGGCTTCTGAGGTTTCGGAGCCCTCTGCAGCTTCTGCTGAATCCGACGAACCCGATTCGTTGGCAGTTGCTTCTGAGGCGCCACCAGCCGCCGGGGCGCCGCCGCCACCACAGCCTACAACCAAGAAACACGATGCCGCCAACAGAGCGGCCATTGTCATCTGCGAAAGTAATTTTTTCATCAAAACATCCCTTCATCTAACGTTGAGTTATAAACCAGTAAATAAAGTGTAACCAAAAATTGCTCAGGTTGCACTTTTCTTGACCGATGTTTGACGCTTTATTCTCCAATTGGAAAATGACACCAACACCGCGATGATCAAGCCAAACTCAACAAAGACGAAGATGTGATCGAACAATTTCACGCCATCGAAACGGTGCCCGCCCAACACAAAGGTTCCTACCAACCCCTTGAACCAAAACCTCGAATAGTAAAGCGTTAATAAACCCGACGCCAACAACCAGCCTCTATTTTTTGATAGGCAAGTCAAAGGTGCCACCCAAACGAAGTACCAAGGATTCACCGTTGGCTGAACAAACAAAAAAAGCGCCAAAACAAAAGTGATGCGCCCCGCCAAATCAACCAACCATTGCTCGCCTTTGTGTATCGTATCGTACAGTTTGACTAAATTCCACAAATAGAACAGCGCAAAAAGGCTCAACGTAATAACCCGCGCTAAAAAACACGCCGCATCTTTCCTGTCCAACCCAATCGTTTGAAGCGGTCTGTTGAGTTCGCGCCGCAAGCTGTTTGGCGCAACGACAAACCACGGCGTCGCGGAATCCTTTGTGTCACTTTTGAGATTGAAGTATAGGGTCGAAAAGACCGGATCATTCATTCGCCATCGGGAAAAGAAGGCGCTGAATCCGTCCTGATTTTTAAATGCCTCAGCCCCATTGGCCACGACAGAAGCCGGCGCTTTGTCACCCGAATGCTTGATCAGCAGGGGAAACAAAACACAACATGACGTCAAAACGAACGCCAGAGCAAAAACGCCTCCCGCAAACAAACGCTTTGCAAAATCATTCTTACGCCCATCGAAATCTTGATCGCTTTTTGAAATCACCGCGACCAACAAAATTGGAAAGAGTACGACGGGGTAAAGCTTCGCCCCAACACCCAAACCAAGCGTCACACCGGCCAGCATCAACAGTGCCTTCGAAAATTTAACCGATGGCATCAGCCGTTGCCTCACCACCAAACACACCGTAAGCACAACAAAGAAAGTCGCGATTGAATCGAGATGTCCGCTGTTGGCGATCTCCTTGATCACCAAGGGGTTCCACGCGTACGCAATCAGCCAACCGGGATGAAGACAAGCCATTTTCAACAACCAGCCAAGCAACAGGATAATGGCCAATTCGAACATGACCATCACAATCTTGATCGCCATCACATGCACTTCAGCACTAACCGACTCAGGAGTCAGCATCATCGTCGCGGCGAAAACGAATTGGCTGACCGGCGGGTAGACCGTTGTGAAGGTCCCATAGTGAATTCGACTTAAGGTGGTATGGTTGCTTTGAGAGCGCGTTGACAATGCCCGCAATCGATTCAGATGCTGGTCATCCGACACTCCGGACGCCAACACCGCCGCCGGCGAAAAACGGTAGGGCGAAACGCCTTCGCAGACGACCTTCCCGTCCCAGATGTAACGGTAGTAATCAATCTCAAGAATCGGCGTTGTGAAAATCGCAACCACGCGAATGCTGATCGCCAACCCCAACACAACCGTCATCAGGCCTCGATATTGAGTCTTAGGGACATGCAAAGCAAAACCCAAACCCACAAACGCGCAAACTGCGGCTACGATCAACAGCCCCACAACTTCCAGCACCGGCCGAGTTTGTTCCGCGCCGTATGCAAACGGGCCGCTAATCAAGAACAAAATCGAAAAGACAACCAGGATGGCCAGACCTGCAAGCGTCGTATTTCTTAATGACTGGTGATTCGATTGCAATTGTTGCTCTACGTGCATCACCGGGGTTGGTGCCGCGTTGAAGGACTCACGATGTTAAAGGACTCATTTCGGCGAAAGAGTGCGTTAATCCCAGTTGATCATCTCTTCGCCGGTCTTTTCTATTTCGCCGCCACACTTTGGGCACGGGTCACCAAAAACCCAGACAACATCGGTGAACGAATGGCAATCGGGGCAATGCTCCAATTCAGCATCAAGTTCAAACATGTCATCGCCCTTAACAAGCGAGCGATGTCCGAACTGAAAGAAATTGTACCAATACCATGCCGCGAGGCCAAACTGGAAACATGTGCGGCAGGTTTTTTTTACCTTACATCATTTTTGCAACTTCGATTTCCGCTGGGCCTGTCCCGGTCGGAATCACAACTTACAACCTATATCCACGCTTCTCTTGGTACGCGGCTCTCCGTTGGGCTTCTCCCGACCGAAGCGAAGCTTAAGATTTGTGGAAAACTGAAAGGCCGCAGACCAAGCGCAAAAACCAGGTTAGGTAACCCGCCGGAACGGCGAGTAACCGTAGTATTTTGGACGGTCATCAAGCCGAACGTGCAGCCACGACACACCCATGCCAACCGTGCTAAGCCAGACGGGTCGATCAGATACACGCCGAACCATCGCTGTCGCAACAGACTGCCAGAGTTGATGAAGTTGAGATTCAGGTGCACTGCGAATGAACGAAGCGAGATATCCGTAGATATCAGTGTCTACGACAGAACATGGTACGACCATAACCGCATCGCCGCCGAGATTTGGAAAAATCACAATCTCCGAATCGTCGCGAAAATGGGAACCAAACGCTGATGGGTCAACCTTACGCGCCAGTGCATCACCGCGCAGGAGGACGAACGCAAAATCACGAGCAAGCGTCGCTGAAGTCAGCTGTGGCCACGCTTGGCCATCTTTAGTCAGATTAGGACATTAATTTTGGCACATTGTGACAAACGTCGTGGTCTCCATATTAGGAGATTTACATGTCTATGTACCGAACCGAACCGCTCGAACCCAAAAACGGGGTCTTGCCGGTCGTCCTCAACCTAGCTCGAATTAGCGGTTGCTCGTACGAAGATGACTCAAGACGTTGGTGGACTGAACATCGTGACGGACTTCGTCGTGGATGATCGAGGTCGCACGATTGAATCGCTGGGACCAGTACACAATGTGGATGGCAACGACATTCGAACAGCCGCATGGACTGTTTACACCGATGAGCATGAAACTCGAACGGCGCGGGGTTACGTCAACGTCAGCAACGGCGTGCGTACTCTGGTCAATCCGATTCAAATCAGCCGCCGCAGTCTCGATGAGACGACGACGGATCAGGTCACGGCAGTCATTGGATCGGGAACCGATGTTGAGAATGTCTTCTATCAGAAGCCGACCCTGGATAACCTTGGCCGAACAACAAAGAGCCAATCCTTCCGGGTTGAATCAGGGCAAGATGTTCTGATCGCTCAATCGGAATCGTTCTACGATCCGCGCGGCCAGATGTACTTGAGCAAGACTTATGGTGTGAACGACAACGGTGTGTTGGGCAATGCTTTTTGAGCAAATGACTCTCCAATCTTTTTGGGGTCACTCAAGAATTTTCTTGTCAGAAAATTACTCCTGCAATGAAATGTGATACTAGGACAGCACGTTAGCTAGGATTTTTACGAATGCAAAAACCAAGCTTTACGTGTTCTGGTTCACCACACGTTAGTAAATGTATTTCGACAGGTTGAGCAACAGAATCTAAACAGGAGTATCAATGATTTCAATTGAAGGTCGGTTCGTCTTTATTCACGTGCCGAAAACGGCGGGTAGCAGCATCACATCGGCGCTATCACAATACAGCGACACTCCAGTGCGGTTCAGTCCCGCAGGCTCCTCTGTGATTGCCGACAAACATAAGGCCGCGTCCTTCTACGAGCGAAAAAAGGGAGTTGCTTGGTGGCACTCGATCTCTTAAAAAGGGGACAGGTCCATTTATTGACTTCGCATGTGATGATGTTATCATTACCGCATGCCCAGAACAGCACGAGTCGCGCCAGGTGGAATGGTCTTCCATGTCCTCAATCGGGGTGTGGGCAAAAACAAATTGTTTTTCAAAGACGAAGACTACCTTGCATTCGAACGGATTATCGCCGATACGCTCGCCAAGCGTCCGATGCGAATTTTGAACTATTGCATAATGCCGAATCATTGGCACTTTGTCTTGTGGCCTGAAGGAGATGGAGATTTGGCTCGTTTCATGCAGCTTCTGACGGTGACGCATGTGACCCGTTGGCAAAAGCACCACAACCGAGTTGGCTATGGGCACGTCTACCAGAGCCGCTTCAAATCTTTTCCAGTTGAGACGGACGAATACTTCTACCATGTTGCACGGCATGTTGAAAGAAACGCACTTAGAGCAAACCTAGTCGAGCGTGCTGAGCAATGGCCCTATGGAAGTCTGTGGATCGAAGAGCATGGAACTGCGGAGCATAAACAACTTCTATCACGTTGGCCGCTTCCCAAACCAAGGCAGTGGAAACAGTACGTGAACGACCCGGTGACGCAGTCTGAGACGCAAGCGCTGCGACATAGCGTCAAACGTGGGACGCCTTACGGAGGATCCGATTGGGTCGAATCAACCGTTGCAAAACTAGGTCTGCAGTCCACAACCAGAAGCCGAGGACGCCCCAAGAAGCATTAAAGGGACCTGTCCCCTTTTCTATTCACCCCCTTTTCTATTCACAATCGCGAGACGACTTATGGGGAAGTCGGTTGTTGGGTCGAATCAACGGTGACAAAAATTGGCCCGAAGTCCACGACTCGAAAACGCGAACAGCCCGCGAAACATTAAAAGGACCTGTCCCCATTTTATTGTCCCATTTTATTGTCCCTATCAGTCTATGTGGTCAACGCGTGGATCGGGCTTGAGGCGGATTTCGTGTTCGAGATTGGTACCGCGATGAAGTTTTGATCCCCCGAACTTGTCGCGGATGGTGTCGGAGATGTTGTCCACGCGCGACTGTTTGTCTTTGTCGGCTTGGTCGAAGAGCGAAAGCTGAACCGGGGCCTGACGTGATAGGTTGGAAACACCCATTCCAATCAACCGGACGCCGCGGTGCTGATTGCGACTGACCCCTTGCATCAATTCTGCCGCCGTTTCAAATAGCGTTTGCGTTGTGTTCGAGGGAGCAATTGTTTTACTGCGAACTAACGTCTCAAAATCATCGAAACGAAATTTCAGTTTGACCGTTCTCCCGAAAATCTCATGACGACGCAGCCGCCGTCCCACTTGGTCGGTTAACTCCAGCAGCCACGCCAACAGAATCTCTTGGTCATAGATGTCCGTGGGAAAGGTCTTTTCATGAGAGACCGATTTGGCGACGCGATCTGGAACGACCGCACGATCGTCGATGCCGCGGGCCAGTTTGTAAAAATGATCTCCGTTGATGCCTAATTCATTTTGCAACAGCTCAAGCGACAGCGCGCGAAGCTGCCGGACATTGCTGACGCCCAGCCTAGCGAATTTTTTCTCGGTCACCGGGCCAATGCCCCAAACACGCGAGATGGGCAGCGGATCAAGGAAGGCTTGGATGTTCTCCGGATCCACAAACGTCAGACCGTCTGGTTTGTCGCAGTCACTGGCGATTTTGGCCAAATATTTATTAGTAGCGACGCCGGCCGACGCGATCAGCCCCGTTTCATCAAAGATCCGTTTTTTTATTTCAGCGGCGATCGTTAAACCATCGCCGAATAAACGCTGGCATCCGCTGACGTCGAGGAACGCTTCGTCCAGAGAAAGTGGTTCAACCAGCGACGTGAAGCTGAAAAAGATGTCGCGAATCTGTTTTGATATTTTGGCATAGTGCTCCATCCGGCCTTTGACAAAAATCAGCCGAGGACATTTTTGCAGTGCGACCTTCGATGACATCGCGCTATGCACGCCATATTTTCGAGCTTCATAACTGGCCGCCGCCACCACGCCGCGGCCGCTGACCGATCCACCGACGACGACGGGTTTGCCGATCAGATCTGGGTTGTCACGAATTTCGACCGACGCATAAAACGCATCCATGTCGACGTGAATAATCATGAGTAGCCCTGATAGATGTGGATTGCGAATCAGTTAATTACCAACGGCGTTAAAGAGGTTTTTCGTAGATGCGCCAAGTTTTATATCGCTGCAAACTGGTTACGCGATCAATGGCGCGAATGGACCGGACGTTATCTTCCAGCACCCACGACATTTCCCATTTTTTGAAAATCGTATGGCGGTCAAGCAGTCGTTTCATCAGCAACATTGCAATTCCCTTGGTGCGGAATTTCTCGGCGGCACCTAAGGCGATCACACGCGCCGATGGAATACGCTTGAGCCAGAACAGCATTTGGATCTTTCTTAGCCAATCCCATTTCCCAAACGTCTGCCGCAGGGCCCAATTCACGTCAGGAATTGTAATGACATAGCCTACCATTTCGTCCTTGTAATAGGCGACTTGAAACGCTTCGTGGTGAATGATGCGTCCAAGGTTCTTGATCATCGTATCTATCTCGGCCTTGGTTGAGGGCACGAAGCCCCAACCCACCTTTCGCACTTCATTGCCCAATTCGTTGACTTCGTGAACGGCTTTGGCAAAATCCTCTTGGCTGATTTGTTCGAATCGAAGTTCCGGGAACCGTTCGAGCACCTTGGCTTCAAACTCGTTCAATTTCTCATCCTTCAGAACCTGTACAGGATCTGTGCTATCGAAATGAAACGCGTAGAACGTTTTTACAACTTCCAGATCACACCCAAGCAGAAGCTTGTCGTACCAAGGTCGTGAGTGACTCATCATGATCGTTGGCGGGTGTTCAAATCCGTCGATCAGCACGCCCATCTCGCCCTTCATCGAGGGGCTCATCGGGCCACGCATCGCGCTGCAGCCCTTTTCACGCAGCCACTGCTGAGCGGTTTCGACCAATCCCTTTGCCGCGTCCTGGTCTTCGGCGCACTCAAAGAAGCCAAAGAACCCTAGCGTGTCGTTGTGGTGTTCGTTGTGCAGCCGGTCGATAATGGCAACGATGCGTCCCACGCACCGGTCGCCGTCGAGTGCTATCCATGCAACGCGCTCGGCGTGTTCAAAGAAAGATGATCTTGGATCCAGTTTGTCGCGCTCCATTGATTGCAATGGAATCGCAGCAGCAGGATCGGTTCGATAAAGTTCGACTTTCAGTTGATAGAAGGATTTCCATTGACGCGCCGTTTCAACCCTTTGTATCCGAATCCTTGTCGGCAGCGTCGCAATCTTCCCGTCGCCATCAGACATTAGGCCTGCCCGTTGGTCGTTGAGGCTTGGGGAGCAACGGCCTTATGAGCGGCGGCTTCGTTGCTCTCATGAAGCGGGATTTCTTTCGACACCGCAACGATCGCGTCGACCAGCGTCTGCATCTGTTCGGTCGTGTGCAGGGCACTGGCGGTGATGCGGATGATCGACGTTCCGTAGGGTACCGCCGGGTACATCACGTTGTTGACGATGATGCCGTGTTTATTTTCCAGTAACTTCACTGCCGCCAGCGCCGTCATGCCGCGTGTGAAGATGGAAGTAACAGCGCCTTGCGGATGACCGATATCAAAACCCGCATCACGCAATCCGGTTCTCAAAACATTCAGGTTGTCCCACAACTGATGCCGACGTTCGGGCATCGACTGCATCAGCTCCAGTGATTTGATCGTCGCGTTGGTGATGCATCCGGGAAGTGCTTTGGTCAGCACAAAACCGGGCGACACGAATTTAATGTAATCCAGCACATGTTGAGGACCGCAAAGGTATCCTCCAAAGGTTCCAAAAGCCTTTGCGAAGGTTCCGCCGTGCAAGTCAACTTCGTCTTCGACGCCGAAGAACTCAGGCGTGCCGCGACCGTTATCTCCCAACACGCCTGTGCCGTGGGCATCGTCCACAAACAACCGCGCGTTGTATTTCTTTTTAAGTTCCACCAATTCTGGAAGCGGTGCCAGGTCCCCCGTCATCCCGTACACGCCGTCGACGGCGATCATTTTCGGTTGGTCCAGCGGGCACTCTTTTAAATAGTGCTCGAGTTCATCCAGATCGTTATGGCCAAACCAAGTCGCTTCGCCCTTACAGAGTTTTGCACCATCAGAAATGCATCCGTGGGCATAAGCGTCGACAAAGACACGTTCCTTGCGACCGACCATGCAAGCGACCGTGCCGGTCATTGCGCCGAGTCCAAGGTTGAAGACGAGTGCGCCCTCGGTTTTTCGAAACGCTGCCAGTTTGGCTTCGAGTTCAAGATGCATCGACGTGTTGCCCGTCAGAGGCCGAGCACCCAAAGGCGTTCCAACGCCCGCGATTTCGCAGATCTCAGTCGCCGCCGCGACAACGTCCGGATGCGTCGCCAAGCCAAGATAATCGTTGGTGGCAACCTGCATGTATTGTTTGCCGTTGACCGTGACCTCTGGCAAACAGTTCACGGTGGGAAACTCTCGGAAGAACGTTTCTACGCCAGCCTCGAAATGCTCTCCGGTCAACTTTTTAATTCGGTCCCAAAATTCATCGCACTTATCAAAAATGTCTGCCATCAGTTTTGGGCCCTTGGATCAATTGCCATTTCAAAAAAAAAACGGCCATGAGTCTCACTCACGGCTCGCCGAACACTCCTTCGATTGAGTCGAAAGTTTAGATTCGAAACCTTCCTAATTCAATCCGAAAACGCCTCCTATCAACAAAAGCTAAAATGTCCCTCCCCAAATTCGCACTGTAGTCTCCAATTGGGAAGTCAGATCAGATGGGCTTATATACCGCGTTTCTTAAAGCGAATCTTGGCACCGCAAGTGGGATTAAGGGGAGTTTAGATGGTCCCAATGTTTTCTTTGCGAAATATATAATTTTGCGGCGGAAAAATCATTGAATGGGGCAATGCCGGTTTCAATAATGCTTCGTCGGTGGAAGGTACTTCGCCGTTTTTCCCCAAGCCACTTTTGGCTGAAACTGAGGCCCGTAAGTTGCAAATTCTACTCCTTTGGAACGATTGCTCGGCCAATCGTATTGTGAAATTCTCTGTCGAGTATTCGATTGAGGGAGATTTGTTGAACGTTTTTGACGTGGTGCCGATCGAGGTGAAACTGCTGGATCTGCGTTGGGGAACCGTGGTAACTCAGATGGCCGTGCGTTCGTCGAAAACTTACGAATTGGTCAGATCGCGATTCTTGGCTACCGACGGTCTGAAATCTCTGGTCGACAAAATTGCCGAACGGCATCATCTTTCGGTGATCAATCGCTGACGCGGTTTGCAAGCCCCTCCGTTTGAGATCAGCATCTTCTTTAAACGCTGCGATAGCGGCGATTTAACGGTGTCGCCGACTGGTCCTCGGTTGTGACTTCAGGCTATATTAATTAGTGCATAGCGCCGAGGCGCTGCGCATCATCGGCCTTCAACGTTTGCATTTTCAGGAAATTACTTCCTCCGAAAGAGCAGCCGTAGCAAACGCAGTCGTAGCAAACGCAGCCATCGCAAATTCAACGAAGCGATTCTAAGCATGAACATTTCGCGGACCATGACCTTCTTGATCTGCACGATCGTGCTCAGCACCGTCAGTAGTAACGTACGCGCAGAGGAAGGACCCGCCGCCGACGTTTCGACGGTGGCAGCTTCATTGAAGGTTGCGCCTGAGGGGCAGCCCTCAGGCTCTGCGATCCAAACGCCGCCTGCGCTGCAGCAAGCCGAGGACTTGCGGGTGCAGGCGATCGAGAAAGCCATTGCGGCGACGGTTTGCATTTTTGGTCCCCAAGGGGGGGGCGGGGGCAGCGGCGTTGTGATCGCGCCCGACGGTTATGCACTGACCAACTATCATGTCGTCGAAGGCTGTGGTGCGTTTATGAAATGCAGCATGCCCGATGGTGTTTTGTATGATGCCGTCATCGTTGGTATTGATCCGACCGGTGACGTCGCGCTGGTGAAGTTATTGGGGCGGGACGATTTTCCAACGGCAACCATCGCGGACAGCGATAAAGTTCAGGTCGGTGATTGGTGCTTCGCGATTGGAAACCCCTTCCTACTGGCCACCAATTTCCAACCCTCGGTCTCGATGGGCATTATCTCGGGGAAGAATCGGTACCAGTACCCGGCGGGCACGTTGTTGGAATACGCGGACTGTCTACAGACCGACGCCGCCATCAATCCGGGCAACTCCGGAGGAGCACTGTTTAACGCCGATGGCGATCTGGTCGGGATCAACGGTCGTGGTAGCTTCGAAAAACGAGGCCGTGTCAACGTCGGGGTGGGCTATGCGATTAGCATTAACCAGATCATGTATTTTCTGGATCATCTCAAAAGCGGCCGTTTGGTCGATCATGCGACGCTGGGGGCGACGGTGCAGTCCGACGATGAAGGCGTCGTGCGGGTCAGCGATGTGTTGCCGACGTCAGACGCATTCCGGCGTGGGCTAAGGTACGACGATGTGATTGTTTCCTTTGCCGGTCGCAAGATATCAACGGTCAATCAGTTTAAGAATGTGCTGGGAATTCTGCCCAAAGGTTTCACACCACAGATCGTTTATGAACGCGATGGCGAACAAACCGAAATCATTGTTCGTCTTTCGGGTGTCCATGCGACGGGGCAACTGACCGAAATCATTGAAGGCAAACCGCTCGAACCGCCTGCGATACCCGGTGCGCCTCCGATGCCACCGCCAGACGATTCTGAGGAAGAAGACTCTGAAGACGATGAGGAAACAGAGGAAGCCAAAGCCGAAGAAGCGTCCGAAGCAGAGAAACAGCATCCGTTTCATCATCTGTATATCAAACGCAGAGGGTTTTCGAATTATTACTTCAATCTGCTCAATCGGGATCGCATTTGGGAAGAGTTCAGCGCCTTGGGCGGAGACTGGGGCCAGCAACCGGGACGCTGGCGAATTACCGGACGCGTCCGCGATCGCTTGGCGGCGGACGAAGCCCCGTTTCAGCTGATGTTAGGAGATCAAAGATCAGGAATAAGAATCGGTGATTCCTCATTCGTGCTGGACCCTGCCGAAGATTTTTCGCAACAACTTGTTCCGCCGGATACAGGCGGTTTGCTGGTGGCGTTGCATCTGTGGCGAGCGATGCTGGTCGAAGGCCCACAGCAATTCGGAGATGTTTACTACTTCGGTGGCTTGCCGGCACGAAACTTCGCAGGCCAGCAGTCCGAAGACACGGTTGATGTTTTAATCGCAACGCGCGGCGTTACGGAAACTCATTTTCGGTTCAACCGCGGCCAGGCATTGCTGCGAAGTGCTGAGATGTTTCCCGAGATCAATTCAGACCCGTGTCGGCTTTTGTTTTTAGATTACCAGCGCGACGGAGACCTGATGGTGCCGCGTCAGATCCAGTTTGACGCAGGGTTTGGCACACTCGAAAGAACGCTTGTGATTGACCGCATCGAATTTTTACAAAGACGCGCCCAGAAAGATGCCGAAAGGGAGAGTGCGCAATGATCAGAGCGCTCTTTTTGTTTTTGGTTTTGCAAATGCTAACCGTTAGCGCCGAAAGTTTCGCGCAAACGCGTTCTACAATTATCAATCGCACCGTTTCGCAAACCCTACCCAAGACAGTCAAAATCGTCGGCAGCGGTGGCTTCCGCGGACTCGAGGCCTACCAAAGTGGTTTTTTGATTTCCAATGAAGGCCACATCCTAACCGCGTGGAGCTATGTGCTCGACAGCGACGTCATCACGCTGACCATGAACGACGGAACCAAGCGAGAAGCTCAGTTAATGGGGTTTGATCCGCGATTGGACATTGCCGTGTTGAAGATCGACGTGGCCGATACGCCGCACTTTAATCTGGAGGTCGCGACAACGGCCAGCGTCGGCGACCGGATTTTGGCGTTCAGTAATTTGTATGGCGTGGCAACCGGGAACGAACCGGTCAGCGTTCAGCAGGGATTTGTGTCGGCCAAGATTCAGCTTTCAGCGCGTCGTGGTGCTTATCAATCGCCCTATCAGGATGATGCCTATTTGTTGGACGCGATGACCAACAATCCCGGTGCCGCGGGCGGAGCGTTAACGGATTTGCAAGGCCGTTTAGTGGGCATGTTGGGTAAGGAGTTGCGTGACAGTAAGACGGGGGCTTGGTTGAACTTCGCGCTACCGATGGAAAAGCTGATGGACGCGATCAAACGTATTCGCGCGGGCGAAATTACCAGTAATAGCGATGTTATTGACCGGCCCACCGAACCTATCAGCGCGGCGTTGCTGGGGTTTTCGCTGGTGGCGGATATTGTCCAGAAAACGCCTCCCTTTATTGATCGCGTCGTTGTTGGATCGGTGGCGGCGAAAATCGGAGTGCGTCCAGACGATTTGATCATCGAAGTCAATGGGCAGATGACGGCCAGCGTGAAGGATGTGCTGAAGCAGTTTCAACGCACCGATCGTGATGGTTCGGTCGATCTGACGGTGCAACGCGGAAATCGTTTCATCGATATGAAACTCAGGTTAGTGGAGTAGGGTAGTAGTGTCGTCAGCGTGATTTAGCCGCGTGTGTCACGGGTGAATTTAAGTAGATGGATTGTTCAAGATCCACCGTGGTTTGGGCTCCCAGCCCGAAAAACGTCTAACGTTAGTGCGGGCCAAGAGCTCGCATGACGAGTTTTGTTTTTTCAATGAGGCAATTTTGTTCGGCCGATTACTGTTACTGTTCATTGTCGTTCCGCTGGTGGATTTGTTTTTGCTGCTGTGGATTTCCAAATTCACTGGCCTCCCAGCAACGATTGGACTGGTTGTTTTAACGGGATTTATTGGTGCTTGGTTGGCCAAACAGCAAGGCACGTTCGTCAAGGGCCAGATCAAGGATCGCCTTAGCCAGCAGCAAATGCCGGCTGACTTGATCGGTGATGGAGCGATGATTCTGTTCGCGGCGGGACTTTTGCTGACGCCTGGTTTGCTGACGGACTTGCTGGGTTTTAGCCTGTTGATTCCTGCGTGCCGATCGCAATACAAGAAGGTGTTCGCTCAGCATTTCAAAAGTAGTTTCAACTTCCAGGTGTTCACGCCGCCGAACAACCAACCGAGACACCGCCCAGATGATCCCAATGTTATCGATGGCGAAGTGGTTGAAAAACGTGATGCAGACGATCCGCTCAGCGGCGATTTCTGAAGTCTGGATTTGTCTTCCGCTTAAACTTGTTGCGGTAAAAATGCGCTCCAACGCGGCCTTGTTAATTGGGTATGGTCAGCTGTTATTAGGGTTGTCGTGGCAATTCAGTTAATGCAGTGAAATGTTAAGGGAGTGTTAGAGGTTTGTTAAGGCATGGCCTCGCGAGGCCAGCCTACATGGGAAATTCATATTTCAGTTGACCTCGGAAATTTAAATGTCAAATACTGTCTGAGCGAAAATTTCGCTTTGCGCGTTTGCGTGGCGCAAGTTGTGAACAATATTTCCAAGGTGGGGTTTTCAGAGCCGCGTTTAATTCTGGTTCTGCTTGCCACACTCGAAAAATACAACTGCGTGCTATTTAGAAATAAGAACCTTCCGAGAGAGTCTGATGGAACCGAACAACATTGAAATGGTTGCAGAAACACTGCAAACCAACATGAATTTTTTATGGGTCGCGGTCGCCGCGGCGCTCGTGTTTTTCATGCAGGCAGGCTTTGCCATGCTCGAAAGTGGCATGGTACGCAGTAAAAATGCCATCAACGTAATTATGAAGAACTACACCGACATGTGCTTCGGTGCCCTCGTTTTCTGGGGGATAGGTTACGGACTGATGTTCGGAACCATCAATGGTGAATTCGGTCTTTACGGAACCGATACCTTCATGGTCGAAGGTGAGCCATGGGATTACATGGTTCTGGTTTACCAAATGATGTTCGCCGCGACTGCGGCCACGATTGTTTCGGGTGCGTTGGCCGAACGTATTCGTTTTGGTGCTTACGTTTTCGTCGCGATGATCATCACGGGATTCATCTACCCCGTCTTCGGATGTTGGGTTTGGAACGACGGCGGCTGGTTGGCTGAGAAGGGCTTCATCGACTTCGCCGGAAGCAGCGTCGTTCACTCTGTCGGCGGCTGGTGTGCTCTGGCTGGTTTGATCGTGCTGGGCCCTCGTCTTGGTCGCTTCGGCGAAGATGGCGAAGTCCGCGAAATCGGTGGCCACAACCTTCCGTTAGTTGCCTTTGGTGGCATGATCCTGTGGTTCGGCTGGTTCGGCTTTAACGGCGGAAGTACTTTGTCTGCTGACGAAAGCATCGGCGGCATTTTGCTGAACACGCATCTCGCTGGTGCTGCTGGTGTGGTCGGATTCGTTCTGACGCGGATCTTGACCGGTGGCAAACTGATCATGACCGATACCGTTAACGGCGGTTTGGCCGGATTGGTCGGGATCACCGCCGGTTGTGCTTCAATGTCTCCTTCCTACGCGATCGTCACGGGATTGTCTGCAGGACTGATTTGTGTCATCGCATCTCATGTTTGTTTGGCACGAAAATGGGATGATGCAGTTGGCGCGGTTGCCGTGCACGGCGTTTGCGGTGCGTGGGGAACTCTTGCTGCCGGAATGTTCCTCGAAGGAAACCTGTTCAACGTAGACATAATTTTGGTTCAACTAACTGGTATCGGAGCATGTTTCGTCTGGACGTTCTTCACTGCGATCGCGGCGTTCCAGATTGTATCGGTGATCATTGACCTACGCGTCAGCACTACCGACGAACAACGCGGGCTCGATTTCAGCGAACACCATGAAGTCGGATACCCTGAATTCCAAGCCAAACTTCACGGCTAATTCAGACAGTCACGCAAAGGTCGGCGATCCAATTTGGTTCGCCGGCTGCTTGACTGATTACCAGCGAATTTCAAGATAAATCAAAACCCTACCAAGAACAAATTCCCCTACCGATGCAAGCGCAGGCTGCTCACGAAAGACGTTATGACAGTTAGCAACACAGAAAAATCTAAACGGCGTAGGATTCTCGCTAAGTCACTTGGCGAAGATACGCCTACGAACATCATTCAAAGCGCGATTGATCTGCTTGAAAATGAATTCGGCGATAATCCAGAAATTAAGTACGCCGAATTGATTGATCGCCTGCGTGCGAGCTTTGATCATCCTGCATTTGAGAGCCCGAATTTGTTGGGGCGCATTATGATGGTTCGCAACAAACCGGCCGATCAGATCGGGCCCGATCCCGCGGACGGACCTGTGGTCGAACGTGGTGCACCGGTGGCACAGCAAGCCGTTTCCGCCAAGTCCAACGTCGAAGGACGTGAGCTCGTTTTCAACACGTTGTTTGGGCATATTACGGCGGCGATAGCCAAACGCGGCGACAGTGTGGAGGCATCCTATCGACAACATCTTCTGTCTGAAGCTCAGCAGATGAACCTGTCTCAGGACTGCGGAAAGAAATTGGTGTCGTGGGTCCAGTCTAACAAAGCGGCATCTGAGATCACCGGTACCACTGCCGAACTTCATCAAATCATCAACGCGGCGTTCGTTTGGATGTGCCGCGAATTTGGCCCCGTGTTCGCAGACAAAGTTCTGATTAACTCCGTCAACGAAACGGACAAGCTCAACGAAGCCTTCGACTTCCCTCCCCGAGACTTCCTGTAATCCTCGATGTTCGCGTCGCGAAACGACTTGGCATTGCCGAGTGTTTCGACGGCGGAATACAACAACACCTCTGAACAGTTCCAGTTCTGATTTTCAGAACCGGACTTCTGTTCAGAGGTTTTTTCATTCGCAGCGATGACTGCAATGGCTTGCCGGTTCCCAATCACTTGCCCTTTTGTTAGGGCCAAGAAGATTCCCGCCGGTACCGCTTGCAAACGCGATGTTTTCCCAGTCCTCGCGGTAATAAGCTTAATAGCCTGAATTCGATTCGCCTGAAGAAAGCATTCTGCGTTGAAAGCAGGTCTGTGCGAGGTTACACTTGATTTTCTCCTTTTCGCCGATCTCTCCCGCCAACACTTCACTCCCACCCATGATGATGCAATTAAAACAGTGCTTGTACGTTTTCGTTCTTTTATGTTTGTTCAATTCTGCCGACGCCGTCGCTCAGATAAGCATCGTCACCAAAAATTGGCCGGGGAGAGGAAATGATCTTGTCTACGATCGGCATCGGGATGTTATTTACGTTACCGTTGGATCGGCCGTCGGCGCTCCCAATGGAAACTCGATCCTTGTCCTGGACCCAGAAACGCTGGGCATCCTTGAGCGGATTCCTGTTGGGAGCGAGCCAAACAGATTGGCAATTTCGAACGATTGTTCCCGAGTTTACGTAGGAATAGATGGCGCGACTTCTTTTCGGTACTACGAACCGGCAACCGGGCAGCTTGGCCCTTTGCAACCAGTTCGAGGGCGTGGGTTTAATAATTCCCCCGGCGACCCCGCAGTTGTCGAAGACATGGTCGTTTCGCCAACTGACCCTAAATTGGTTATCGTTTCGTCAGATGAACTCGGTAGTTCTGCCAGTGGTAACATTGAAATATTTAATGACACGGGAAGAATTGGTGGCGTAGGAGGAGCTTATGAAGCGGAATCGCTCGCCTTCGTTGACCATAATACGCTGATTGGATTAGAAAACTCAAACACCGGATTTGATTCGACTCGTTTCAAGCTTGTCGATGATGAATTAATTTTTGAACAAGAGGCGGGCGGTGTGATTGGTGGTTTCAGTACCACCATCGAGGCATCGGGCGGGCTGATCTTCACATCCAACGGCGCTGTGATGGACCCAACCAACTTGACACTGTTGGGGACGTTTTCTGGTGCTAATAATGCGGTAGAAGCGAGCGTCGAGGATGGTTTGGTTTACTATCTTGGATACTACGAACTCACCGTCTACGATTTGAATACGTTCCTTAAGGTTGATTCGTATCCGATCAGCCCTTTTAGTGGTACGAAGACGCTTGATTTTGCCGGAAAAGATCGTTTGGCATTTATTAGGACTAGTGGATCGGTCGGGGTTATCTCGGGAGTCCAGTTAACGCCTCCGCCGCTGCCTGAGATCAACATCAGAGGCACTGTCGGCGACGACGATTTAGTATTCGATCTGGCCAATCGACAGTACACACTCAACGGCGCAACTTCTTCGGTTCCTTTTGAAGTCAATAAATTTCGGTTCAACGGATTTGGCGGACAGGATACGGTTAGATATCTCGGCGATGAAAACGATTCTGAATTTGCGATCCTCCGAAGCGATTTCTTTTCCGTTGCAGCCGAAAACTTCTCCTTTTCAGCGCGTAATTGTCACGACGTTGAATTTGTATCAGATTCCGACGACGATTTCGCAATCTTCTTCGACTCAGTCGGCCACGACAATGTTCTCGTTACGCCTGGTCGAGTCGCGCTGAGGAATAACTTAGCCACGCTGGTCGCTTCATCAATTTCCACGGCCTATGTTTATAGTCAAGGCGGTAGCGATAACGTTCGGTTCCGTGGCGGAGCAGAAGCGGAGCGGTTGGCTGCAAATCTGAAAAGTCGGCGAATCGCCTTTTCCGGTCAAGACTACTTCGTTAACACGAGAGGCTTTTTGAACGCTGCAGTGAATGCGGGGATAGGCGATAATGATTCGGGATCGGTTATCGATTCCAACGGAGATGATTTTTATTACGCGATCGGAAACTTTGGATATTTGTTCAATGATGCAGGCATCGCATACAGTTTCAAAGAGATTGAGAATCTTAATATCAGATCGACTGCCGGCAACGATATTGGAGCACTCCAGCAAACGACTGATTCCAACGTGCGAGGCAATGCCGTATGGAGTTCGTTGTATGGTCCGGGCTTCAACCATAATCTCTTCAACTTTAGCCGCGTGGATGTTAGGGAAGAGTGACCCTTTACTTTGTTCGGTCGTCAGTTTTCCGACGAGATTCTTTGCGGCAACGCTCGCTGCAAAATTTGACGTTGTCCCAGTCGCGTTTCCATTTCTTTCGCCAAGCGAAGGGGCGACCGCAATGGACGCAAATTTTGGACGGCAAGTCTGATTTCTGATGAGTCATGACGGGCTGTCGTTGATGCGTTGGCTGTGCGTGTAGACGTTGAATTTTTTTCCCGAGTTGAATCCGATCAAGGTGATCCCGAAACGATCGGCCAGCTCAATCGCAAGGCTCGACGGTGCACCGACGGCCACCATGACCGGGATGCCTGCGATCGCCGCTTTCTGTACGAGTTCAAAACTGGCGCGGCCGCTGACAACCAGAACGTTTTGCTTCAGTAGATGCGTTTGATTCTCAATCAGGCATCGGCCGACTAACTTGTCGACCGCGTTGTGACGACCAACGTCCTCGGCCAGCGTTAAGACTTGCCCGGCTGGTGTCAGCAAACCCGCCGCGTGAAGGCCGCCGGTGGTGCCGAAGATTGACTGCCGGTTCTGGAGTTGAGCGGGCATGCCTAAAACGGTTTTGGGGGTCAAAGTTACGTCATCGCCGGTGATCACATCTACATTTTGAGCTTCCACAGCATCAAGTGACGCCTTGCCGCAGACTCCGCAACTAGACGTCGTGTAAAAGTGGCGTTGAAGTCGGCTCATGTCGACACCGAAACCCTTGGCAAGATTGACGCGCAGTTGATTGCTGATCGTTTCTCCTTCAGCGACGGGGCCGCACGTTTCAAAGTTATCGAAATGTTCGTTGGATGTAATAATCCCTTCGGAGAGCAGAAAACCGGCGGCCAACGCTTCGTCATCGCCCGGTGTGCGCATCGTGATCGACAGGCTGCGGTCTTTTCGTTTGTCGCCGTCGCTGAATACAACGCGAATTTCAAGTGGACTTTCGACCGCAACGGCATCGTCGACTGATTGGGATTCAATTTTGTTCTGGGCAGCGTCGCTGGAGTAACGTTTGATGGAAACTTGACGCTGGCCGACGTTGTTTTCTTGGGGTTTATTCATTGGATGGTGCGCTGGGTTGGTTGCCTTTGGGAAGCGGCTTTGATTGTGAATCTTGAATCGCTTCCACGTCGATCTTGAAGTTCCACTTGGTGACCGGTGCCAGCGGCGCGAAATCATCGGTCCAGCGGATCTTAGGCATGGCGCTGGGCCAGGTTGACTCCAAAGGGTCCATCCAGGTCGCCGACAACAGCGTTTCGTTTCGGCTCAAGCAGACCCACAACGTCCCTTTGTCCTGCGGTCCATTCTTGTTTTCACGAACGAAGCTGTCGAGTCCTTTCTCGTTGGCGTGTGATGCGATTACCGGTCGTAAATCTACAAAACGATTCGTGATATGGAAAATCAGCATCCCATCGGGATTCAATTGTTTCAAATAAAGATCGACGCATTGCGAAGTGATCAAATGTTGGGGAATCGCGTCACTGGAGAAAGCGTCGACGAAAAGGAGGTCGAACCGATCGCCGCCGCTTTGTGCCAGTTGACGCTCGAGCAACACGCGTCCATCACCGATGAAGACGTCCGCCTGCTGGTGATACCGGTCCAAGAAAGAGAAGTGAGTTTTTGCAATCTCTTCGACGGCGGGGTTGAGTTCGTAGAAAGAAAAATGATCCTCTGGTTGGCACCACGCCAGCATCGCTCCGATCCCCATGCCAACCACACAAGCCTTCACTCCAGGCGTTTGGCCGCTCGATTGTTTGAACTCACGCATGCGTCGAAACGCGATACCAACGCCGCTGTTCTTCGTGTAGTAACCCGACGGTTCAAACGCCAGATTTGAGTCGAGGTTCTGGCCGCCGTGGTCGACGTTGCCGCTGACGAAACGCCGATAGGATTTGTCCTCGGTCACCATCACAATGCCGTACTCGTTGCGTTGACGCGTGATCAGCGCATCCTTTTCCAAAGTGCCGCTCGTTTGCAGCATGAGACTGGCCAGCGTCACCGAAGCGGCGAATCCGCAGCCCAAAACCGTCAGCAACATCGCCGGTTTTGGGCACGTCCGATAGACTTGAAGGGTCGCAAGCGCGAGGCACGCAATGATGGCCAGTTGAAATTCTATAAAGTGGACAAAAATTATCGGTGCGACAACCGCTGTGAAAATCCCACCGACCGCGCCGCCAACGGCAATCGTTAGATAGAACGCCGTCAGTTTCGATGGAGGCGGCTTGAGTCGTTCAAGTTCGCCGTGACACACCATGCTGGCGAAAAAACAGACGGCTGTCATAACGGAGATTTGCAGCGCGATCGAGACGTACAGATGCGATTGCACAACGCCGATCCCCAAAATAATGCTGACGCACAGCAGCGGAAGAAAGACGGCGCGATGGTACAGTTTCGGTTTTTCGAAACAGATGATGAAGGACAGTAAATACGCCGCCAGTGGGAGGATCCACAAGAACGGGACCGACGCGATTTCTTGGCACATTAAATTTGTCGTCGCCAGAAGAATCACCGAGGCAACGCCAGCCAGAAGAAACCAGAGACAGATGTCACTAAGGGAGACGGCTCGCGCAACTGCCGGTTCGGCCGCCAACTGCCAGTGCTTTAAACGCATCGTTGGCCAAGCTGTCACCACACATAGCAGGGCGTAAATCAAAAATCCCACCGACCAGATCCAAGCCTGAGCCGAAAGTGTCGCCAGAGGCTCTATTAAGAAGGGATAAAGCAACAACCCAAGCATCGAACCGAGGTTGGAAACGGCATAAAGTCGATAGGTGGCGCTGCCGTTGTGGGAAGGTTCTTGATCGGAAGTCGTCAGCGCTTCATACCACAGTTGGACCAGCGTACTGTTTGCCGACAGCGCGAAGTAAGGCAAACCCACCGTCAGCAACAACGTCAACGCAACCGCGAAATTCAAACCGTCGCCCGTGGCCGGACGCAGTTCAGGGTTGGGGATGATCGGAAGGAAGCAGCACGCGGCCGCTAGAACAACACAATGACAGAAAAAAGCCGCCCAGCAGGTCAACCAACGCCGCAAGAAATAACAATACGCGTACCCCAGCACCAACATGACTTGAAAAAACATCATGCACGACGTCCAAACGGCCGCTGAACCGCCAAACCATGGCAGGATCATTTTCGCGATCATCGGCTGGACCAGAAACAACAAAAACGAACCCAGAAACATCGTCGGTCGCAAAAGATAGAACGACTTAGGCTGCATATTCGATCATTTCGTCGGGGGAGTTTCGGCGGGAAAACGCTTTGGCTATCATCGTACCCATGGACAATGAAAAAATAGCCAAGAATCTAACTCAATTAGCCGACTTGTTGGAGTTCACCGGAGCCAACGCGTTTCGTCTGCGTGCCTACCGTAACGGGGCTCGGAAAATCAAAGACCTGACCGCTTCGATCCAAACCATGGTCGCAGCCGGCGAGGACTTGACGAAGCTCGACGGCATCGGCAAAGGCGTCGCCGAAAAATGTATCGAACTTTGCCAGACTGGTAAACTTGGACAGACAGAAGAACTGTTCGAGACCGTGCCCCGGACGGTGCTGGATCTGTTGAACGTTCCTAAGCTGGGACCTAAGAAAGCCGCCGCGCTGTTCAATGAACTGCATATTCAGGATCTGGAGCAGCTCAAAGCCGCTTGCGAAGAAGGCATCGTGAGAGACCTGTCGGGGTTTGGCGAGAAAACCGAACAGTCGATTCTGGCCGGCATCGCGATCGCCGTTGCCGCGAATCAGCGCATTTTGTGGGCGACCGCCGATAAGATCGTCCAGCGGCTGCGCGAACATATGGCTGAATGTGCGGCCGTCAATCGAATTGAATTTGCCGGTAGCTACCGTCGAGGCAAGGAGACCGTCGGCGACCTTGACATGTTGGTGACCTCGACCGAGGCCGAATCGGTGATGGATCATTTTGGCCACTTTGAGGATATTACCTCGACCATCGTCCGCGGCGAAACCAAGATGTCGGTGCGGTTGGAGGATGAATTCCAAGTCGATTTGCGCGTGGTGCCGGACGAGTCCTTTGGCGCGGCGCTACAATACTTCACCGGTTCCAAAGACCACAACGTCAAAGTCAGGGGGCTGGCCAAGGCGAATGGTTTGAAGATAAACGAATGGGGCGTCTATCGAATCGACGGCGACGAAGAGGAATTGCTCGCCGGCAAAGAGGAAACCGACGTATATCAAGCGTTAGGGTTGCCTTGCTTCGAACCGGAACTGCGTGAGGCACGGAAGGAATTCGATTTAGCGCAAGCCGACAAACTACCCGATTTGATCACGCTCGACGACATCCAAGGCGACTTGCACATGCACACGACCGAATCTGATGGAAAAGATTCGATCGAAACGATGGCCAACGCCGCGCGCGAGCACGGGCTGAAGTACATTGCGATCACCGACCATTCTAAACGCGTCGCGATGGCCAATGGGCTGGATGAAAAGCGGCTGCTGAAGCAATGGGCTGAGATCGACGCGATCAACGCGGCGGCGACCGATGATTTTGTGATTCTTAAAGGGGTCGAGTGTGACATTCTCGAAGCCGGAGGGATGGACATCGAGGATGAGGTGTTGGCACAAGCGGATTGGGTGATCGCCAGTATTCACTATGGACAGAATCAACCGAGGGATCAGATTACCGAACGGATCCTCGGAGCGATTGAAAATCCCAACGTGACGATGGTGGCTCATCCCACCGGGCGGCTGTTGAACAAGCGTGAGCCCTACGACGTGGACTTAGATGCCGTTTTCGCGGCCGCGAAATCACATGGAACGCTCTTGGAGCTTAATGCCAATCCGGTGCGGCTGGATCTGAACGATGTTTACTTAATGTCCGCCTGTGAAAAAGGTGTTCCAATCGTCATCAACACCGACGCACATCGGACTTTGGGGCTGGCGAATATGAAGTATGGGATCAAGCAAGCCCGGCGCGGTGGGCTGACCGCGCGCGACGTTGCCAATACGAAATCGCTCAAGCAGTTGAAAAAGCTGATTGGAAAGTAGCCACGTTGTTGTTCGTTAGCGGCGAGGCGCTAGCCGCTGGTTCGTTGCGTAGCGTTTTCACGATGTTTCCGGCAAAGGCTCGCTAACCCGTTGGTCGCGATCTTTTGACGGGTTCGAAGCTTTGCCAACATTGGCTGAATTATTAATCTCGGACGGGCAAGAGTGCCCCATCCAAAGTGGTGAACGCTAAGCGACGTCGCTCCGGACTTCGGCTAAAGGCTCAATATTCTTGGGGTGTTTCTCGGAGAAATTATCGCCGATGCTTCGTGAAGAAGTTGTTAAGAGGAAAGCTGCGCCGATTGTGTCAGAGACTTTACGGATTGCGTGAACAACATTGGCTTTTGTTATTACGGAGCTCTTGATCATTTGCTGGATTGTTCCAAGTGTCGAACTGATTCAATGCGCACGACCAACAAAGCTTCCCAATAATCAGAAAGGAAAACCGTTTTCGACTGAAAAGATATTTGTTGCTAACAAAGGATGTGCTTCAGGTTGTCGAAACACTAATTCATGGATGGATGCTATCAACCGCGACACATGGCTCGGAAGCCTTGGGGCAGTTGCTGAAGCACCTTGGTAAATTCGAGCGATGGCACAAAAAATTAGTATGGAGATTAATCTAATGAGCCGCTTAACAACGAAAATGAAACTGGCTCTCGGCATTGCCGGCGCCCTCTTGGCGGGCAGCAATGCAAACGCACAAGAGTACTTTGAAACGTACGGAGCATACGAGCCCTATGTCGGAGCTGTTGAAGCTGAACCGGCAGATGATGGCCCTTGGTCACTGTTCGACTTCGAAAACCTTAACGTCGGTGGTTGGTTCCAGGGTGGATACCACTCAGAGAGCAACGACCTGTTCAACAATCAACCGGACCAATTCAACCTTCATCAAGGTTGGTTGTTCGTCGAGAAGGTTGCTGAACCAACCGATGGCGGACTTGGATTCGGTTTCCGTTTTGACGGAATGTACGGTATCGACGCTGGCGACACGCAGGCATTCGGTAACAACCCTGGACGTTGGGATCTCGCAGATAGCTTCCAGCGCGGTGGCGGTTACGGATGGGCGATTCCACAATTGTACGGTGAAGTTGCTGGCGACGCGTGGTCGGTTAAAATCGGTCACTTCTACACATTGATTGGTTACGAAGTTGTTACCGCTCCCGATAACTTCTTCTACTCTCACGCCATCACGATGTACAACTCTGAGCCGTTTACTCACACCGGTGCAATCGGTACTTTTAACGTCAGCGACGACACTACGCTTTACGCTGGTTGGACTGCTGGTTGGGATACTGGTTTCGATCAGTTCGGCAACGGAAGCAACTTCATGGGTGGTATCAGTACTGCTCTGACTGATGCGACAACAATGACTTACATCACAACCATCGGTGACTTCGGTGCCCGCGGTTCTGATGCTTACAGTCACAGTTTCGTCTTCGACACACAAGTTTCAGACAACTTCAACTATGTTCTTCAGAGCGATCTTCTTCGCGTTCAAGAAACTGGCGAAGATAATGTTGGTATCAACCAATACTTCCTGTACACACTAAGCGACACGTTAGCCGCCGGTACTCGTCTTGAGTGGTGGAAAGGTGATACTTTGACGGGTTACGCTCCACACGGCGGCGTTCTTCCTGCCTCAGGATCTCACTCTTACTACGCAGCAACATTTGGTTTGAACATCAGACCATCTCAGAACCTGATCGTTCGCCCAGAGTACCGTTACGATTGGTCACCTGCTCTCGGTTATGAGCAAGGTTACTTCGGCGTGGACGTTATCGCGTTGTACTAAGAACCTATTGATCTTTTGGAAAGATCGAAACTTAGGTGAAAATTAAAACGGTGCTCTGCTGATCGCAGGGCACCGTTTTTTCGTGCCAAAGGATAGGCACGCTTGCCGGCCCAAGATTTTTAGGTTCGGCCAAGCTAAGAGTAAATCAAAAAGACAACAGCACTTACTACTTATCGCCCGTGGCTTCGTAATTTTCTAAATCGCTGTCAGTCAACAAAACTCTCGTCGCCCTTCGTACCCTCGCCAGACCGAACAGTTTGAACAGATTTGGTGCGACTTCCAACGCAACATTCTATCAGGCGGCAAGTTTAACTTCCCATAGCGCCGATACCCAACAAGTAGCGGATGCCCCTACCGCATGAGGGTCGGCCTTTTTCCAAATCCGGATTTTTCCGCCAAATAACCCAGCTCCCCAGATCATTTGATTTTAAGGCCGCAATCGGTCAATTATCGGTAGGCTATTCTCTAGCCATTATCCAAGAAAAGACTTAAACTTGATGGGGTTAGATCAAGCCCTACGTGATTTGCTTCAACAGATTTTTATAGACCAATGAATCGCTGTTTAAAAAATACGCTGCTTTTTGTCATCGCGATGGTGTCGTTATGGAGTGCCACTGGCACTTGTGAGGCTCAGCAATGGGCGCGGTCGATGTTCAGCGAATTTTCCCACGATTTTGGGAACGTCCCCAAAGGCCAACGGCCCGAGCATCGTTTCGTGGTGGTCAACAAGTTCAAAGAAGACATCAAGATCCGCAACGTCGTTTCCAGTTGCGGTTGCACATCGGTATCCGTTACCAAGAAAACGCTGAAGATGTGGGAGAAGGCCGAGGTCGTTGCCGTTTTCAACAGTAACGCCTTCGATGGGTTCAAACAGGCCACCGTGACGGTTCAATTCGAACGCCCTTATGTGGGTGAAGTACAACTGACCGTGCGTGGCAACATCGTCAGAACGTCCGGCCTGAGCATGTCGCCTAAGGAAATCAGTTTTGGGCAGGTCACCGAAACGAATCTTCCCGAACGTGTCGTCAAATTAGAAACCCAGGGCGATCCCAGTTTCCGCGTCGTCGATGTGAAGAGCACGTTTCCACACATTTCGGTATCGTTGAAGGAGACGGTGCGAAATAGCCAACAGGTCGGCTATGAGATGCGTACGCAGCTGAAGGCAACCATTCCCCCCGGCGCCGCCGATGGGGAACTGATCGTCATTGTCGATGAACGAAATGGTCGTCGTCAAATCAGGATTCCCTTCGACGCCAAAGTCGTGGCGATCAAGATCAGTCCAGAGGTGATCACGCTGGCCAACGTTAAACCGGGCCAAGAGATTAAGAAGACGATCATTCTGCAATCCGAACGTGAATTCAACATCACAGACGTCAAATGTCGCACCCGCGCCTATCGCGTCAAGCAAAAGAAGAAGGGCGCCCGCAAGGTCCATGTGGTGGATGTGATTTACACCGGAGAACAAGAGCCTGGTAAGCACGAATGTGACCTCAGTTTTTACACCGATCTTAATGATGGTGTCTCGGGCGTGGTCAAAGCGATCGTCGAGATCGAGCCGCAGTAGATTCGGGCGGCTTTGGGGTGTCGCTGGTGAATGAGAATGGCTTTGGCCGCATTGATCAGCGGACCCGCAGGCGGGCTTTGAACAGGGTAGAAGCAACCGCTCATCGAGCGTCTTTTGTGCATTGAAGAATGCATCAGAGGGCGCTGGATTATTAAAGTTCTTTGGGACGCCAAATATCCATCAGCCGGAAACCTTTGTTCACGACAAGGTTCTTGGCCGCGGCCCAATCGTCGCCTTCCATTTCGACCCACGCGACAGTCGCCGTCGGCACCGATTCGAAACTGCCGGTCAATTTCTCGATCAGCATCTCGATCCCTGGATTGTGCCCAAGGAACATCACGGAATTAGGCTGCGCCGCATCCGCTTTGTCGCCAAGTCGCTCCATTTGTTCAACGTACGTGGCCCACGGGGCGAGATAAAGATCCTCGACCGATTCTAAGGATCCGCTGCCGAATACATCGCCTCCGATGGTGGCCTGACCCTCGAATTGTTCGGCCAGCAATTCCGCAGTCATCACCGTCCGTCTGGCCGACGAATGGAATAGCCTATCTGGGACGAGATTTTGCTCTACCAGTAAATGACCCAGTCGAGGCGCGTCTTTGAGGCCTCGTTTGTTCAGCGGGCGATCATGATCGTCCATGCCCGATTCTGCCCATGAGCTTTTCGCGTGACGCATTATTAAGATAGTTTTTGGCATAATTGGTGTGCGTATCGGGTAGGGAAGCTTCGGGAATGAAATGCGCAACCGACATTTTTCTCAAGTGACCGGTACACCTTATCGGAATAAACGGAACATCAAGCCGCGCAATAAAGGGGCGGAATTAAAACCTTGAGAGGCAATTTTGCTTTTCACAGCAAAATCGACCGTGATTTGTCGAGCCTTTGTATAAAATGTTCAGAGCTGTTTATATGCTGCCAAGTGGCGGATATCAATCACGTTAAAATTCTTCATCGCATGGCCAACCGCCATCAAATTCCCACAATCGACTTGTATCTTACTGGTATTGAAAATGAAACGAAAAAAACTGAACGTCATTCTCCAAGGAATTGTTTGCGGGACGATCGCGATTAACTTCGCTCCGAACCTTAAAGGTCAAGAATTCGACAATCAACTCAACGGCACGTTTCAAGAAATGGTGTCGCCAATGGCGCTGCCGATTCTTGATTCCTATGCTCCGGTGCAAACGCCCGGGATGACGGAAATGGAGGTCCCTGGGTCGGCTTACTTCGTGGGCCCTAACGGCGAACGCCTGACTGACCCAAGCCTGTATCAAGGCAGCAATGCCATTATCGGGCCACAGGTCGGCGGGCAAGCTGTCGGCGAGACGGTCATCTCCGAAGATCCGATCTACGATGGCGAAAACGTTTACCCGATGGGTACGTTTCCGATGCAAGAGTTCGGCGAACGCATTATTTCAGAAACGACCAGCGATGACAGCGAAGAGACGGTCGATGTTCCGGGAGCTCTTGAAGGCGAGACAGGCGTCGTCGAAGACGCAGTACAGGGCAGTTCTGGTATGGACACCCAAGCCATGGAAAACGGGCTTCCAGCTGATCAAGTCGTTCAGCCCAATCTGGATGAGATCGCCGCGGACGAGGTTCAGCCTCCTGCACCCGATGGCGATGCCGAAGAACTCGCGCCGCCAGCAACGGACGCGCCCGGCGAAAGTGTTGTCGTTGTAGATGAACCGACAGCGGCCATCGCCGACGACGACGCGAAACAAAGTGAACTCCAATCACAGTTGGAGAAACTCAACACACGCCACGACCGTTTGAAGCAGCGGATGAGCCAAGCCAATCGTCTGATTGAGAAGCTGACGCAAGAGAAACAAAAGGCTGAAAAGATTGCCAAAGAATCCGCGGCGTCGATGGGCGAGATTCTGGCGGGCATTGAAGCTCGGAGTCGTAAGGCCAAGGAGATGGCGACGCAGGAACAGGCTGCCGAAGCACAAGCCTTGGAACAGGCCAAGGTCAAGGCAGATGCGTTGAACAAGGAGTTAGCGGAAACCAAAAAATTGCTGGCCTCCGCAAACGAAGAACTGAAGCAACCCAAAACCGCCGACAAGGCGGTGACTGAAAAAATGACGGCGCTGATGAAAGCCAAAGCGACAGCTGAGGCTGGTTTGGCCAAGCTGAAGAAAGATTCATCAACGGGCACGGATAAGCTCAAGAAGCAGATCAAAGGCTTGAAGTCGCAACTAAAACGGGCCGAAGCCAAGGTCAACGACAAAAACGAAAGGACTGCCAAGGTGGTCAAGGATCTGGAGAAGGATCTGAAAGCCGCCAAATCGAAAGCGGATAAGGCATCCAAGGCTTTGGCAGATGCTCAAGAGAAGGCCCGCGCGATGGAAAAAGAACTCGCGTCCAAATCAAAGGCAATGGATTCCAAACGAAACGAGCTGGAATCAATGATGAAGCAGAAACTGGCTGCTAAAGAGAAAGCAATCGCTAGTAAGGAGAAGGCGATCGCTGAAATGGAAAAAGCGATCGGCGAAAAGGGCAAGGAACTAGATCAAAAAGAAAAGAAGATCAGCGCCTTGAACGAAAAGTTGGAAGCAACTGAGAAGGAATTCAAGGCAGCTGAAAAAGAAATGACCGAGGCTGCGAAAATGGTTGAGGTGTCGACTCAGGAATTGAACGCAGAATTAAAAGCGTCTGAGGCCAAGTTGGAATCTCTGAAGAAGGAAATGAAGCAAAAGCTGGCTTCGGCGGAGAAAATGACCACTAAATTGAAAACAGAGTTAGCCGAAGCCACTAATCAAGCGACCGCTGCGAGCAAAGCCGCCGCCGCGGCACAGACGGAGCTTGAAAAAGTGCAGTCACAGTCAAAGGCGTTGACTGCGAAGTTCAACGCACAGACCGCGGTGCTGGCGGAGATGAACGCGCAAAAGCTTCAAGACCAAGCAGCTGCTATGAAGTCAGAGGACCCATCAGGGGCAACGGGCATCGCTGCCACGCCCAGCCCATCACCCGAACCGGCAGTGGGCACAGAACCTAAGACTGAAAAGGCAGCATCGTCTGATGCCGAGGGAGATTCAGAGCGCGAAAAACGCTCCGCAGCTATGGCGGAAGTTCAGCGCAAACTGGCTGAGCGCGAAGCAGAATTAAAACGTCAAAAATCCGAGAAAGAGGTTGAAGCAAAAGCTGCCGCCGAACAGGCCGCCAAAGAAGCCGAGATGAAGGCGAAGGCGGAACAGGAAGCGGCGGAGAAAGAGGCAATGGAAAAGAAGGCTGCAGAAAAAGCCGCTGCTGAAGAGGCCGCTGCAGAAAAAGTCGCTGCTGAAGAAGCCGCCGCCGAGGAAGCAAAGGCACAGAAAGAAGCGTCCATGAAAGCGGCTGCCGAAAGCGCGCAGGCGGGCCAAGCTTCGAAGTCGCCGCTGTCACAATTAGGCCTCGAAGATCAGATTCGAATCCTCAAATCCCGACGTGATTCTCTGATCTTATTGGCCGAAAAGAAGATTCGTGCAAAGCGCGAAGCCGAAATCGACGAAATGATTGCTGATGGAAAAGCGGCGGATTCCCCCGCAGTGACAACCGCGCTTGATGAGCTCAACGACGCGATCCACTCCAGCAGCGAAAAGTTGACCGCGCGTTACCGTCGAAAAATTGAAAAGCTAAAACAGTCTTTCAAAGCAGCACAAAGCGAAGCCGAATCGACTGAAAAATAGGTACGCTTATCGCGTTTGCCGATGGTGAGGTACCACCGGCACGCGGATATTCTTCTTCAAAATCGCGTGGGAGATTGAAAGCGCGAGTCGCTCTCAATGCCAGTCTGAAGCGCAATGGCCTACGCGCCCATCAGTTGCCAGATGACGACGGCCAAACCAAACGGGATCAGGTAATAGGCAAACCAGTGCAGCTTACCCGCTTCCAACCACTTCACCAGGATCGTCAGCGAGACCCAGCCAACGGCAAACGCGATCACCAACCCAACCAGCAACGTCATCGGTTCGGTCTCAGTTTTGCCAACCTCGATGATATCTTTCAGCTCCAAGACGGTCGCACCTAAAATCGCCGGGATAGCCAGCAGAAACGAAAACGTCGCTGCCGATTGACGGCTGAGCCCCAGCAGCGAGCCCATCACGATCGTCGATCCACTTCGTGAGATTCCCGGTAGCAGCGCGAACGCCTGAGCCAGTCCGATCAGGATCACCGTTTTGTAATCCATGTTCACGTATTCCTTCTCGCCCTGCTTCAGTTTCGACAACACGATCAGCATGATGCCCGTGATTGGAAACATCAGACCCGACAACAGCGTGTTCGCCAGCAGAGGTTCGTGCATCTTCTTTAAATAGATGCCGATAATCGCCGCCGGCACCGTCCCAATAATCAACATTGGAATCACACGTCGATCGGAACTCAGCAACGCCCAAATGCGTTTCCAGTAGAAACCGATGATCGCCAACAACGTCCCGAAATGCAGAACAATATTCAGCTCAGCTGATTCCGACAGTTTTCCCATCATGGACTGAAAAACGTTCAAATGTCCTGACGAACTAATTGGCAGGAATTCGGCGATGCCTTGAACAATGGCCAGAATGACCACTTGAACGAATTGAGGTATCGCGGCGATCTGTTCGGTAATTTCGGCAATCAAATACATGACAACAACTCGATCGTATTGCTAGAGGCTGGAGGATAGTGAGGCTAGGATGATAGTAAATGCGGTGCTATTACCAAATACCAATGACGCTCCTGCTCTTCCCGGGTGCTCGATCTGGGCCAACGGTGGCCAATCTACAACGAAAACAACGGCCTGCGAAAGATGGGATCGGCCCACCTTCGACCGGAAGCGCTTTCGGGGTAGCGCTTTCGGGGATGCGCTTTCGGGGATGCGCTTTCGGAAAACGCAAACACGGATTATCATGAACCCATAACGGTCAATGCGCGTCCTTCAATCGCATCGGCTTGAACCGACCGGAAACCACTAATCATCCGAAAATACCTTAAGCAACCCCTGGAAACAGAATGATCGCCGCCCAGCCCCGAACGATGTTCGAGAAAATTTGGGACCAACATGTCGTCTACGATGAACCCGGCAAGCAAACGATGCTCTACATCGACTTGCATTTGGTCCACGAAGTCACCAGCCCCCAAGCCTTCGAAGGCCTTCGACTGGCCGGCCGACGACTACGACGCCCTGAACTTACCGTCGCCACTCAGGATCACAACGTTCCCACGACCGATCGGTCACTTCCGATCGTGGACTTGATCTCAAAACAGCAGATCGAAACGCTGCGAGCCAACTGCAGTGAATTTGGTGTGAAGCTGTACGATTTGGATCACGTCAATCAAGGCATCGTTCACGTGATCGGTCCTGAACTTGGTCTGACTCAGCCGGGCATGACCATCGTCTGCGGTGATTCGCACACTTCAACCCATGGAGCCTTCGGCGCACTGGCCGTCGGAATCGGCACCAGCGAAGTCGAACACGTCATGGCCACCCAGACGCTCTTGCAAACACGTCCCAAGACAATGGAAGCGCGTTTCAACAACACCTTGTCCAAAGGCGTTACTTCCAAAGATCTAATCCTTTACTTGATTGGTCAAATCACGACCGCCGGAGGCACCGGCTATGTGATTGAGTACACGGGCGAAGCGATCCAGTCGCTGACGATGGAGCAGCGCATGACGATTTGCAACATGTCCATCGAAGGCGGCGCACGGGCCGGTATGATCGCGCCCGATCAAGCCACCTTTGACTACCTTAAAGGACGCGAACACGCGCCGGCGGATTTTGACGCGGCCGTTGAACGCTGGAAGACATTGCCATCGGATCCCGGAGCCCAATACGATCGTGTCGAGATCTTTGATGCCGCCGACATCGCGCCGCAGGTTACCTGGGGCACCAATCCAGGACAGGTGACATCTGTCAACGCTTGTGTTCCTGTCCCTGCGGACATTGAAGACCCCACCGATCGACAGTCGGCCGAACTGGCGATTGAGTACATGGATCTAAAACCCGGCCAAGCGATGGAAAGTGTTTCGATCGACCGGGTCTTTATCGGATCCTGCACCAACTCGCGTATTCAAGATCTCCGCGCCGCTGCCGAGGTCATCAAAGGCCATCGCGTTGCGTCGTCGGTCGACGGCATGGTTGTGCCAGGGAGCGGCGTCGTGAAACGGCAAGCCGAAGCGGAAGGGTTGGACAAGATATTTATCGAAGCCGGTTTCCAATGGCGGGAAGCCGGTTGCAGCATGTGCTTGGCCATGAACCCTGACAAACTAGAACCCGGCCAACGTTGTGCTTCGACCAGCAACCGGAATTTCGAAGGACGCCAAGGACGCGGTGGACGGACGCACTTGGTGTCGCCAGAGATGGCCGCCGCGGCAGCCGTTGCCGGTCACTTCGTTGACATCCGCAACTGGGACTTCAAAGCCTAAAACGTAGGGCTGGTTTCCACCGGCCGATTTTCTCCCAAGTAAACACGTGGCCGGTAGGAACCGGCCCTACTAGTCTTAAATAAAACAAAACATGCAACCCTTCATCAATCACACCGGCATCGTTGCAGCGATGGACCGATCCAACGTAGACACCGACCAAATCATCCCCAAGCAATTCCTCAAACGTATCGAGCGTACGGGGTTTGGGCAGTTTCTTTTCTTCGATTGGCGATTCCATCCCGACGGAACCACCAACGAAGATTTCGAACTCAACCAAGACCGGTTCAGCAACGCGTCGGTACTGGTTGCGCGAAAAAACTTTGGCAACGGATCCAGTCGCGAACACGCCGTCTGGGCGCTGGATGATTATGGATTCCGTTGCGTCATCGCGGAATCGTTCGCCGACATTTTCTATAACAACTGCTCGAAAAATGGCGTGCTACCGGTGGTGCTGACTTCGTCTGAAGTCGAAACCATCCACCAAAACGTGGCGTCCAATCCTGGTTACGAACTTACGATCGACTTAGAGAAAAACTTGGTCACCGATACGGCTGGATTTTCGGCCACCTTTGAAATCGACGCCTACCGTCGGCAGTGCTTTTTGGAAGGGCTCGATCACATCGCCCTGACGCTCCGCCACGAAGATAAGATCTCCCAGTACGAACAACGCGCCGCTGCTAACTGATCAGCAGGCAATGCGTCCGTCCGGCGAGTGGAGAAAAAAGGCGACGCGGAGAGGCTGTGATCTTTTTGATAACCCGAAGCGTAAGCGTGTAATTGCAGGGGCATTGCGCATCCTCGCTCACGCGTCGGGTTACCGTTTTCACTTTCTATTGTAAGGTTTTGATAAAATCACAGCTTCGGAGAGTCGCTTTGAGTAACTCGCTCTCGATGCTCTGAGTCGTAAGCCGACCAAAGGCCGCCGCCTCCAGCGAAAGCTCCGCCCCTCGCTCGCCGCCCAAAAATCGCCCCCTTCAGTCCGGGGGACGAAACACGACCTGCCCGTGTTGTGTCAGCCAGCGGACTTGCTGTTAAGCCCCCAATTGGTAGATGTTGGGGATCTAAAACTGAGTCATTTGGCGAAATGCGGCGACGACGGATTCTTGGTCGGTCAACATCCAATACAGCGTGAACAACGCCAATGCTAACGAAGTCACCAGCAGGTTAATGCCAAAAAGGCTTGGACGGACCTCGACTGACTGGACGGCCTTTTTCAGTTCCGCTTCCAATTCATTCCATCCCTCATAGCCTTGAGCGATGCCGCTGGCGGTCAATTGCACGCTGCGGTTCCATAAAGACGGCTCCAGATGCAGATGAATTTCCTTGGCCGGTATCAATAGACCATCGCCGGACCAGCGGCTGGATTTGTCAAATTGAAGCGCAATCTTCGTCAGCAGCGGTCGCAGCTGTTCCGCGTTGATGTTGTAAACGACGATTCGAACTCGCATCAACAACACCGTCAGCGAAACGATCAAACCGTAGAACGCCAGCATCATCACCCAGACCAGAGATCCATACTGCGCCGCCGCAGCCTGTGGCATGAACAGCTCCATCGGCCCGGCAATCACCAGCCCGCAAACGCCAATCCCCACCGCCGCCGCGTCCCGAGCGCCGGAGGTCACGAAAGGGCGCCGACGCAGGTTCAGCAAACCAATCAGCAATAAATAGACCGCCAGCGGTACAGAAGCGATGCAAAAATGTAGAGGGTCCATTTTGATTGTCTGTGAGCCAAGGAAAGGATCAGTCGCGATTCTTCAGCATCGTAACGCTTCGATCGAACTTTGCCGAGTAACCCCTAACGATCATCGCAGAAATTGAGCAGAGGACAAAGGTAGGATTTTGCGCCTTGTCAAAATTTGGGTATCTGCCTATCATGATCCACATGTTGATTGAGCTGGGACGTTTCAAATGCCCTATTTGCCGAAGACTTTTGTCCCCAATCAACTTTCGTTCCGGTCGTGGTTGAGCCTGAAATATCGGTCAACGGTTTACGAACCGGATACGTAAATGGGAATCGCGAGTCTCTGATCAAACGCTGTTCAAAACGGTTTGTGCGAGTCTCCCGCGAAATCTGATCTCCGAACCAGCCGGCTTGGCTGAATTGAGACAGCACACAACCAATTTTTAGAAATTTTGAACAGGATTTTCCATGACCTCTCAGGTTACCGATACGTTTGCGCAAACTCAAAACCCAGAACCTTCTAAGGACGCCGCCAAGGCAACGTCTGAGCAACAAGACGCCTCGTCCCAAGCTCAAACCCAAACTCAATCCAGCAATCCCTTCGCTTCCAGTCCCGCCACAGACGGGCAGGGGAATTCACCAAGCGTTGAGATCGTGCCGGTGGAGGTGGTCAGTCAACCGGATGCCGAGCCAAATGTCGAGCCAAATGTCGAGCCTAAATCAGAGGCCGCAACAGAGCCCGAGCCAACGCCGGAATCGAAATCGGAACTGGAGCCAAGCAACGACGAAGTAGAAGCCGCCGATGCTTCTCCCGCAAAAGCCGAAGTTGATCCGTTCAAGGAACTGGGACTGCGCGAAGACGTTTACAAAGCGATCAAGGGTTTTGGATACGAAAGACCCACCGCGATCCAGAAGGAAACCGTTTCGGTGATCATGGAAGGCCGCGATGTGATCGGGCAAGCCGAAACAGGGTCGGGGAAGACGGCCGCTTTCGCTTGGCCGCTGCTGTCTCAGATCGACCTTAAAAAGAAGTCTCCTCAGATTCTCGTTTTGGCACCCACCCGTGAGTTGGCGCTTCAGGTCACCGCCGCATTTGAAAAGTACGGACGGTCAATGAAGGGACTGAAATGTGTCACCGTCTATGGTGGGCAAAGCTACGAAACACAATTTCGGTCGCTTGATCGAGGCGTCCATGTGGTCGTGGGTACGCCCGGCCGAATTATGGATCACATCAATCGCAAGACGTTGAAGTTGGACCAAGTCAAAACGTTTGTGTTGGACGAAGCGGATGAAATGCTTCGAATGGGTTTCATTGACGACGTTGAATGGGTGATGGAACGATTGCCCAAAGTGCGTCAGACGTTGTCGTTCTCCGCGACGATGCCGGCTCCGATTCGCAACATCGCCAAGAAGTATCTCGTCGATCCGGCTCATATTACGATCAAAAGCAAAACACGCACCGCCGATTCGATCGAGCAATCTTTCGTCGTTGTGAACTTTCGAGAAAAACTGAACACGCTTAGTCGTTTGCTTGAGACCGAAGAAACCGATGGCGTGATCGTGTTCGTGAAGACTCGCCAGACCACCAACGTGGTGGCCGAACAATTGATCCAGCGCGGTTTCGACACCGCCGCACTCAACGGCGACATTGCCCAGAATCAACGCGAACGCACCGTCAACCGTTTGAAGGCCGGCAAGATCGACATCGTCGTCGCGACCGATGTTGCGGCGCGGGGCTTGGATGTGAAACGCGTCAGCCACGTGATTAATTATGATTTCCCACACGATACCGAAACCTACGTTCACCGCATCGGGCGTACGGGCCGCGCCGGACGTGACGGAAAGGCCGTACTGTTCGTCGAACCTAAAGAGAAACGAAAATTGGGTTGGTTGGAAAAAGATACAAAACAAAAGATCGCGGCGTTTAAGTCGCGTTCGATCGACGAGATCAACGAGATCCGCGTCAGCAAATTCAAGGAGAAAGTGGTCGAAGCGGCCAACGATAAACAGATGGATTTCTTTCGTGGGCTGGTTAAGAGCATGGTCGAAGAGAATCCTCATTCGATTGAAACCTTCGCCGCCGCACTTGCCGTGATGGCTCAAGGCACGACGCCGCTGTTGTTAACCGATGCTCCGGCAGCTAAAAAGGATCGCAAGCGTTTGACTGACGCCGAAAGCGCCACCTTCCGCGTCGAAGTCGGACGAAGTCACGGTGCCGGACCAGGTAACATTGTGGGTGCGATCGCCAACGAAGCGGGTTTGCAAAACGGACAGATCGGCAAAATCAAAATGTTTGATCGTCATTCCTTTATTGATTTGCCGGCGAGCCTAGGCGAAGACATTTTGGACGTGCTGCGTAACGTTCACGTCAGTGGCCAGCGTCTGCAGATCGCTCGATCCGAACGCAGTCATTCTGGCGGCGGGGACCGTAGCCAGCGTCGCCGCTCGAACAACGGCAGCACCGATTTTGGCAAGCGGAATCAGAAGCCATTTCGCGGTCGCAAGTCGATCAGCCGATCCGAAGGTTTTGGCGGCGGCAAGGGGAAACCAAGTTCGATTTCGTCAAAGACGCGTGCTGCGAAATCAGACAGCCCAGCTGAGGGGAAGTCTTTTGACAAGCCGGCGCGCAAGTCAAAACCGGCAAAGGGTAAGCCGGTAAAGAAGTACATCAAAGTGCGAGCCAAGAAATAGTTGGTAGTTCGCTCTTTCAGCCCGACCACGTTTGACACGCGTAGGTTGGGCTCTTAGCCTTTTTGTACCCCACATCTTTTTTGCAACCTGGATTTCCGTCGGGCTTGTCCCGGTCGGAATCACAACTGACAAGCTACCGACACATTTCGATTGGCAAACGGCTCTCCTTCGGGCTCGTCCCGGCGGAAGCAACGACCATTTTTTTTCGCGCTTGAGCTTTTGCTAGAATTGACCGAGCTAACAGCACAATCTACGGTTCCACAACGGTTTACTCGTACGTGCACAGGTAAGCCGTCTGCACCTCGACTTGCAGATGAAAAGTCGCGTCGGCGGCGACGGTAAAATCTGCGCCGGCGTTGTAGTCGGTGAACGAATCTTCGCCGGGCAGTTTGACCTTGAGGCATCCGCTGACGACGGTCATGACTTCTTTTTTGCTGGTCGAAAATTCATATTCGCCAATGTCCATAACGCCAACGGTCGCCGGTAGCGTCGCGGTTTGAAAGGAGATTGATTTGACTTTGCCGTCGAAGTATTCGTTGACTTGCATGGGTAGCGTTGCTTCGTGAAGGTTATGGGGATAAATTATGGCACGCTATCAGCTTGGAAAGCTGAGCGACAATGTCGCTCGATTCTCCGAATCGTAAGCGCGTTAAACGTTTCGACTTACTAATCTTTAGGCGGTAAGTCGATTGAAAGACTATCTGCAAGCCATAGTTTACCCAAAAATTCATCGCTTAAAACCACTCTTACCAACCACCAATCAATCATGACTAAATCCGAACCCATCATCAGCGTCAGCGGACTGCGCGGCATCATCGGCGAAAGCCTCGACCCCATTCTGGCGATCAAATACACGACTTCTTTCGTCAGCACGCTGACCGCCGAAGGCCCGATCGTCGTCACCCGCGACGGCCGCGCGACCGGTTCGATGTTGGCGCAAGCCATTTGCAGTGGGCTGTCGGCGATGGGACGCGATGTGATTTACGCTGATGTGGCGGCGACGCCCACGACGGGTATTTTGGTGCTTGAGCACAACGCCGCCGGTGGTATTCAAATCTCTGCCAGTCACAATCCGGCTCCCTACAACGGCATTAAATTATTCGGTGGCCACGGCCGCGTTGTGGATGCTCAAACGGGGCAAAAAGTAATAGACGTTTACCGAGATTATGAATTCCCTGCCGTGCCTCATGATCAGATCGGCGCGATCACGCCGCTGGAAGATACGTGGTCAAAACACATTGAGAAGGTTCTGGCAACCGTTAACGCGGAAGCGATCCGCGCGAAGAACTACAAAGTCGTTCTGGACAGCCATCACGGGGCCGGCAGCGTCGTCGGGAAGCGTTTGCTTGAGGCGCTTAATTGTCAGCTGGAGTGTTTGGGCGATGAGCCTGATGGGTTGTTCGAACACCCGCCTGAACCGACTGAGGCGAATCTTCAATCCACTGTGAAACGCGCGATCGAGTTCGGGGCCGACGCCGTGTTCTGTCAGGATCCGGATGCGGATCGTTTAGCGGTGATCAACGAATCTGGCCAGTACATCGGGGAAGAGTACACGTTGGCGATCACGATGAATCATGCGCTCAAGACACGCAAAGGCAACGTCGTCATCAATTGTTCTTCCAGTCGCATGTCGGACGACATCTGTAAGTCCAACGGTTCGACGTTGCATTTAAGCGCTGTTGGCGAAGCGAACGTCACATCGAAAATGATTGAACTGGACGCAGTTTATGGAGGCGAAGGCAATGGTGGCCCGATTGATCCTCAGGTCGGCTATGTCCGCGATAGTTTCGTCGCGATGGCTCAGGTGTTGGACGCAATGGCGGCTAATGATAAGACGATTAGTGAGTTGGTTGCTGAGATCCCATCGTATGACATCTGCAAGACGAAAGTCGCGATTGATCGAGCGGCGATTCCCGCACTCTACGAAAAACTGGCGGCCAAATACTCCGATGCGAAGGCGGATGATATGGATGGCTTGCGATTGGACTGGGACAACAAATGGATCTTAGTCCGACCCAGTAACACCGAACCGATCGTCCGAGCGATCGCCGAAGCGGCAACAATGGCCGAAGCACAAGAACTGTGCGACGCGGCAGCAGAGATCGCGGCAACGCTTTAACTGGGTGTCGACAATGTAGAAAAGTAGGCCGTACAAAGCCGATAGGCGCAGTTACGGCTTAGCCACTGAGTAAGTCTCTGAATCTTCTGTCCAATGATCCGCAATGCGCGCAATGCCGGAACAGCGCCTGTCGGCTCGGTCCGGCCTACGGTGCCAACGTTACTTCCGACTCTCTTCGCCGGTGCTTAGAATCGCCATGAAGGCCCTTTGAGGAATGTCCACGCTGCCGACGGACTTCATGCGTTTCTTTCCCTCTTTTTGCTTGGCCCAAAGTTTACGTTTGCGGGAGATGTCTCCGCCGTAGCACTTTGCGGTCACGTTCTTTCGCAGGGCTTTAACCGTCTCACGAGCGATGATTCTGGAACCGATCGCCGCTTGGACGGCCACTTCGAACATGTGCCGGTCGATCTCTTCTTTAAGCTTTTTGCACACCGCTCTGCCGCGTCTGTCGGCATCGGCCCGATGGCAAATGATGCTCAGCGCGTCTACTTTCTTACCATTGACCAAAATATCCAGTCGGGCCAAATCAGCCGCAAAATATCCGACCAAGTCGTAGTCCATCGTCCCGTATCCGCGCGTGATGCTTTTCAAGCGGTCGTGCATGTCGTAGATGACTTCGGCCAGCGGCAGGTCATACGTCAGCATAATTCGCGACGCCGATAGGTATTCGGTGCCCTGCTGAATCCCCCGCCGTTCTTGGCACAGCTTAATCACCGCACCGACGTATTCTTCGGGCTGGATCAAGTTTACACGCACGATCGGTTGCCGGAATTCTTCGATCTCACCGGGATCAGGAACATCTTGCGGACGGTGAACGTGAAGTGTTTCTCCGCGTTTGGTCAGAATCTCATAGGTGACGTTGGGAGCCGTTTGTACCAGGTCAACATCCGATTCCTGTTCCAACCGTTGCTGAACCACTTCCATGTGCAACATTCCGAGGAAGCCGCAGCGGAAACCAAAACCCAACGCGTCGCTGGATTCGGCCATGAACTCAAAACTGGGATCGTTAACCGCCAGCTTCCCTAGCGCGTCTCGCAGCTCAGAAAAATCTTGCCCGTCAGACGGATACAGTCCGCAGTAAACCATACGTTTGGGTTCGCGATAACCGGGCAGTGCTTCGGCGGCGTCTTTGCCAATGCCCGAAACCGTGTCACCGATGTTCACGTCTTCTAATGACTTGATGTTGCAAACCAGATAGCCGACTTGGCCTGCCACCAATTCATCGCGCGGCGTTTGTTTGGGGCAGAACTGTCCCAGTTCAATCACTTCGTAAGTCTTCTTGCCGCGGATCATCTGCACCTTCTGGCCCTTTTTGACGGTGCCGCTGACGACGCGCACGTAAGTGATCGCGCCACGATATTCGTCGTAGTGCGAATCAAAGATCATCGCCTGCAAAGGTGCCTTGGCATCTGATATCGGAGGCTTAATGCGTTCGATGATCGCGTCGATCAGTTCGTCGATATTGATGCCAGTTTTGGCGCTGACCTTGACCACTTCATCGCCGCTGATGCCGATCGTCTGTTCCATTTCGCGGATGACTTCATCAGAGCGTTCGTGTTTGAGGTCGATTTTGTTGACGACAGGAATGATGTCCAGGTCATGTTCGATCGCGGCGTAAGCGGTGGCGACGGTTTGCGCTTCGACGCCTTGAAACGCGTCCGCCAACAGCAGCGCCCCTTCGCAACAGCTCAACGATCGCGAGACCTCGTACTGGAAATCCACATGCCCCGGCGTGTCGATCAAATTCAGCTCATACCATTGACCGTCTTTTTTCACTTGGATCGCCACGGCGCGAGCTTTGATCGTAATGCCGCGTTGACGTTCCAGATCCATATCGTCCAAGATCTGGTCTTGCATCTCTCGTTTGGTGATCGTGCCGGTGTGTTCGAGCAGTCGATCGGCGAGCGTGCTTTTGCCGTGATCGATGTGAGCGATGATGCAGAAGTTGCGAATGTTTTTGGGGGCGATCTTTTGTGACATAAGTTGGCGAAGGGGCCGGCAGAAAATGGGCGGATGCAGGCACACAGCCCGCGATGTCAGGGGATTATAGGCAGAAATCGGATTTAGAGAGATGCCGATTTCTTGAATTGGGACCGGGCCATGCCTGCCGCGCCGATAAAGCCGGCGTCACCGCCGAGTTTCGCAAAATTTACGACCAATTCCGCGCCCAAGACCGGAAATATCAACCGGCGAGTTTCTGCGATGACGCCGTCGAGGAAGGATCGCCCCAGCGGTGTTTTGTCGCCGCCGAAATCCACGGCGCCGCCGAGAATGAAGGCTTCTGGATCAATGATGTGTGCCAACGTGGCGATCCCGCGCCCAAGATATTCGGCCGTTTCTTTCACCAACTCCAGCGCTAACGCATCACCAGCATCGGCCGCTTGCGAAACCGCCAGCGCCGAAAGCGGAGACGATTCTTTGTTCGATCCGTTGAGCGTACTCTCCGGATGGCTGCACAGCGCGGACTTGGCCCGCGCAACGATGCCCGTGGCACTGGCATAGGCCTCCAAGTGACCGGCCTTGCCACAGGAACAGATCAGCGCTTCGGGCGACGTGTCAATGATAATGTGACCGCATTCTGCGCCGTGGCTATGAGCACCGTCGATGGACACGTCTTGGACGATGATTCCGCAGCCCACACCTGTCCCCAACGTGATCAAGATCATGCTGGAGTATTGTCGTCCGCTGCCAATCCAGTATTCCCCGAACGCGGCGGCACCGGCGTCGTTGGTGTAGGTCACCGGTTTTCCGGTCGCCGATTGGAGTTTTTCACGAATCGGATAGTGGTGCCAACCGGGCATGTTATACGGCGTCAGCAACCGGCCGCGTTCGATATCCATCGGACCGGGGGTTCCTACGCCCACCGCAGCAACGTCATCAAATGAGTAACCTTGCTCTGATAAAAGTTTCTCAATCAGCGGCCTAATTTGCTGGATCGTCGGTTCGGGCGATTGGTCGGCTTGAGAGGGAAACTTCGTGTAGCAAACGGTTTGGCCTAAGTCGTCCACCACGCCCAGTTTGATATTGGTTCCGCCAACGTCGACGCCTAAAAACAGCGGGAGTGAGAAGACCTTTTTGTTGTCAGGCATGAAAAATCGACTTGTAGATGTGCTGATGGAAACGGAAGGGACGTAAGTATAGGTGGGAGCGAGGGTTTTCTCAACATATTGTCGCTCAAGAACTGTCGACAATGAACAGAGCGTCTACATCATGGCCTCTTCCAAGCGTGGAATCACTTGAAGGTCGATTTATTGCGGAGGATGTGGTGGTAGTGCTGGGCGAAACGGTGAGCTTCGTCACGAACGTACTGCAGCAGCCGCAGCGAAAACGCGTGCCGGCTGAGGATCAAGGGTTCGCTATTGCCGGGGCGATAGATCTCCTCGTTCTTTTTCGCAATCGAAATCAGCGTCGGTGGCTCGATTCCCAAAGACTCAAACGCCGCCACCGCGCTGCTTAACTGCCCCTTGCCACCGTCGATCAGGAGAATATCAGGAAAGGCCTCTTGTTCATCGGAAAGCCGTTGGAAGCGTCGCGCGACGACTTCGTGAATCGAACGAAAATCGTCGATGCCTTTGACGTTCTTGATTTTGTATCGCCGGTAGCCCGGTTTAAATGGCAGCCCATCAATGAACTGCACCAAACTAGCGACCGTTTCACCGCCGCCCAGATGCGCGATGTCAACGCCTTCGATTGAACGTGGCGTTTCTTTTAGTTTGAGCACCTGCCTCAGTCCGGTCAGTCCCTTTTTCGGATCGACGTAGAAAACCTCTGGCTGGGCGTGGGTGTCGAGTTCGCCGCGTCGGTCGAGCGATTCCAACATTTCGATTTCGTCGCGTAGCTTGGCCGCCTTTTCAAAATCCAAATCCTTGGAGGCGGTCATCATCTCCGTTTTCAGTTGTTTGATCAAACGTTTTTTGTTGCCGGCCAGGAACAGATGCAATCGCTTGATGTCCTTTTTATATTCTTCTTTTGAGATTCGTAAATTGCACGGCGCGGTGCACTGTTTAATGCTGGCCAACAAACAGGGCCGAAACCATCGCCACTGTTCATCGCCGTCGGTGATGTCCAGGGAACAAGTGCGGAATTTAAAGATGCGCTGCAAGACCTGGATCGCGCCACGCAGCGCCCCGGCGCTGGGGAACGGACCGTACAGCTTCACGCCTGTGTTGGCCGGTTCGCGCGTGATTTCGACGCGCGGGAAGTCCTCGTGAGTGGTGATCTGAAGATAAGGGAACGTCTTATCGTCCTTGAGGATTTTATTGTTCCGCGGTTGGATGTCCTTGATCAATCTCGATTCCACCAACAGCGCGTCGACTTCGCTTTCACAAACTATACAGTCGATGTCGGCGATATCATCAATCCAGTCGGCCGTACGCTGCTCTTGCTTGGCGGCTTTGAGGAAGTAGCTGCCGGCGCGGGAACGTAGATTGGTCGCCTTGCCGACGTAGATCACGACGCCGGTGGAATCCTTCATTAGATAGACGCCCGGCGATTGGGGAAAAAGACGAACTTTTTTGGCGGTGTTTTCGAAAGCCGATAGCGCTGGATCGAACTGGTAAGCCAAGTGCTGTTCCGGCGGCACGGGGGCTTCGGCGTCGTTTCCATTGTCGGAATTCGAATCGGCTTTCGTTTTTTTGGAGTCGCCAGTCATGCAGGTGCGGAGGATTGCTGAGTTGGTTCGGGGGTACGATCGGTGCGGTCGTTGATTTTATAGGATACCGCCGAGAATGTCGCTGCGACAGGTTGCGCAGCTGTTGTTTCTGATTCGGTCGCTCGATATCGCGGCGGACATGCATTTCACGCTTTGGCGATCAAACATGGTTCCGCGGCGGTGGACGGGCGAAGGCCAAGGTGGCTCTACCGAGGTGGGCATTACCGAGGTGGGCATTACCGAGGTGGGCATTACCGAGGTGGGCTTTAGCGAACGGTTGTCGTGCCCTTATACTGTTGTCGGGGAAGCAGAACATCGCCATCAAGTGGATCGGCGTCCCACCACTCGTCCAAAACCGCTTCGCCAAAGTAATCTTTCAATTTTCAGGATTCTATGAAACATCACCCAAAGAAGAGCTGTCCCGAAACCCTTCGGCTCAAAGCCAGCAACGATCGAACCGCGAACTGGAAACGTTGGGGCCCGTATTTGGCGGAACGGCAATGGGGCACCGTCCGAGAAGATTATTCCGCCGGCGGTGATAGCTGGCATTCGTTCACCCACGAGGACGCCGTCAGTCGCACCTACCGCTGGGGCGAAGACGGGCTGCTGGGGATCACCGATCGTCAGTCGAGGCTGTGTTTCGCGCTGGCGTTGTGGAACGAAAAAGATCCCATTCTCAAGGAACGTCTGTTTGGGTTGACCGGCCCCGAGGGCAATCATGGCGAAGACGTCAAAGAAGCGTACTTCTACCTGGATTCGGCGCCCTCGCATGCCTATATGAAGGCGCTTTACAAATATCCTCAGGCCGAATTCCCGTACGAGAAACTGCGTGAGGAGAATCGAAACCGATCGTTGAAGGATCTGGAGTACGAACTGCAGGACGCCGGCGTCTTCCGCGATAGCAAATATTTCGACGTGCAGGCCGAATACGCCAAACGTCACCCTAACGATATTCTGATCCGCGTGACGGTCACCAATCGCGGTCCCGAAGCCGCGCCCCTGCATTTGCTGCCAACGCTTTGGTATCGGAATACTTGGTCGACCGGTCGCAAGGGCGAAGGTTATTGGCCCGAGCCGAATATTCAACAAGAGTCACCGGGACATTTCGTGACCGAACAAGAGTCGCTGGGGCGATTCCACTTTCTGATTGAAGGCGGCGATGGTCAGACGCCGCAGTCGCTGTTTACTAACAACGAAACAAACTACAAAAACCTTTATGACGGCCGTAACCGAACGCCGTACGTCAAGGATGCGTTTCACCGCTACGTCGTCAATAAGGATACCGAAGCGGTCAATCCAGATCTTTCGGGAACCAAAAGCGCTCCGCATTTTCAGATGCAAATCGAACCCGGACAATCGAAGGTCGTTCATCTACGATTGCTGTCGGACGAACAATACCAATTGGCCGTCCAAGAGAACCGAATCGATTCAGATGCTGAGTTTTCGGTGGGCGATGATTTTGCCGCGACGATGGAGTTGAGGATCAGGGAAACGGACACCTTCTACGACGAGACTTTGTCGGATATCGAGGGCGCAGAAGCCAAAGCCATCGCGCGGCAGGGTTACGCCGGGTTGTTGTGGACGAAGCAATTTTACTTTTATAGCGTGCGTGATTGGTTGCGTGGCGACCCGGTCACACCCGATCCGCCCAGCCAGCGTTTGTCGGGCAGGAATGCGGAATGGGAGCATCTTTATAATCGTGATGTCATCTCGATGCCCGACAAATGGGAGTATCCTTGGTACGCGTCATGGGATTTAGCCTTCCACATGATCCCGTTTGCGCGGATTGACATCGAGTTCGCCAAGTCCCAGATGATTCTGTTTTTGCGCGAGTGGTACATGCATCCCAGTGGTCAGATTCCGGCGTACGAGTTCAGTTTTTCTGATGCCAACCCTCCGGTTCATGCTTGGGCGGCGTGGAAAATTTACGAGATGTCGGGCCCCGAGGGAGAACGCGACCGGTCGTTTTTAGCGCGCGTGTTTCACAAACTGTTGATCAACTTCACTTGGTGGATCAATCGAAAAGACAGCGACGGCAATCACATCTTTTCGGGCGGCTTTTTAGGGCTGGATAACATTGGGATTTTCGACCGGTCCAAAAGCTCACCGATCGGCGGCCGCTTGGACCAAGCCGACGCGACGGCGTGGATGGCGTTTTACTGTACGACGATGCTGACGATTGCGTTGGAACTGGCGCGGGAGGATGAAAGCTACGAAGACGTGGCGTCGAAGTTCTTTGAACACTTCATCACGATTGCCGACGCCATGAACAATATGGGCAAAGGCGGATTGTGGAACAAGGAAGACGGGTTCTACTATGATCACCTCAGCCGCGCCGACGGAGCGATCGCGCTGAAGATCCGATCGATGGTGGGATTGTTGCCGATGGTGGCCGTCGGTGTCTTGGATTCGGAGCTGATTGATCGTCTGCCGGGTTTTAAGAGACGCATGGAGTGGTTCCTTGAGAATCGCAAGGGACTGTCCAAACAGATCACGTGCATGGAAAAACAATCGGAGAACGTGTTCACGTTGCTAGCGATTCCTTCGCGCGAAAGACTGGTGAACATGATCGAAGTGATGATCGATGAGAGCGAGTTTTTGTCGGATTTTGGGATTCGTTCCATGTCCAAGTACCACGACCTCCAGCCGTTCGTGCTCAACGTCGACGGGCAAAGCTATTCAGTACGGTATAACCCCGGCGAATCTGATTCGCATCTGTTTGGTGGAAATTCGAACTGGCGAGGCCCGATTTGGTTTCCGGTGAATTATTTGCTGATCGAATCGTTGCACCAGTACTATTCGTTCTACGGTGAAAGTTTGAAGGTCGAATGCCCCAAGGGTTCGGGGAACATGATGAACCTGAAGCAAGTCGCGCAGGAGATTGCCCAGCGGTTGACTAGATTGTTTCTGCGGGACGAAAAAGGCCATCGTCCGCTCAACGCCTTGCAACAGCGGTTCGCGGATGATCCTCACTGGAAAGACCACGTGTTGTTCTATGAGTATTTTCATGGTGATTCGGGTCGGGGGCTGGGGGCTTCGCATCAGACCGGATGGACGGCTTTGGTGATTAACTGTTTTGAAGAGAAGCAGAGAGAAGATTGAGATGCTGTTTGGGGCGTTGCGTTTAAGGCAATGCGTTTAAGGCGTTTATTTTGCAGTGCAATAGAGGAGTTTGAGATGGTTCGTGTCCGTGATTTGGTTGTGATAAGTCTATGTGTGACTTTGATTGTGGTAACAGGGTGTGAGCGGTCGGAGGTGGCTCAAGCCGTTTCCGCCTCTGGCTATGATGCGCCGCGCGAGATCGAACGCGTCACGCGCGACGTTGTGTATCAACCGCCGGGCCAAGCCGAGGGCGAAGAGGATTCGATGCTGCCTGAGGCGGTGCGTGGATTCTGGGGGAAGGGAAAACCCAACCCGGGCATTGATGGCGAGGACACGATGAAGTGGGCCAACGAAACGTTCGAAGCACTCAAGAATAAGGGACTGACGACCGCCAACGATGCGGGAAGTTGGTTGACTCAGGATTTTAAGAACATGAATGCGTGGGAGTACAAGGTTGTCTTCGTCGCGGACAAGCAACCTGCCGCCGCTGAAAAGACGCTGAATCAATTAGGGGCTCAGCGCTGGGAATGCTTTCATGTTCAACCGCACGCAGCGTCGCTGATGTTTTATTTCAAGAAGCCCAAACGCAGCTATTTGAAGTCGTTGCCGACTTCAGATTTAATGCGTCTGGTGCCCATGATGAAAGGCGAGTGATTGAGGGGAGATCCCCGATGCACTGAAGTCGCGCGTATACCCCGGTAGGAGGCACAGCCTGTAGCCGGTGATGTCGCTGCGCTCAATCACCGGCTAATGGCTGTAACCCCTATCCGGGGTATGTGGGGGCTGTCACTCTGGAAGTTGCTTCCAGTCTCTGAGTCCGAAACGATAGACGTTTTACGCCTACGGCATCGCCGCAACCGAGCTACGCATTAGATCGTCGACGATCGTTTGCATTCGGCTTGAAGGAATCGCAAGACTCGACGCGCGGCCTTGACGCGCGATATTCATGCCGATGACGTTGCCCTTGAGATCTAAGATCGGCCCGCCGCATTGTTCTGGAAACAGGGGCGTGTCGTGTTGGAAGACGAAAGAAAAATTATCGGCTCGTCGTGACAGAATCGCGCCCAACCGATTCATCATCTTGAAATGAGCCGCTTGTTGTGATGGCATGTTGCGGCCGGCAAGGATCGCGCGAGTGGATTGGGCCATCCCGTGCCGGAGGTACTGGATCTTTACGCTGTCGCCTGGACGATGGGCGCGGATTGCAGTGACCAAGTCGTCCACATCGACGATGCTTTCACCGCCCAGCATTGTGATCACATCCCCGTCGATCAGACCCGCCGCATGAGAAGCGTCGCCCGGATTCACTTGCGATATCCGCACGCCTGAATCGACGCGTTCAGGTTTCACGCCTAAGAAGGCCTGTTCTCCAAATTCGGTCGATCGCGGTTGAACGGAATAGGTGCCGATCGCCAGCAGTGCGTCTTCGCCGGGCGTCAGCACAAAACTGCCGGGTTGAATGGTTGCGGCCGGTTCCTCCGGAACCGAGTTCCAGTCGATGGGCGTTAATTCTTTAGTTTCGACTTTGACCAGAGCAACGTCGTTTTCTTTGTCAATGCGCACCAACGTGACCGGCAGGTGTTCGCCGCCGATCAAACAGGTGACGGGGGCTCGTTTTTGTATCTCGGATGCCTTGGTCACGATGTGTCCGCCTTTGTGAACGACCACGCCGAGCGCAATATTTCGATCATCTTTCCAGAAGGAAACGACGCTCCGAAAGACCGCCGCGGCGACAGGTTCAACCTCGGCAAGCAATTGGCTTGATTGACGTTCCTTGTCCACGATCCGCCGATTGCGAAGGCTGGGCAGTTCAAAGTTCAGCGCGATATCCCCCGAATTGGCCGGAGGATTGATGCGGAGCAGATCTTCGAAAGGGTTGATTGGGTTGTCGCGGAAACGTTTAAATTCGTCCAGCGTAAAAACTACGGTGGAAGTTTCGTTGTCGATCGCGGCTTGGAATCGCAAACGCAAATCCGGTTCGAGGTCGTCCAGCAGACGTTCGAATTGATCATGCAAGTCGCGCGGTAGTTGAGCTTGCGCGGCAGAAGAGAGCAGCAGCGCCGTTGCAACAGCCGACACGCATGCGATGCCGAGCAGCAGAATACTTCTACGTATACGTATGCGTTGCAGGGTGTTCATCGTGAACATCGGACGAATTGGGATGTGGTTGGTCATTTGTTATCCTTAACAAATTTCTGCCGAGTTTTCGGCGATGGCTTATTGCAAACGCACTTCTAAATCCAGTATTTCGTCGTTGCGGTCAATCTTGATGAAGCAGGTGTCCGCAGGAACGTGTTTTTGAACGGCGCGAATCAGATGCCGGCTGTCGGTGATGATTTCGCCGTCGAATTGAATGACGACATCGTTGGGACGCAGACCGATTCGATCGGCAGGTGAGCCGCGTTTGACGAAGTTTATTTTGGCGCGGTCGGCTTTTAGATCTAACGTCACACCCAGTTTCGCTTTGCCTGAGGGGATCTTCTTAGCGACGAGCTCGGGCAGTTTACCCCACGAGTCGCCGCGTTTGAGCCGGTCCCAGTCTTGCAGGAATTCTTCGATTTGCGCGTGGCGATTTTGCGAAACCGCGTCGCCGATGGAACTGTGGATGCCGACCAATTCGCCGTTGAGGTTGAACAACGGTCCGCCAGAATCTCCGCCAATCAAAACTGCGTCGGTGATCAACTGATGACCTTTTACTTCCAGTAGTCGCCCTGATCGCACCGGTGGTTTGCGGCCTAGTTCGAATCCGCCAGAGTGCCCCAGCGAAACAACCCAGTCGCCTTTTTGCAGCGCGTCGGAACTGCCGATTTCTACATGAGGCCAGTTACCGCCTTTGAGTTTGATCATGCCCGAATCAATATCCAGGTTCCGGCCCAGACGCGTGGCCATCGCGGATTTCCCGTTGGGAAAGTAAACCTCGTATTCGGCGTAGTCGGTGCTCATCACGTGGCCGGCGGTCAGAATCAAACCGTCGGGGCTGACGATGACGCCGCTGCCGACGCCGGACCCGTCAAAGATCGCCACGCAGGCGTCCATGTTTTTTTCCGCGACGCGCTGGATCGAAGCTTCGATTTTTGTCAGCTGTTCAAGCGGCGACTGTTGGGCCGATACAAACGCAGAACAAAGGAGAATCACCGTCGGAACGAAGCAGAGGCTGCCGATGCGAGCCAGGATGAGGCGGCGGTGAATCAGACCGAACCGATGTTGCGTTCCGTTTCGAGTCAGCCAGCATTCCGTTGCTTGTGCTTGTCGCATAACCTATCCTGACATTCTAAAATCGACGCGTGCACGAGATTCTATCGCGTTACCGAGTTTCAAATCAAACCCAGTCCAACAACGCATGCGTTCAATGCTAATCCGCTGCTTACTAGTTATATGGGCCAGCCCTAATACCTTGCTAGGGTTGTCGCTGGGAGTGCTAGCACTTGTGACCGGTGGCCGGATGCAAATCGAACGCGGTTGCGTTGAGGTCTATGGAGGATTTGTGCAGTGGGCGTTGCAAAGAATGTTGGGCGGACGCGGAGCGGCGGCGATGACGTTGGGGCATTCGATTTTAGGGCAAACGCAAAACACGTTGCGCGTCGCGCGCGATCACGAGCACGTGCATGTCAGGCAGTACGAACGGTGGGGACCGTTTTTCCTGCCGGCGTACTTGGGTTGGTCAGCGGCGTTGTGGATGCGCGGCAAGGATGCGTATCTGGATAACCCCTTTGAGGTCGAAGCGTACGATGTTTCCAACCCCATGTTCTCCGAAGAAGATTTTGAAGAATCGGATGACGATTGATCGCATTCTCCCGCAGCAGCTGCTGAAAATGCCATGCTCGTGCGTTCGGGGTAGGATTCGATCTGCGATAACTGTGAGTTGGCGAACGAAAGTCTATCCGCCGTACCACAGAAAATTCAAAATTTGATAGACTGCCGTGTAGTTTACGCTCCCCCGGGCGTCCAATCACCAATTCACGAAATCCATTCTGTCTTTCAATTCGCTTCGATGCCGCAATCGCCCCAATCAATAGATCAATCGCGACGGTGGCATTTGTTGTTCTTCGGCGTGTTGATGCTGTTGGTCTATTCGGCGATCAGTTGGCTAAGTTTCGATTGCCAGCAATCCGACCCCGAAAAGGAGCGGCCGCTGCTGTGGGTGTTGGCGCTGTTCACGATCGCTGGGGTGGGCTATCTGTTCGCATGTCGTCAAATGATCTGGAAGCACGCAACCGACCGATCGAGCACTGCGGGGGCATCGAGAGCCGGTCTTCTTACGATGGTCGTTGGATTTGGGGTGCTGTTTCGGTTGGTGCTGTTGTTTTCGGTGCCGATCCAAGAAGTCGATCTCTACCGTTATCTCTGGGATGGCATTGTCGTTTCGCAAGGGATCAGCCCTTATGAGTATTCGCCCACAGAAGTCGAACTGGTCCCAAGTAAAGGAATTCCCAACTATCGAACCAAGTTGACCGAGCGAGAGGATCTGGAGCGTCTGTCACGGTTGGCGACTGCGCCTGGGATTGAAAAGACCTTCAAAGGCGTGCACTTCGAAGATTACACCACGCCGTATCCACTGACCAATCAGATTCCGTTTGCGATCGCGGCTACGATTGGCAAATTCATTGGAAGCTACTGGGGCATGCTGTTCGCGATGAAGGGCGTGTTGATCGTTTTTGATTTGGCGACGGCGTTTTTGTTAGTGCTGTTGCTCAAGCGATTGTCATTGCCAAGCGTTTGGGTGGTGGCCTATTTGTGGTGCCCGTTGCTGCTGAAGGAAATCGCCAACAGCGGGCATTTGGATTCGATCGCCGTCTTCTTCAACGTCGCGGCTGTTTACGTCATGGTCGTGTCGTATTGGCGGATCGCGCGCCCGGTCGATGTCACCGCCGGGGAGGGCGGTGTCGAGGTTCTGTTGACGTCGTCGTTTTTGGGCAGCTGCCTCGCGGCGGTGTTATTAGCGCTGGGCGTTGGTGCGAAATTATTCCCGATCATCCTTGGACCGATTTGGGCTTTGCTGATGTTCAAACGCATGCGATTGGCTGCGGTCGTCCCGCTGATTATTTTTTGGGTCGTGACCGCGGCGCTGTTATGGCCAATGATCGGCAAGACGAAGTACGTGCATGATTCGGTGGAACATGCGAAATCGCTGGTGGCGGATTTTAGGGACGACCACGACTTTGAGAAACAACCTTTGAATGTTGGGCCACCGGCGGGGATTGAAGCGTTCGTCAGTCGCTGGGAGATGAATGACTTTATCTTCATGGTCATTATCGAGAATCTCAAACCCTACGGAAGTTCCGCCCAGCAGTATGCTCAGGAGAATGAATCAACCGCGTCGAAAGTGTGGTTCGTGAAGACCAGCAACCAGTGGCGGCATCGGTTTGCGGATTGGTATTGCGAATTGACCGGCGGTCCAAAGGCGTCGGCTCCTTTTTCGTTCACGCGTCGGTTGACATTGGTGATATTTACTTTGATCGTGGCTTGGACGTGCGTTCGGCTCTGGAGGCAGGACGATCCTTTGGTGCTTTTAGAGATGGTGTTTCTGACGATCGCCTGGTTTTGGCTATTGGCACCAACGCAGAACCCTTGGTATTGGACGTGGGCATTGCCGTGGTTGGTGTTCTGCCGCAGTCGGATTTGGTACGGCGTGGCGATCGTTACGATGGCCTATTACCTACGATTCTATTTCGAGTACCACGGTGTTTTTGATCCAAATGCCCCAGGGCTTCTGTGGGGGATGGCTTTCTACCTACAATTCTTATTGCAGCACTACGGTGTGGTTACTCTCAATGGACCGGGTCTGGTGGGAACGCCTTACGCCGGAACGGCCTTTTTCGATTTCATCTTCCCGGTGCTGGAGTTCGCGCCGATCCTGTTGGCTTTATTGGTCGGCTGCGGCGTCCGATTTTTGCCCCGATCTCGGCGGATGGGGCCGGTCAAATAGTCGGATTTCTGCGGGGAATCGAGGCGATCCTGATCCCGGTTGAAATTCGGCAGGCTCTAAAACCCTGTTTTTGCAGGGTGTTTTGCTTCTTTGTCCGCTCGTTGGCGAAATATGGCTTTTATTTTCACCCGTCAAACAACATAACCTATATTCCTTCAAGCATCGGCGTCACGGCTGATGTAAACGAGTTTTCTATACCACTAAAGACACTCACCATCCTTCGCCAAACATGTCCGACCAAACCGCTCCCTTACAAAAGTTCTACGTTCAATCCGAAGACCATCGCTGGGTCCTATTGGCACCGGACGTCGAAGCGGCCGCCCTACGATTCACTCAACTGGTCTTTCGCGGTTGCGTACGCGGCAAGCAATCCGTTTCGCCGACGATGCGACTGATTGACGAAGCGCGTTACCAAAAAATCGCGATGACATTTGGCGAAACCGTCAACGTCAGCGAATCAGGATTCAATGGCGAACACGTTGGCATCTTCAATCGCGATGACGTCATCGAACTGTGGAAGCAGCAGATGGAATCGCTCGAGTCGATCATCCGCAAGATGGAATAAGAATCGGCGGAATTAGATAGACGGAGCAACGAGCCTACGCGCGTTGCCAGTCGTCATCGCCGAGATTGAACCAAACCAATTCTACGTCGCCGCGCCCTGCCGCTGGATCGCCGATCGTGATTACCGTCGCAACGTCCGTGTGTTTTCGACAGTAGGCTTCGATCTCCTCAAGCGTCATCACAAAGAAGGCGGTGGCCAAGGCATCGCTGAGTGCAGCGGACGGCGAAATCACCGTCGTCGATAGAAAATTATCCGCGGGCCATCCGGTTCTGGGGTCGATGATGTGACCATACCGTTTGCCTTGGTGAAAAAAGCCTTGCCGGCCTGAACCCGATGTTCCGAGCGCCTGATCTTTGAGATGAAAGGTCGCCAAACGGATTTCCGGTAACACGGGATGGCTGAGCCCGATTGGCCATCCGGACTGCGTGTTGGAGCTTGAGTTGTCGTCGAGCGTGACGTTGTCGCCGGCGCAGAGCACGCTGCTTTGACCGCCGTGGATGGCGAAATCGCTGATCCCTTCCATGCGGAGTAAGCTGCTGGTCCGGTCGATCGCGTATCCTTTTCCAATGCCGCCGAGGTTGATCTTGATTCCGTCGATCGCGAAGGAAACGGTGTTTGCGTCTTCGTCCAAGGTGATGTGTTGCATGCCGACGGTTTGGAGTGCGGCTTGGAGTGCTTGGGTGTCGGGAATCTGTGCCGAACGTTGTTCGAATCCCCAGAGTTTGGAGAGCTGGCCTGCGGTGATGTCGAAGGCTCCGCCAGTTTCCTGGTGAACTCTTTCAGCGGTCTGCAGAAGTTCGAATAAACGACGTTCCACTTTGACCGGTTGGTGAAATGCCGTGCGATTGAGTTGACTGATTTCGCTGTGGTCGCGGTAGACAGTCATCTGATCTTCTAAAGCGTCGATCAGTTCAAACGCTTCTCCGGTCGCGGATCCCGATTGCGGATACTGATGCATGTTCAGCAGTAATTGAAATTGGCAGGCCATTGCCGGTTTAGAGTATTCTTCCAGGTAAGCCGATTGGCGCTGGAGGGAGCCGGCCGCGGCGTTGGTTGGCGGTTCGGTGGCGGAAAGTGAATTGATCGCATCGCCGATCGCGCGAGCCGCAGATCTGCCCGAGAGGAAGTCGCGACGGTTGGTTGGGCGATCGGACATGGGGGAGGAGAATTTAGAATTTAGAATTTAGAATTTAGAAATTAGAAATTAGAAATTAGAAATTAGAATTTGGAAATTAGAATTTGGAATTTGGAATTTGGAATTTGGAAATCGGAAATTGGAAATTGGAAATTATAAATTTCTGCTTCCTACCTTGTCCCTACTATTTCTTCTTATTCTTCTTCATCAGCTTGAGCTGCTTCGCGCGTTCTTTCTGCGCCTTCTTGCGCTGTTTCGGCGTTAGACGTTTCCCGGTGGATTTTTTCATCTTAGGCATGCCCATTCCCGGATTCATGGCACCGGATTGAAGCTCCTGCATCTTCTGCATTTTTTCCGTCGCACCCATACCCGCCATTCCGGTCATGACGTTCTTCATCATGTCAAAATTCTTAAGCAGATCACTGACCACCTTGGGCTCGACACCGGCACCTTTGGCGATGCGTTGCTTCCGCCGTACATCAACGACCGAAGGGTCTATGCGTTCGGCGGCGGTCATCGAATCAATAACGCCGACCATGCGTTTCATCTGCCCCGAGGTGTCGGAGTTGTTCATCATTTTGCTGATTTCGCCCATGTTGGGCATGCCCGGCAGCAGTCCCATCATCTTCTGCATCAAACCGGGCTTGGCCATCTTCTCCATGTGGCTGCGGAAATCGTTAAGGGTGAAACGCCCCTTCTCCATCGCTTCCTGCAACCGCGCCTGTTCCTTTTCGTCGACCAACTTGTTCGCTTCGTCAACCAACGCCAACATATCGCCCATGCCCAAAATTCGGCTGGCCATGCCTTCGGGGCGGAACACCTCTAAGTTATCCAAGTGTTCGCCGGTACCGATGAATCGAATCGGCACGCCCGTCACGTGTTTCACCGAAAGCAATGCACCACCGCGGGCATCACCGTCCAGTTTCGTCATGATGACGCCGTTGAGCTCTAACGCTTCATGGAAAGCGCCGGCGCTGCGGACCGCGTCCTGACCGGTCATACCATCGACGACCAACATCACTTGATCGGGTTGGACCTTCCTGTCGATCGTTTTCAACTGCTCCATCAGTTCTTCGTCGATCGCCAATCGGCCGGCGGTGTCGAGGATAACGACTTTGCAGTTTTCGGCTTTGGCTTTGGCGACCGCATTGGTGCAAACCTTGACCGGATCCTGTTCTCCCTGTTCACTGTAGACGGGCACGCCAAGCTCTTCCCCCAGCACATGCAGCTGTTGGATCGCGGCGGGGCGCTGCAGGTCGGCGGCGACCAGCATCGGCGTAATGTTTTCGCGCTGCAGAAGTTTGGCCAGTTTTCCACAGGTGGTCGTCTTTCCCGAACCCTGCAGACCGCACAACATGATGATGTTGACGTCTTTGTTGAATTCAATCGAACTATCGACGGGCCCAAGAAGCTTGATCAGTTCCTCGTTGACGATCCCGACCAGTTGCTCTTCGGGCTTGAGCGATAAGAGCACTTTTTCGCCAAGTGCCTGTTCGGTGACGCTGCCCATGAATGACCGTACGACGTCGATGCTGACGTCGGCATCGAGCAACGATTGTTCGACCATCTTGAGGCCGTCTCGCATGTTGCCTTCGGTCAGCTTACCTTTTCCGCGCAGTGATTTAAAAGCGCCTTTTAGGCCGTCTTGCAATGAGTCGAACATGAATCTCGGTTTTGTGTTGAACAGTCGTGAATTTGCGAGAATCTAAGAGTTTACACCACGGTAAAATCTTTTGTAAATGGTGTGTTGCGTCCAATCGGTTTCTTTGTCGCGCTCTGCGGCAGTTTGTGCCTATTATGGGCTTGGTTTGCCGATCCCCCGCTGCATCAATCGGCTTCGGATTGTTATGCTAATGCTGCTGTTACACCAACGCTGATATCATCGGAAGCGTTACCCCGATGACTTAAGGCAAGTCAGATTCTCTTATTTTTGTTGCTTGAAGATCGAACTGTTCCCATGCGCGAAATTTCGCTTATCACTGGCCAGCTGCATCGCGCGATCTACAATCTCAACGATGAAGCGCGTCGCACGGCCAATCAGAAGTTCGAAAGCGGTCTGATTTCCGCGCCGGAGCGCAGTCTCAAAAAAGCCTTTGATCAGTTCCGCGATTCGTTGAGAAACGGCGATTCGCAGGTCCGACGCCGGACGGCAGCGCTCCTGGTGACGCTGATTCGGTCGTTTGAGCAAATCGTCCCTGCGCTGCAGCCAGATATTCTGGAGATGATCGAAGTCGGTTTGGCGGACGACGATCCGCTGGTGCGCGAGGCGACGGTGGAAAGCTACAGCTTGCTGCTGGAGAAGATTGATGAACACAAACTCTCCAGCGACATGCCTGCTGATGACGTTCCCGCCGGAGATGACAAAGAGGTTTGCGATTATTCGATCGAAGCGCTGAATCGCATTTTGCAGATAGCAATCTCAGATCCTGCCGAAATTGTACGTGAGGCGGCGGCCGTCGGGGTTGCGGTCCAGAAATCCGAAGCCGTACAAAATGCCGGCATCAATTTTTTGCTTGAACATGTCAACGATCGGCGGTATCGCTTCGCGTGTCGGAGTATTGCTTCGCTGGCCGAGTTTCCTGCGTTGCAATCGCGGTACATTGATCCGCTGAATGGTTTTCTCAATGATGGCGATCGTCGATTTCGCCACGCTGCGCTAGCGTCGGCGCTGCGCCTGGCGAAACTTGAATCTCTGCCGCAGGCATTGTTGCCCAACGTCACGCGCCGGATGTTCGATAGCGAACCCGCAATCGCCGCGGCCGCCAATAAAGTCGTGCAAACGGCGATCGTGGCGATCGCGCGGACCCGTCCTTCCATTGGTGAATTTCTCACCGAGTGTTTATGGTTGGCGAAACAGGAAGCGCCCGATCAGCATCTGCCGGCAATCTTTGAAACGAATTTGGTGCGTGAGAATTTTGCGTCGTGTCAAAAACTTTGCAGCGATCGGCTGGCTTGGCTGCGTCAGAAAAAGTCGGTAGCAGCGCCGGCGACAACCGATGATGGTGATTCCGACATGAGCGGCCTTTTGAACGTGGCTGATGAGTTGGTGGCGCTGGATGGTCGTTCAGCGATCGGTTGGATGACAGCGGCGTTTATTCGAACGGCCGCGGAGTAATTTTGATTCGAAGTGTATTTCATTTTTTTCCGCAGAGTGAAACCTTTTTATGGCCGATAACACTCAACCTCCCAATGCACTCTGCGTCGGCACAGGTGAATATAGCACCGGTTACGTTGGCGGGCAGGCCAGCGCGTCGGACAAAAGCGCTGGTGTGGTTGGGCTGAGCCTCTTCGACCAACGTGCTCTGGGGCAGTTGAATCGCGTTCTGCTTGCGGGAACCAACGGCACCAAATTTCCTGGCATTCGCGAGCACCTCAAAACGGTGATCGACGGCACCTACCGCAACGTGTCGTCCGAATTCGAAAGTTTCCCCTCGGACGACTGTGCCCGAGATGTGACGGCTTATTTGACCGCGATGGACAGTCTCGACCCCGGCGATTGCGTGTTGATCTTTACGCCCGACGACACTCATTTTGAAATTGCGATGGCGGCAATTGAACGATCGTTGCATGTGCTGGTTGCCAAACCGATCGTGAAAACGGTCGACCAGCATCGACGCCTCATAGACGCCGCGGCTGCTAAGGGTGTGATTGTGGCGATGGAGGTTCATAAACGTTGGGATCCGATTTATGCCGATGCGCGCGATCGGATTCGGGCTTTGGGCGATTTCAGTTTCTTTAATTCTTACATGAGCCAGCCGAAATCTCAGTTGGAGACGTTCCGCGCGTGGGCGGGCAAGTCCAGCGATATCAGCTATTACCTGAATGCTCATCATATTGATTTTCACAATTGGTCGGTGGGCGGATTGGCGGTGCCCGTCAGTGTTTCGGCAATCGCCGCTACGGGAGTGGCTCATGCGATCGAGATTCCTGCGGAGGACACGATCAGTCTTTTGGTGCAATGGAAAAATGTCGCCAGCGGAAATCTCGGCGTGGCGATTTATACGGCGTCGTGGATCGCACCGACCAGTGACGTGCACTCGCAGCAACGTTTTCACTACATGGGGCAAGACGGCGAGATCCAAATTGATCAAGCGCATCGTGGCTATCAGATGGCCACCGACGATGCCGGATACAGTTCACCAAATCCGTTGTTCATGAAGTATCGGCCCAACGCCGAGGGTGATTTTGCGGGGCAAGCGGGTTACGGGTACCAGAGCATTGCGGCTTTCGTTGCTGCGGTGCGGTCGATACACGCGGGTAAGACAACGGCTGCCGATTGGGAGCATCGTTTGGCATCTGCCAAACAAACATTGCCGGTGACTCAAATTTTAGAAGCCGGGCGAAAGAGTTTGGAAGTTTGCGGAAAGACGGTTGAGATTGAACACGCGTGAGTGATGACGATGCTCGGTGAGTAGCATCGCGCCGAACTTTCGAGTCCGATGCAACTACCGAAAGAGACGACGATTAAGGACCGCAAATGGACGTTAATGAAGTAGCTGGAATTTATTTGCGTTTAAAGCTCTTCGATCAAAGGTGTTCAAGATCTGTCGATTGATAAAACGGGTGGCGATGAGCGAGACCTATCTGAGCGAACACTACTTCTTCTGCATCTCCAGCTTCGTCATTCGCACTTCTTCTTTACCCAGTTCCTTACGTTTCTTCTCCGCTTCGATCGCTTGTTCGGTCAAACTTTCGAAATCAGTGGCTAACTGTGGTACCACCGGAGCCGGCAAAACCTCTTTTTTCAAACGTTTAAAAGAACTGCCGTCGTTCAGCGCTGCAACTGGTTGAGGCGCTGTTGTAACGTCTCCCAGATGAAACCGCGCTCTCAAGGCCGATACTTGCAATTCGATGGATTGTTTTGGATCATCATCAGAACCGGAATAGCAGATGACGCGGTAGAAGACGTTATCACGTACAGCAACGGTGAAAAGTTCGTTCGCCTTGAGTTTCCCCGATTTCAAATCTACCATCGCAACTTGAATTCGGTTTTGGGGTCTTTGCGATTGATAGACGTTCTTTCGTATCAAAAACAAAAACGGAGAATCCCATGGCAAACTTTCCAGCTGTTGGAATTGTTGTACCGGAATCGGATACTTCCAAACGGCTTGGCCTGTGGCGGCGTCAAGCGCGACGATGTGTCCTTTGATAAATGCGTTGCTTTTTTGAATAGGCTGAAACGCTATGCGTCTGCCATCTTGAGACACTGGTTGCTGCTGGGACCGCGAATAGACCGTTACGACGTACAGCCCGTTAAATTTATCAACCGTGATTGACGAGACGACGCTCTTGGCGAGTTCGGGGATGCTGGTTTCGAACTTGAGTTCGCCCGACCGCATGTCCATCATCGAAAATACGCCGTCACCCGAGAGCACCAACAAATTGTCTTGGTCAACCAAGGCTGGTTTTGCGGAGACGACATCTTTTGTCCAAAGTACTTTTTGTTGGTTGAAGTCAAACAGGTTTAGTTCGTCCGTCTTGTTTTTACTGCTGATGGGTTGAGTGCCAAATATTGCGTCCACCGCGTCGTCTTCATTAGACGCGTTTGGCTCTGTTTCTTTGTCCGTGCGGAACAGTTGAAGGTCCTTGGAGAACACAGAAGCATATCTCAATTTGATATCCATTTTCCCACAGGCCAACAGGCGACCGACCATGGGATCAATTTTGTCATGGGAGCGTGGTTGAGTCCGACTCCAAAGAGTTATCGATTGGTCACCCTCGAGCAACGTCAACCTGGACGAAACTCGACTTCGTTGCCACAACACCTCTCCTGTGAAAGGACTCAGGCTCATCAACATCCCGTCACTTTTCACGGCGATGCCCTGCCTATTCCCGTCGGTGAGTCCGCTGGAGGAACACTCCACATTGTCGGCGTACCAAAGCAGTGCGGCCTTGCCGCGAATAAACTTCTCCCAGTCGATTGCGAATATCTCGCTGGCGAATTTTTCATTTTCGATACAAAGCAGCAACAGCGATCTGTGCAGGAAGATTCTTCCTTTGGCCCCCTGTTTGGTCCCCAGGAAATTGCCGTCAGGATCTAAGTAAATTTTGTGCACGAGCCGACCTAAGCGATCGTACATTTGAAATTCACGAAATTCGTCGATGTATCGGAAGCTGAGCGTGTTGAGTTCGGGCTGATCTGTCGAAACGATCTCGCAGAAGTGCTGGGTGCTGATGAAGTAGTTGCTTAGTTTCTCCTGTTCCATAGAAGTAACATCGCGCGACCAGTCGGCGCTGATTTCATCTGTTCGCAATATTTTTCCATCCCTGGAATTGTTTGATTGGATCTCATAAAGGTCCGGTGCAAGAATCGAACGCTCGGCCGATCGCACGGTCTGAAGCTTGGCGATGGTGTCTTTTAGCAGTTCAATTTCGTCGCGACCGCAGCCTGTGTCTACCATCTTTGCCAGCATCGCTTCCGCCCGCGGCAAAACGCCTTGGGTCGTGTCGCTGGTCGAACCTTCACCGCTGGTGTCAACGTCGGCGTTTTCAAACGCGTCTTCCATCAAACTGTTGGCTCGTACGTAGTCGCCCGCCGCCAGCAGCCGAGCCGCGGTTTCCATCACAATGCCTTCTTCCAGCGCCTGTCCGGGAAACAGTCGCATGCGATCGTGGCGTAACGTTAGCGGGTCATTTTGGAACGACTTTAGATGTTTGGCGACAGCACTGCGATACATTTGCTGCGATTGTGCGTCGCTGGATTGGTAGACGTCGTTCAGTTTCCAGCGTAACCACTGCGCTAACGTCATTGTCAGTTCGGCGTTGGATGAATCTTTTGCCAGTGATTCGGCTTGGTCGACCGAGGCCGCGATCATCATGATGCTGTTCTCATCATCAATTTTCTGGGCGGCGGATTTAATCGAGGCAGTTTTGGTCGAAGTGGACGTGAGGTCCATCGTCTGTGCGATGGTGAGTAAAGTTTCGAAGGATTCTTCTAAACGATTCAATTTCATCAACCCCTTCACCTTGCCTTGCAGCAGGCGATGGAGATCCTGTTTCTGGAACAAGTTCTGGTAGCGGTCCGAAACGCGCTCCGCCCGCGCAAAATCGACGTTGATCAAATGCGTCAACGCCTGCACAAGCACGCCGGCGTAATTGGAGTTGGGGAACAGATCGTAAGCACGGCTGATCGCCTCCACGGATTGGGCGTATTCGCCGTCAAGCAAATGTAGCTGAGCCTTAATCGCCAATCGAGAATGATCGTCCGAGGGCGTTTCTGTTTCCTGAGCCAGCATCAGGCGACTGGGTTCATCACGTGGATAGGCCGTAAGGTGGTCCGCGCCGTGAGAGATCACATCGCCGCGGTAGCTGATCAAGTTCCCCAGTATCTTTTCGGTGATCACAGCGCCATCAATTTCGCCGGTGGCAATGTCGATACGCAGGACTTTCTTTGACGTGGTGGGGATGAAGCAGTGGTTGCCGCTGACGTATCCTCGACCGCTGACAATCCCATAGTCTCTCAAACGTGTTTCCCACGCCTTTTCGCCCGTTGACAGTTCAATCGCTTTCAAACGATCAGAATAAGTGATAACAATTTTGCCATCACGCACCGTTTCGATGTGCATGGGTTTGTAAGATCTGCGCGATGTTGTTCTTCGCAGGTTGTCCCACACCGAATCGCCTGTCTGAAGATTCAAACAATAGACTTCGGAAGAATTAATCGGTGAGTAGAGGACCACACCGCCGGCCAAGGTGACGGTCGCGTCTCGCCATGTCATATCCCATTTTTCCACTTGATCGGCCAGATCAACCCGCGCTGATTTGGGTTTGCCAAATTGAAATCCCCAGCTGAGTGATTGGGTCGCTAAATCGACCGCGACAATTGCGTCCAGACCTGTTGGGCAAACGAGAACGCCGTTGGCATGCGAAGGAGTCGCGCCGGCCAGACGTCGCAAACGGTCCTCGCGAAAGCTGACCGATTCTTCGGTGGAAGCCAAGTCGCGTGCCCATTGAAGTCGGCCAGTTTCTACGTCCAGAACGACCAGCCGGACGCTTTGATCTTGCAGACAGATCGCGTAAAGGCGGTCGCCGATGGGTAAAGGAGCGCCGAGGAAAAACGTTTTGGCTAGTTTCGGTTCATCCAATCCCGATTCGCCCCCGACCTCCCACTGCAACGCGCCTTGCTGTTTTAGGTCGAGTGAGTTGAGTTCGTTGTATCGACGTAGATCGGTCGGCTCATCATAGAACTGCTGTGGGTAACCTCGCCAATCGTCACGGTCGGTTGAAATGCCTGGGTTGGGGATCAGGAAAATTGACTTCCCGTCGCTTGATATCTGGCCGTACAGCGTGTCCAACCAGAGGCGTTCGCGCAATTTGTCTTGGTGCAGTTTGCGCGAGGGACGCTCAAGAGAATCTTTGGCTTGTTCTGCGCCTGAGCGAAACATGTTCGCCGGTGGATAACTCCAAATGCGTTTCCCATTATCGGCATCGACCCCGAACATTCTGTTTTCGGTCCGAATCACCAGCGTTTTCCCAATCGCCAACGGGTGGACTTTGGGCATCGGAGAGATTTTGGATTGAATCAACTTCTGCCGATCTTCTAAGATGCCCTCTTCATCGACGGGATCGGTCACCGTCCGGATTGACCAGCGCGGGCTGTGCAGCGGATAACCGGAACCGCTTTGGGCATTGCGTTGGGGATTGCCGCGAAAGACCAGCCACTGATTGACGATTGAGTGAGACTCAAGCGGCGTCGAAGCGACGATTTGTTTTAGCCAATTCTGCAGCGATGAATTTTGGTCCGAACTCGTCTTGGTAGAAAACAGTGGTTTTTCACCTTCGATGATCGAATTGTTTAGCAGCGAAGCGTCTGCGTCGAACAGAGGAACGGTCTTGCCATAGAATCGAACCTGAGCGTCGCCATTTTTCTCTTTCAACGCCTTCAGCAATTCGGCGCTCCGGTCGTTGGATCCGTTCAAAGCCCAACTGACGGCTGCCAACAGCGTCGCCTCGGGATCAAAACGGCGACTGCCTTGCGGTTGCAGAGCGACCTTTTCAAACGCGACAGCTGCCATGACCGCGCGGCCCTCGGCCAAATGATTGTGGCCGACCAACATGGTTGCCTCTAATCCGGCACGTGTGTGGAAATACAACCTGCTGGTCATCGCAATCGTTTGCGTGTCGTTGGCTTGGATCGCCTTTTGCAGCATCACCTTCGCCTTGACGCCGTACTTCTCTTCGTAGCTTGTGCGTTTCTCCAGAGGGATCTGGCCAAGCAACTGTTCGGCTTTTTGGCGGAGACTGATCGCGTGGGTTGTGTTGCCTTTTTGTTTCCCGTCGGGAATCAGATACTCGTTCAACATCGAATCGGCCAACAATTCTCCCAGCAACGCGGTGGCTTGTTGGAAGTCACCGTCCTCAATCGCCTTTTCCGCGATCTTCAGCGGACGCGTCGATTCGCGCGGAGCGATCGCAAACACGGTGCTTGTGTCGTTTCTTAGGTTGCCCAGCGCCAGTTGAGCCGCTGCGGGCGTGAGGCAACCTATGGCAACAAAAGCCAATGCGAAGGCTGCGATCAACGTAGACCGTATGGTCGTCGAGTAAAAAGTCATCTTCGGTTAATCCTTACGCTTGAACTTACCCTTTGACGCGGCACGATCGGATTTGCGTTTGGCCCGTCGAATCTCTTTTCGACTGGCCTTCCTTTCCGCTTTGGCGGCCGACGTGATGGCGACCTGCTTCTTCTCCTCGATCATCATCTCGGGCGTTTCGAGCGTTACTAAACCAATTTTCCCCGATCGAAAATCGGTAAGCAAAATACGCGCCGTGCGGTCCCAATCCACGATGCCGCCTTTGCCCAAGCACCCGCGTTTCTTTCCGATTTCGTCCATCAGTTCGATGATGTTGGGCGAAACCTCGTCCAGTTTGTAACGCTCCTTGAGCAATTCCGGATAGGCCGCGGTTAAATACTTACCCAAAAAGAATCCCACCTCCGCATAGTCCATCGCGGTGTCTTTGATCGAACCGATCGCGGCCAACCGCGATCCGCTGTTGGGGTTTTCGACGTTAGGCCACATCACGCCGGGCGTATCCAAGAGACTGACGCCGTCGCCGATGTTGATTCGTTGCTGGCCTTTGGTGACGGCCGGTTCGTTGCCGGTCTTGGCCACCGGTTTGCCGGCGAGTGTATTGATCAGCGTTGACTTTCCGACGTTAGGTATGCCGACGATCATCGCCATAATGGGGCGACCAGATTCTTTTTTGGCCGGCAAGATCTCGTGGCAAAGGTCCTTGATCCGGAGAATCGAAGCCGGGTTGGTGGTCGAGATGGCTTTGGCTTTGGTGTTGTGCTGGGTGTTGAGATACTGTTGCCATCGTTTGAGCAAGCTGACGTCGGCAAGGTCGCTTTTACTTAGCAGTTTCAGCACCGGTTTGCCGTCACGTAATTCGGCCAGCATGGGGTTTTCGCTGCTGTAGGGAATCCGCGCATCGAGCAGTTCGATGAATAGATCGACCTTGGGCTGAGCGGCTTTGATCTGCAGCCGCGCCTTGTGCATGTGTCCGGGGAACCACTGAATTTGCATCGTAAGCCGCGTTAGTTCAAAGGTGTCAGGAGACGGAAATGCGCCGAGCGATTATCAACCGGGAAAAGGGCGTCTCGCCTGTTCAGTTTAATCGCTGACGCGTAGGCCTCGTCCGGCGAGTTCCGGCATTGGCGGAATAATTTACAAGAAGTCTTGCGACTGAGGGTCGTAACTGATGCCGTCACAGGTTGCCGCGATCTTCTGCAGCACCAGCAACAGCCCGCCGGGGTCAAGAAATTCATCTTCGTTGTTGGCGTTTTTTTCCTCGAAATGAAACACATCGTAACGCGCCGTCGACTTCAGCATTTTCTTGAGCGTATCTTGTTCTCCGCCGTGCAAAGTCATGTGCCGAAGGTCATCGCCCAGCGTCTTCATTTGGTCGGCAACTTCATCGCCCGAAACAAAGGTCAAATCCATGCCCGAAAAATCAGCCGGCGATCTCACGGTGGCCGATACGAACTTGCCGTCGACTTCTTTGACATTCTCAACGACGTACCGCGGTCCAAGTTCGGCCAAAGCCGCCTCTACTGCCTTCGCCGTCGGCACGTTCTCTTCTTGGAGAAAAACGAAGAACGTATCGCAGTACTCGTACAAACTATTTTCAAACAGAGACATGACGAACTCCAACTGCATCTTAAAAACGGAGCTCTCGACGGGAGGCAGTCCTTGACACGAGAACTTGCGACGAAAACCGCATTGGTATCGCCAAAGTATAACGATTTACGCCGGCTTTAGAAGCTGCTTGCAACAAAGTTCGCCCCATCGAGAAAGTCGCCGGTCAAATAACGCATCGCACCAATACACCGCAAACCATGCCGTCGCCATTGGTCGCTGGTGAACCGTCAGGAGAACTGCAAAGTAGAAATTTGCGAACCAAGAGTTGATTTGTGACGTAACACGGTCGCTTTCTGACTTTTTTGGAAGGATCCATGATGTCTGCAACCGCCAGCTTATTAGAAGTATTCTCTCAGTAAGATGATCCGCGTAAACCACGCGGCGTCCGTCACCCTTTTGCGGGCAGTGTGTCACTGACACTTCTGGGCATGCTTGCCCGAATTCGCGAGATGGAAGTCTTAGTTCGCTGGGCGACGGTTCACTGGGATTCGTTGCGCGATCCGCTGGGATCTGATCGCAATACGCCGCCCTGCGCCACGACCAGCTTTCTTTAAAAGATTGAGTCTATTGGCCGTCGATCGAAGGGATATCAGAAACTTTGGGGTCGTGACTGATCGAGTACTGGCGCGTGTTGTGGATGGGAGCTTTGGTTTGCGGGCATGTCTGACAGCTGCCGATGCGGCTCAGCAACAGACTGCCCATGAAACTTTTACTTTCTCACCTTGCTGGTTTAGCACAACCCAATGCCCCGAATGAAACAGGGATATCAATTTTACCAGAGCACAGGCTACTTTTGCTGGTCTGCCTCCGGAGGCCGTGGCGAGACGTTCTTTTGCGCTACGGATTCTCGATCGGTTCAACAGGCTTAGTTGATTCAACAGGCTCCGTTGGTTCAACAGGCTCTGCGAGCTGAACCGCCGCGTCAGGTTCAACCGACGGGTCAGGTTCATCTCGTTCAAGGGTCGGGCCGTTGGGTGGAGATAGAACCGGTGCCGGTTGCGAATCTTCTGTCGACTTGACGTAGCGACTATAAAACTGCATCTCAAATGCCAGCAACAGCGATAGTATCACGAAACCGATAAACCAATAGCGCGGCCACATGCGCGGGGCGCGGACGCTGTCACCGTCAGCAGATTTCACCAGCCGCGTATTAATTCCCACCGCCCAAAACGTCACCGCCGTCCCCAACACGATCGCCACAATGTTGGTAAAGAACAAAAGCGCCGCTCCGCCGCTGAGCACAAAATCGCCCATCGTCAACGACATGCCTGAAGTTGCGATCGGCGGAACCAGCGCCGCCGCAATCGCCACCCCTGGCAGCGCCGACAACAGATTCGGCCGGCTCATCGCATACGCACCCGCCACTCCGCTGAACAATGCCACAAACAGATCCACCAAACTGGGCGTGTCGCGACTGGCCATCTGCGGACTGATCCCCAGTGAACTCAACAACGTCACCAGCAACCCCAACAACGCGCTGATCCCAAACGCCACTGCGAAACCAAAACACACCGATTTAATCGACGTCTTCATCAGTCTTTCGTTCGCCTGAATCAGCGCAAACCCCATCCCCACCAATGGCGTCATCAGCGGTGCCACCAACATAGCCCCGATCACAACCGCCGCTGAATTATCCAACAACCCCAGCGCCGCAATAATCGTCGACAGCGATATTAAGGAAATGAAATCAAAATTGAACGTCGATCCCGACTGCAGACGATCGACCAACTGCACGCGATCGGCTTTGTCCAACTGCGGAACCACACGCCGGACCCAAATTTGAAAATTTCGTTTGACAAAATTGCCCAACGGCACCGCGGGCCTCATCGTCGCCAGCGCCGTTCTCTTTTCACTGACGGTCGATTCGTCATCGGTTTGATTCGAATCCTTGACCTTAAATCGAAAGAAGCTTTTGATGGTCTTCAGATGACGCGTGCCCATCAGGACAAGATTGATCCCCGCAAAGTCTTTCTCCTCCAACACCTTCAACAGGCTATCTGCGAGCACGATTTCCGTTTGGACACATTTGCCGGCCGACCCCAACTTGGCAAGAATCTTCTGTGTATGCACCTCCCCAATCGATTCAGCGACCTCGTCATCGTTGGGCCGCACATACAAAAACCGGACACTGCCGTCTTCATCCTCGGAGACCAAGCAGCACGCACGTTTGAGCGCCGCTTCGGCCAAGCTTTCCTGATGACAGACGACCAAAACATTCATTCCGCCCGCCGGTGGTCCACCGCGCACCATCATCGTTTCGCAAGGCGCTGTTTCGTACAGGCGCTGGGCCCACTGGGCATCGTTGGAGTTCGGTTTGATCTCCGAAGCGACTGGAAGAATCAACCGCGTGATGTCCATCTTCTCGATTTCCTGAACAAACGCGTCCTCGGGTTGCTGGGCAACCAATTCGATCGTCTCAATCAGCACGCGGTCATGATCCGAAGACGCGAAACCGGCGGTGATCTGTTCTTTGAGCACAACTTCGTCGCGCGAGTGACTTTCGATGGCTTCGAAAACGGCGTTGAAGACTTCCGCTTCTTCGCGCTCGCTCAATTCCAGCGGATCGAATTTGGGTTCCGCTTGCTTCTGCCGCCTGGGTACGACGACGATCAGGTTCGTCACGTCAGCCCGAGCAAAACGAATGCCCCACGACACCAGCGCATGGGCTTCGGAAGCTTGATTAATATAAACAGCGACAGACATATCCAACCCGAACAGAAATGGAGGACCGTGAAAATGACACAGTCAAAATTTCACTCGTTCCGGTTTGTCATGTCAACCATAGCAACGGTCGTTCTCAGACCTAGGCAACAAATGACAAGCCCTCCTACAGAGACATTGGCGATTTTGCGTGCGCGTCTGCTTGGTAAGGCTGATACTCCATCAGTTCCACCGTTTTGCCTTGCAACGCGTACTCAATGCCACGCCATTTGACGGATGTCGCCTTAGCCGCTCGAAAGCAACCGTAAAAATACAACAGCTGCACCAACCACATCCGTACCCCCAACGCCACCAAGTCGGCGCGATCAAGCGGCTTGAGTTCCGGCAAACCGCGACTTTTGAGACTGACCGAAACCGCTTCACGGACCAGCCAATATCCCCCCACCATCATCGCCGACGCCAGCCCGAACGTCAGCAAACAAAAGAACAGCCATACGACATCCAGTGTCAGCACCGCCATAATCGTGGCGCTGAACAAACAGAACACAAAAAATGCACTCAACCCGGCATGCACGCACGTCAGCACAAACGTTGGTTCGTAGATCTTTGACCAAGTCAGCATCCGCGCAATCCATGAGGTCGCAAATTTGGTGGTACAGTCCTCCCGATTCACCATCAACAGTTTGGGCGAGACAAAGATTTGGCCGTTCATCAATTTCGAAAAATCGGTCATCGGCCCGTCGTCGACGATCGCCGTTTTCCAATCGTCGATCAATCTGCTGACGATCAGGTCTTCATAGCGCACCGCCATTGACCCCGCCCAAGCGTGTTCCAGTAGAACCGAAGGCACGATGGCACCCGCGTTCCAAATCGAACGCAGCAGCGCCCCAGTGGATTTGCGGTCGTTCGGTTCAAACCATTGATTGCCCGTCGAAACACAAACCTTGGGGTTGGTCAGTGGACCTAAAATGTCGGCCAACCAATTCGCATGGACCTCCACATCGGCGTCCACGAACGCAATCCACTGAGTCTCCACCGGCAGCGCTTCGACGGCGCCGATGATGGCGTTGCACTTCAAACTGCAATTGAGCCGAGGAGGGTCCATCTCTGTGATCAACAACCGATTCTCGCGATCCGATCCCACTTTGATGCGCTGAAGCACATCCCAAGCCGGGTCGGATTTGTTATCGACCACCACCACGATTCGGTAGTTTCGGAAATTCTGATTTAGCAAACCCGCAACGGTTTTCTCAAGCGTCGGATCGCAACCACGCACCGACATGATGACAACGGCGTCCTCTTGCTGGTCAAGCGGAAGCGCGGGTGATTTGGCGAATCGTACGAGGTAATAAAACCTCGCCGCGCACGCAACGTTCACTAACGCACCGATCAGAATTATCCAGAAAATGAAGGACATGCAAATCCACTTAAGCAACACGGGAAAATAAAAGAGAACGGGTCTCGATGGCGGGCGAAAAAGACGCTTGGTCGGCCGAATTCAATTATCGCCCAAACTCGGGGCGGTTAACGCGGCACGTAAAATCCTGCCCTGATTCTTGGGGAAGGCATTGGGAACGAATTTTTTACTCCGGACGCAAGGATAGCTTAAACCTGAACAGCGTCTAGTTTTCAGCCAAAAAATAATCGACGAACAAGCCGAACGAACTGAGGTAGATCTCGCCAGAAGGCCAAGTTCAGCCCAGTCAAACGATTCTTGACCACTCCGTCTTCGGTTAAACGATGCGTGGCGGTGGCACCGGAAATCACATGTTTCCCATTGGCCAACCTCTGGTTCTCACGGGCCTCAAGCCCTGAAAGGTAGCAATGTTTGCGTCGCCGTTGGATGTCGGATTCTGTTTGCGTTGCAGTGCCGACATGTTGGTAGTCGTGATTTTGATGGATGGCAGTGACTTGATTTGATAGATCAATCACCGGCACGCCAGCGCTTTTGGTATTGGCCACCATCCAATTGTCCCAATTCCCGCGTCCAACGGCAAACGGCGGAAGATGATCAAATTGACCACGCCTGAACGCAAAATACTCTTTGCAAACGATCGGAGCCGGCGTGCCTTCGGCGGCGGTCTGCTGCAACAATTTTTGCACGGCAACACGGTCTCCAAAATCAACGCTTTGCCGCAAATCCAAATTTGTTCGTCGCCCGATCGCGAGAAATCTCTGATCAAAATCCGTGCGTAGAATCTGCAACAGCGCGTGTTTAAAATCCTGCAGCAGAATCACATCCGCATTGCAGAAAACAAGTACCTCGGCTTCGGTCGCGGCCGCTGCAATCTTAAACGCATCATCGACCAGCGGCGTTTGATGTTCGTTACGTTGGACTTGACCGGAATGGATCGCACCCAGTTCGTCCGCTGTTTCGGCGATGCCCGATTCGTTGCCGATGAGTATGACTTCGACGTCGTCACCGAGCGCTTTCCAAGACGCGATGGCGTTGCGTTGGATGCAAGCAATGTGCGGATCGTCAAACGGTTTTGGCAAACTGAAAATCGCAAACGTCGGCTTTGCGATCGCATCTGAAGCATGGGTCGCTTGCACAGCGCTTTGTGCATCATTCGGCGGCAACGGCAGCAGATCTGATTGTGTTCTTCCTTTGGCGTTCATCGCACCGCCCTTTTGCGAAACGAGAACCATCGCCGGTAGTTCACGACACCACGCCGGATCAATTGCACAATGTTAAACGTCCACCAGTCGCCAAACCGAAACCCAGGATCCTCCGGACGCCAACCCGCAAACGCGGTCTGGTCCAGATGCTCATAAAAAAGGTCTCTCTGTGGATGGTGAACGCGGTGCTGCCACGGCTTGTATTCGGTCGTGTAGTGCACAATCGACGGATTGTTACACATCTTAGAGAATTGTTCGGCATCAATCGGGCATTGCTCAGGGCCCGGATACTCGTGAACATGCATCCCCTGATTCCATTTGGGCTCCAGCGGTATCCACTTCCCCGAAAACACTACGTTCAGGGCGTACTGATCCCAGCACCATACATGTTCGCGATTCTCACGAAGGCATTCAAACAGCTTCCGCGAAATATCGTCTTGCCGCCAGCGTTCCAAATTCAGCACCATCACACCGCTGTTGAAATAAGCGGCACTGCCGTCGATCCCCAGTTCCCGCCAATTCGCGATCGGAGAAATGGCCGCGACGTAGGGCACCGAACCAAAGTCAGCGATTGCATCTTCGGCGACGGCGAAATGTTCACGGGCATCGACGAATGGGCAAGCGATGTCAATGGCCGCCGCACAATAGGCATCGCCCAATTCCATTTGCCACAACTTCGTGACGTCATCCAAAACCAACAAATCGGAATCCAAGTAGACGACTCTCTCCACATACTCCGGCAACAGCTTCGACGCCAACAGACGCAGGTACGCCGCGTGACTGATGTGATGAGACGTCATCAAATCAGAAACTTGGTCCAAATCCGGCCGTATCACCTGCACCGAAATCGGCAGTCCCACCAGCGTCTCTCTCAGCGCTGCCCAACTTGATTCCGATATTCCGCCGTCCAACAGCACAACCTGCAACTGGTGCCCGTCTGCCAGATTCGAAGCCGCCGAATACAGCGTCACCGCTAAAGGTTTCACATAGTTCTCGTCGGCGGCGCACAGCACAATCGGAGATGTCGCGGTGACATCCAATTGCAGCGTGCGTTGTTGGGACGTGATTTGAATCATGAGTCTTATGATGTACTGTCGGGATGAGCTTTGGGTCGAATGTTCTGCAGCGCCGCCAGCACACGTTCACGGATTCTGACAATCGGACCGGCGATCGGATGTTCGTGGATCTCATCAAAGATCTGATGGGCTTGTTTTAGTTCTGCTTCCAGTTCTTGGATGCGAAAATTCAAATGGTCAACATGCCGGCGGGCGTGAGCCAGTTGAGCCTGCGTTTCCACCAGATCCGTTTCAGCAAACTCAGGCATGGTTGGAAACAGCGCCCGAGAATCAAAATGCGTCACAGATGTGGCTGGCATCGGCAATAGATTAGACGGAAAGCTCAACGTCTGACCCGACGCAACTTGTTCTACCGCCAATTCCTGAACGCAGCGCACCAATTCAATCAAACGATCCGAAGCTCGTGACTCCCGATACAGAATCTGTTGCAACTGCTGGTCTTGAAAATGAAGCTTACGCGGTTCGGGCTGTCGCAACTGATCGACAACCGTCGGCAGTTGCGAAGCATGACTGACGTTCCAAGCCAAATTAAGGTAGCTGGGGCAGTCAAAGTAATTCAGCAACGCCGTCGGTTTCCCGCAAAGCATCGACTCAACAACCGCCGTCGATGGCGTGCTGAGCACCGCGTCCACTTCCTTCAACTGATCATGCAACTGGATCCCGGTCAGATCAGACGCTGAATTTTCAACGCTGATGTGTTCATCCAAACCGCCCGTCAATCGCCAGAGGACTTCGACCGAATCAGCATGCTGATCGGCGTACTTTTTACAGTCGGCGATCGCTTGTCCGACGGTAATCCACTGCCCATCGGTGAAGGCAGGCGTTTTGGCGGTCATCACCAACAAACGAAAACGATCGTGTTTCTGATTGTGTTTTTCTGGCGCGGATTGTGGTGAAGTTCCAGTCGCGTAACGATCAAACCGAGGCACGCCCACGATTTCGGTTTTGCCGTCGTTGCCCCAACCGTTGAGAACACGCGCCTGATTCTCTCCGATACAGGCCACCTTGTGCGAAAGCACCGGCCGCATCGCAAACGGACACGCGACCTCGTCCGGACGGTTCTCCCACGCGTTCCGCCATTCAAGGATTCCGTCGATCATATAGATCGTCGCGACGTTCTTTTGTTTCAGTTCCGTGATGGCTTGGCGGAAACGATCAAAGTGCTCCGAAAAGAACATCGCCACGTCACCCTCTTTGGCGATGCCTACGATTTGGTCGGCGTCAACAATTCGCACATCCAGCGCATCGGACACCGACCGGATGTGATGTTCGACCTCTGCGGAGGTTCCAACAAAAAAGACGTTTGATGTTCGCATTGCTTGGATCCAGTCAGCCCTTAGAAGGCACTGGCATCGAGGACGGTGCCATCGTTGCGCGAACATAACTGAAAAAGTGCCTCCGCCGAAACGTCGACCGAAACGGAGTGAACGCTGGCATCTCCAAAAACAAAATTGACGGTGCCAGGATGAGCACTGCCAAAAAGTGGCGTGATCCCAACAGCAACATTTTCCTTGGGCGATTTTGCCAGTCCAAGATAACCACCGCCTAATCGCATAAAGGTGCCCGGTTCGTCACCGTTGTAGATGCTGCCATCACCAAAGCCACCGGACAGCCCGAAGTGTTCGGGGTTAACAAATTTTTCGCCAACAAAGATCGTGCTGGAAGAACCATCGGTCAGATCTTGAAAGCCGTATCTTCCTTTGATCGTTTTAGTCAACCTGTTGTTGCTGACGGGATTGTCACGTTTTAATCCGCTATTGAAGACGCCATCGACCGGTTCGGTGAACAGCGCCCACTGAAAGGTTGGATGGTGCAAGTGAGTGCCTGCGTTGCCTGCATAGTCGCCGACGGCCCCCGTTAATCGTCCATCTTTTTCGGATACGCTCAACATCGGTCCGGCGCGGCGTGTTGGGCAAAGCATTCCCGGCACGCTTTCGGTGATCACGTTCGGATCCTGATCAGCGTACAGCGCTTGAGAATCAAACCGGTTGGCGAGATTCTCTTGATCCAGATACGGCATCAGCAAAACAGGCCAAGTCAGAAATCCATCGGCCGGTCGCGATGGAGGAATGCGAGTGATCGAACTTTCGTAATTTAGCGTCGCAAGCCCGATCTGTTTTAGATTGTTCAAGCATTGCGTCCCCCGCGCGGCCTCGCGTACGTTCTGAACCGCGGGCAGCAACATGCCGATCAAGACACCAATTATGGCGATCGTGACCAGCAGTTCGACGAGCGTAAAAGCGGTTCGTTGGTGGGGCATGGATGAAGCAGATGCGTAAGTCAAGGATGTTCGAAGTGTCATATTCTAGGTGAAAAGTAGATCGCACAAGTCAAAAATCACCCGTTCCTTAAAATCACTCCGCTAACGTGCGCTGTGTTGTACCGTTTTTCTCGATTTTCGGCGATTAGAAGCAATTTGGCAGCGCGTTGGCCAGCATACAAACTCAAAAATGGCGCATCAACAACCCTCACTCCAACAGCTCCAACAACGGTCGATACGTTTCAACAACAGACCGTTTTGCCTGAGCGCAGGCCGCCAGCCTGACCTCCTCAAATGACTGGCGATCTTTCAACCATTGAACGATTACTTCTCTCATCGCCGATAATTGCGGGACCACCGTCACGCTACCGGCGGTACTCCCGACCCACCCAGCGGTCGTGCAGAGCAAAGGCTTGCCGTAAGCGATGGCTTCGACCGACTTTATCTTCAACCCGGTTCCATAACCAACGGGATTGATTACCGCATCGACGGAAGCGTAGAAATCGCTCACGTCGCCAACGCGGCCTAACAACTCGACATTCCCAAACCGAAATTCTGGAACGACTTCGTTGGAGACATTCCCCGCCACGACCAATCGGATACGGGGCTGATCCTGCAAGTCACGCCAGACCACGTCCAGGAATTCATTGACGCCGTCAACATTCGAAGCGTTGCTGGATCCAAGATAACCGAGCGTGAAAACTTCCGGATCGCTTGACGTTTTGCATTCACTCGCATCGGCACCCAACGTTTGATGCCCCACAACGATGACGGATCTGCCAGGTGCCATTTTCGAAAAAGTATTGGCTTCGTCGTCTTGGATTGCGATGATGGTGTCGAACGCGCGAAGCGCCGCGGCCTCTTCTTCTTCAGAAACTGCGATCCAATGCGGCTGTCCATGGTCGGTGAATACTTGTTGACGACGAGACAACAAATCGTGAGTGTCAACCAAACAGTGGATCTTCGACCTCAGATCAACAGGAATTGACTCCACCAAGTATGCCATCGTGATGTACTCGCAGACGATTGCCTGGGCCGCAAATTCGATCACCGTTTTTTTAAACGCGTCCTCGGCCCAAGGCCACCGAAAGTCACTCAATTTAAGTGGACCTTTATGATCGTCCGCCGGATCACGACCACCGGCAAGGTTCTCAACGGCGTGTTTCAGCGCGTCCATCTGCCACTTGATTCTTCCCGCAAATGATTCATCGGCCGAGGAAGCTTGATCAGATCTGTGAAACGCGACGTCCAAACCAAGCTGATCAGCCGCCGCGTGGTCCGATGATTCCGCGTGACCGGGAAAGAAAATGCGGACCTGATGTCCGTGGGTCATGAGGGCTTTGACCATCGAAAAAATGCGCTGTTGCGCGCCTGTTTCGCGATTCCAAAAAGGCACGATCGTCGCAAACAGAATTTTTTTCATAGCCACTTAATGTTCTGGTCGTGGATTCAGTCTCGACAAACAACCATGACGCCGGGACGAGCGAATTAGAATGTATCGACAATATAGAACAGCGCGTAGGGCCGTTTCCTACCGGCCGCGCCCAACTTTACCCAAAACGGCCGTTAGGAACCGGCCGCATAGGATGAGGTTGCCCTTTGTCAATCACGAAGTGATGACAGGTAGTAGACCCGGACGCAAGTCCGGGGGACGGTTAATCATTGGCTCCGTTAGTCCTGAAAGGACGGCATGAATCTAGTGCTTTGTCAGGGATGGAAGTTAGAGTGTGTCGTCGTAGCCGGAGTCGCCAGACTTCGGTTTTATACTGCTGAACTGAATTCTGGCGAATCCAGCTACCCTAAAATTAAATGTTGACAGAGCACTAGCCATCAAGGTTGTTGGCTAAAGCAGAGAATTCATTCAGAACACATGGAACAGGTGACATAAATCGCTAAGCTGAACACTCCCACCACACAAAAAAACAGCCGCGAAACAAATCGCGGCTGTTTTTGTGAATTGAGTTGGTCGGTCACGAATTGATCGTGGCGATTGACTACTTCTTCTCTTTTTTCTTGCCGTAGCTTCCGCCGAACTTCTTCTTGAACTTCTCGACGCGACCCAACGTATCAACGAATTGTTGCTTGCCGGTGTAGAACGGATGCGATTCGCTGGAAATGTCGACGAAGTACACGGGGTACTCGTTGCCGTCTTCCCATTTGATCGTGTCTTTGGTCTTGATCGTTGAACGAGTGAGAATCGCGTAATCGGCTTTGTTGTCTTTGAACACAACGGGGCGATAATCAGGATGAATGTCAGACTTCATAGTACCAGCGGCCGTAAGCCGAAAATAGAGATCAGAAACTAAAATGGAGACGAGGGGGCTCGAACCCCTAACCCCTGCCTTGCAAAGGCAGTGCTCTCCCAATTGAGCTACGTCCCCGAAGACTTGGTCTGCGGTGAATCGCTTCACCCCAACCAACCACATCGAGTCGCCGATTATAGATTGCCGAAGCAAATACAATAGGCCTACCAGAGAAATTTCTCTGTTCAAATATGAAACTTTGCCGAACAAACCGATTTGAGTTCGACTACCGCGTGTTTCGCCTTGCCGGAACAGCCGGTTGTGGGCGAAACATCGCAACTAGTGGTCGTGCCAAGATTCGAACTTGGGACCTCGTCGTTATCAGCGACGCGCTCTAACCAACTGAGCTACACGACCATGGTTTCCATTTGAAAGATCGACATTTTAGGGACAAGCCAATCGGTGTCAAACGGAGTTCTTACGTTTTTCGGCTTTTGGCCCCAAGATTTTGAAGCAAACTCGACTTTCTTGGCAATTCCTGAGACTCCCGGCAATCCGGTGGATGACTGACAACGAAAGTAACGGCAGTGTTCGCCTCATTTGTCCATTCAAAACATTTTAACATTCTGCAAGTTACAAATTGGGCGAAATGCACCACGCCCACCTATCGAAATTATTCAGGGGCCTTACTTTGAAGAACATCTCGATCGTCTCGAAAAACGTTTTTTGGTATGATCCTGCCAGCCCCCTTTTTAGATATCAGTTTACAGGTTTGATTATGATCCCCTCGGTTGTCACCGTTTTAAGAATCACCGTGTTGTCGTCGATTGTCACTTGCATGGCCTTTTTAGGCACGTCTGCGAACGCTCAGAATCAAGTGGAGAAGTCGTTCAACATCAAGCCCAAGCAGCCCGGCGTTGACTGCGACATGCCCGACGCAGCGGCGCGGAACAAGTGCAAGGTTGAAATGGCCAACGAAAAGTTTGGTTTACCTGGGTTTGTCGTGTTTGACGATACCGAACGGATTCTTCGATTGTTTCTCGATCGCAACAAGGACGGGAAGTTGGACCGATGGTCGTACTACAAAGACGGCATCGAAGTCTATCGCGACAGCGACAACGATTACGACGGGAAACTGGACGAGTTCCGTTGGCTTGGCAGCGGTGGAACTCGAAAAGGTGTTGATCCCAACGAAGATGGTGAGATTGATCGCTGGGAGCTGATCTCGGTGCAAGAGGTGGCCGAAGAGGCGTTTTACGCGATCCAAAACCGAGACAACGTACGCTTTGGTCGCTTGCTGATTTCGGACGAAGAGTTCAGGTCGCTGGGACTAAAAGGTAAGGTAGGAAGTGAATTTGCCAAGCGCGTCGATGCTGCTCGGAAGGGTTTCAGCTCGATGGCCCGCGGCCAAAAGCAAATCGGCAAGTCGACAAATTTTGTGTACTCTGGGCCGGGCCAACCAGGCGTTGCCGCCGCTAGTGAGCGCGATGGAATTACAAAAGACATCGTTTGCTACGACCACGCTTCGGTGGTGTATAAGAATGGTCAGACCACGGGTAACTTGGCTCTGGGCACCATCATTAAAGTCAACGATACTTGGCGTTTAATGGAACTCCCGGAGATCGTTGATCCCAACAAAGCGATTCAAACCGGAGGGGCACTGTTTCCAATGCAATTGTACACAGTAGACCCGGTAATCCCTGGGGGAGATGACCCAAGGCTTGCCAACGCTTATGAGGAGTTCGAAAAAATCGACAAAACGTTGCAGGGACTCTTAGAAGAGGGTAATCCAAAAAAGAATGCCGTCCGCATCGCTTCGCTTCATGAGGAAAAAGCAATGGCTGGCATCGCGATCTACAACTTGGTGCCCAAAGACCAAAAGTACAGTTGGCTGCAGAATATCGCGGACACTGTTTCTGATGCCTATCAGAAAGAAGAGTACCCGCGCGGACTTTCCTTCTTGAAGGAATTTAGTGATAAGTTGAGTGCCGCCAAACGCACCGAAGGTTTGGACTACATTCGCTGGCGTTCGGTATTTGCGAAGTACCAACTGATCATTCAGGTGAAGGACAGTCAGGCGCGAAGAGCAGCGTTAAAGGACCTGATGGACGATTTAAAGAAGTTTGTCAACCAATATCCCAACAGCGAATTCGCCCCCGATGCACTGTTCCAACTTGGATTCAACAGTGAAATCGATAACGGCGGGGACAACACTGAAGCCATCAAAATGTATACGTTATTGGCGCGAAAATATGGCGACACTAATTTTGGCAAACGTGCCAAGGGCGCACTGGCAAGGCTTCAGGGTAAGGGGAAGCCGATTTCGTTTAAGGGCAAAACGACCGATGGAAAACTTTTTGATTCTGCGTCGCAAAGAGGCAAGATCGTGCTGATTCACTTTTGGAATACCGATGCCACAAACGGACTCAACGAAATTCAGAAGCTCAACGCGAAGTATGACAAGGAATTAGTAGTCATTGGAGCGAACATCAATATGCAAACCAAGGATTTCCAAGCGTACATGAGACAAAATCGTGAAATCAATTGGACTCAATTGCATTCGCCCGGCGGAATGGATAAAAGCGAGTTAGCCATGCAAATTGGCTTGGTCTCTTTGCCAATGGCTTTGTTGATCGATAAAGAAGGTAAATTGATCGAGACGAACTTGCCTTTCCCAGACTTAGATCGCGAAATCCAACGATTGTCTCGATAGTCGGATCATCAATCGCCCCGGGAAACCGGGGCGTTCATCGTTTAACGACGAGCCGGAAGGCGACCGTGTTTGGCGGGGCAAAACGCCGACGCCTGCCGGCTAGTCGTTAAACAGGGTTGAGTCATGCCACCGGTCGTTGGATGGGCGGTTTCGCCCGTTCGAATGCTTCCATTGCGGTCGAGCGTTGCCAAGCTGCGATTAAATCGACAGTCCCTGAAGATCCGTCACTCAATAGCGGCATGGGTAATTATACTTCTTACGACATGCTACTAAATTTTCAAAACATCTCTGCCTATCGAGGGCTGAATCTGGCCCTCGATTCGATTTCTTTCCAAGTCGCATCTGAGCAGAACACCGTCATTCTTGGCCCCAACGGTGCCGGGAAGTCGACGTTGTTGAAGTTGATGGCGCGGGAACTATATCCGGTCGTTGCTGACGACTCTGAATTGAAGATCTTTGGCGAAGACCGCTGGAGCATCTGGGATCTGCGCAAACGATTAGGGTTCGTTTCTCCAGACGTGCAGTTTCGATACAACGGTCACGTCGTCGGTTTGGATGTGATCCTGTCCGGATTCGATGCAACCATTGGTCACGTCGATCGGTCGGAATTGACGACCGCACAAATCGACCGCGGCCACCAAGTCGCCGATGAACTGGGCATTACTGACCTGCTGGAAAAGCCCTACCGAAAAATGTCTTCGGGGCAGCAGCGCCGGTTTATCTTAGGACGCGCCTTAGTTCACCAACCCGAACTATTGATCTTCGACGAACCGACGACGGGGTTGGATCTCAGAGGCGTCTATGAATTTCACAAACGCACGTCGCGGTTGATCGCCAGTGGGGCGACGGTGCTGCTGGTGACGCATCATTTGCATGAAATTTCGCCAGAGATCGACCGCGTGATTCTTTTGAAAGAGGGCAGGATTTTTCAAGAGGGCACCAAAGCCGAAACGTTGACCGATGCCAATCTGAGTGAACTGTTTGGGTTTCCTTTGGTCGTTAGCTGCGACGAAGGTTTCTATCACGCGGTGTCCAAGGCTTAGCCGTAGATCGTGCAAACTCGATCGCTTGTTTCAGCCGTCCGCCAATGGAACTCTCTTTCATTGTTCGTGCTGCAATTGGCATTGGCCCCAACAACTGCTTTATGCGTTTCAATTCCGCGATTAAAAGTGGAATAACAAAAAGTGCTATTCCGCGGCTCTAGGACGGTCATCGCGGGCGAGCGCTACCTGAGAGGTCGCTAAGGGGGCTGTGGTGTTGCTAAGGCGTAGTTTTGAAGCTTAATTCCGAATTTGTCAATGTTGTAAGCTTGTTAAGGCGATATTGACGAACATTGCCTTCCTTTTATTATCTACCACTTCAAGAATCTCTTAATTCCAAGAGGCCACCGATTCGCACTACGGAACCGCAGCGCATCGGTCTAGAAAAACGCCGCTACCAGAAACCTCTCAATGCTACAGCAATCTCCTGAGAAGCAACTCGACGCCACACAAATCAAAAATGACGTTCTTTCGGGCCTGACCGTTGCATTGGCCCTTGTGCCTGAAGCAGTCGCCTTCGCGTTCATCGCCGGCGTCGACCCGGTCATCGGGCTCTATTCGGCCTTCTTCATCGGCCTGATCACTGCCGTGTTCGGCGGACGACCGGGCATGATCTCCGGAGCCACCGGCGCGATGGCGGTTGTCGTCATCGGTTTGGTATCGATTCACGGGATCGAGTACCTGTTCCCAACGGTCATTCTTTGCGGGATTCTACAGATCTTGGTCGGTACCGCGCGACTGGGGAAGTTGATCCGAATGGTTCCGCACCCGGTGATGCTTGGTTTTGTCAACGGTTTGGCGATCGTCATTTTCTTGGCTCAGTTCGGAAGCTTCAAAGGATTCAATGCCTCCACCGGTACGCTTCAGTATCTTGGCGGATCGCAGATGGGCATCATGCTGGGGTTGGTCGCGCTGACGATGCTGATCATCTGGGGGCTGCCGAAGCTGACCAAAGCTTTCCCCTCTTCGTTGGCCGCGATTTTGATCGTTACTTTTCTTTCGATCGCGATCAACAATTCCCAAGCCCTCAAACCGTCGGCCTCTACCGATGGAGGCAATGTGGTGGCAACCGTTGGCGACATGCTGTTGGACAACTCAAAAGCCAAAGCCGTCCAAAATGCAGCTCGTGCCAAAGCCGTCCAAGACGCTGCCACCGCTGGCCGAACATCGGTTGCGGCCCATGCCCACGGTCACGCTCCGGCGGTGAGTGAACTCAATTCCGAGGAACGAGTTGCGGCCATTGCGTCGGTTGACCCTGAGAGCGCTAGTATTAAAGCGGGTTTGCCGAAGTTGTTTTTCAACGACGCGTCTCTCCCAGCCACGCCGCCGGTGAATTGGACGACATTGGCCATCATCTTCCCGTTTGCTCTGACGCTGTGCGGTGTGGGGTTGATTGAATCGTTGATGACGCTGACGCTGATCGACGAAATTACAGAAACGCGCGGCCAAGGTAATCGCGAATGCTTCGGGCAGGGACTGGCCAATATTATCTGCGGATTGTTTGGTGGAATGGGCGGCTGTGCGATGATCGGTCAGTCGCTGATCAACGTGAATTCGGGCGGACGAGGACGACTTTCAGGGATCGTCGCGGCCGTGTGCTTGTTGCTGTTCGTGCTGTTCATGTCGTCGTGGATCGAGGTCATTCCGATGGCGGCGTTGGTTGGTGTGATGTTCATGGTTGTGATTGGGACGTTCGAGTGGGCGTCGCTGAAACTGTTCCGAAAAATTCCTTTGGCTGACATTCTTGTCATGGTGTTGGTTGCGGGTTACACCGTTGTGATGCACGATCTGGCGACCGCCGTTATTTTGGGTGTCGTCGTTTCGGCATTAGTTTTTGCATGGCAGCACGCGACGCATATCGGTTCTCAGGTCAGCCACAACGAATTCGGCAGTAAGATCCATCAGGTTCACGGGCCGCTATTCTTCGCGTCGGCTCAATCTTTCAAAGAGATTTTTGATCCCAAGAACGACCCTGATGATGTTGTGATCGACTTCTACTATTCGCGCGTCTACGACCAGTCAGGCTTGGAAGCCATCAACAGCATCGCCGAACGCTACGATGCTCTGGGCAAACGTATTCACCTCACGCATCTTTCACCCGAGTGTCGCAAATTGCTGGACCGCGCGGACGATCTGGTCGAGGTGAATCTGTCGGAAGATCCCCAGTATCACGTTGCGACAGATCGCTTGGCGTAGGCGAGCGGAGCAGAGCCAACGTGTTAAACTTTGCCGAATGTGCAGCTGGTTCTAGGCGATCGCTTTAGATCCGATGATTCGGGCTGTTACGGTTGCAGCAAACGCAACGAATGATTCGATGACACCCTTGGTGTTTCTATATCGTTTCCACTAGTTGTCATTCAATGTCCCGACGACAGATTCTCTTGTTTGTGCTGATGGTCGCTAGCAGTCTGAGCTCAGGCTGCTGCTGGCGTCGAGATGTACCAGCGCGGTGCTGTCCTCCGCTGACGTCACAACAGGTGCCGCTGTCGGTCAGTCCCAAAATCGAAGGCGCTGGCGTGGAAGCCTCTTTCGATGCGTTGCCCCGGTACGAAACGATCAGACAATCCATTTTGGCCCAGGTTGCCGCCGATGGCGTGCTCGCGATCAACCTCGACGAGGTCATTTGTTTGGCGGCTCAGAATTCTCAATTGGCCGAAGTGATCGACCAAGAACGGCAACTGTTGGATTGCCAGGACGGCCAGCATTGCGAAAAAACGGCCCTGGAGATTGCTTTGCAAGGCGAGAGTCTTGAGCAGCGGAATGTGGTTGCCGGAGCAGCGGGGGAACTGTTTCTGGGGTTGGTCCAGATTTCGCTGCAACTTGAACTGCTGGAAGAAGCAAACGCTCACCTCGACGATTTACAAATAAAGGTCGATGCCGCTGACGAAGCCGGGTTTGCGACAGCCGAAGGGAAAAACGAAGTTGAAAAGGGCAGGCTGGAATTGCAGAAGCAACGGGTTGAACTCGATAGCGCCCATCAAAAGTTGACTTGGCAACTCAACATGCTGCTCAACCCCGGTAGCGATACCGCAGTTATATTCCAGCCGGTCCACCATTTGGATCCTCAGCCCGTTTCAACCGATGTGCGGTATCAAACCGGATTGGCTGAAACAAACCGGCCCGGCGTGAGAGCCACGGAGATGGCGTTGGCAGCTGATCGAAGCGGTGTTGCTGCGTATCAGTTATTGAAACTGTTTGATAGTCGATTGGGCACGCAATTGGACGCCAGTCCGATCAAAAAACGATTGCTGAGAAATCAAATCGTCGAAATTATTAGCCGGTCGGAAACGCCTGACCCGACGTTGCGAAGTCGCCAAGAACAGGCCAATCGAGTAGTGGAACTTCGTAAACGCGAAGCCGCCGTCAGTGCGGGTAAGGCGTTGCTTGACCGGCAAACGGCGTTTGAGAAACTGACCGTCATTCAGGCCGACATACAGCGACTGCAGGAACGATCGGAGACACTTGTCGCCAGCAAGGAAATTGATGCCAAGGACGTGTATCTCAAAGAAAACCAGAATTGGATTGAACTTCAAAAGGCGCGTTCAGAACGCATCTCCGCGGCCATCGACTTCGAAGTGGCTGACCTAAAACTCAAACAGGCCCAAGGCAAGCTGATTGAATCGTGCGGGTTCCAGCTGGAATCTGGATCTTCTTGTTGCGTCAACCAATGCAACTGCCAATAATGCAACTGCCAATAGCGTGTTTTGGGGGGGCTGGCTGAATCCGACACCGGTCTTTCATCCATGTTGCTGCCGATACGCTATACTTCTTTCGTAACCGTTCACGGTCATTGTCGCTCGATTCTCCCAGTCGTAAGCGTGCCGATGTGAAAAGTGTTCCAATTCTTACCTCATTGCCCGAAATTAAACCAAACGTGCTCACGCTATCAGCTTGGAAAGCTGAGCGACAATGAGTGATTCGAGTCATGGTCGTGAACGGATGCCTTCCTTCGTCGATTAGACGAAAAATAGGCAAACGAACCCTTTATATATTGGCTCAACATTTCATCTCGAACTACGCTGAAAAGACGCGGTTCGACGAGACGACCGGGCCACGGAAACGCTCGCAAGCAAAGGTTCGATGGGTATTATTGGGTTGATCAATAAATCATGCGTACATTTTTAACCATACTTATCATCACGGTGCTCGCTGGTAGCGGCTATTACGCTTCGATGATGCAGAAGTCGAGCCCCGGAGCGGCGGCTGAAGAGGCATCGGTCACGCAAACATCAAACGTCGATTCGACTGAACAGGTTGTTGGTGATGTGATTCGCTGTCAGGGGAAATTGGAACCGGCATCGGGGCTGATCAATATCGTTGCCCCGGTCGGTTCAAGAATTTCCGGTTTGATAGACGTCCCCGTCGGGGGAACCGTGGCCGAGGGCGATGTGTTGGTGACGTTGCAGAGCCGCGAAATACGACTGCAAGAGTTGAAGCTGGCGCAGGCACGACGCACCGATGCGATCAGCAACGCGGATTTCGAAAAGGATCAAGCACAGTACAAGCTTTCTTCGGCAAAACTGGCGGTGGAAGAAGCGGGTGCCGCCGATGAGAAAATCGCAACCGAAAAACAGAAGATTCAGTTGTTGCGGCGACAGTGCGAATCGAGCGAAATGTTGCTGGGCCGTTTGCGATCACTTCGGTCCAATCCGGCAACACAAGACTTGCTGAACCAGACCGATCTTGAGAAACAGCAATTGGTCGTCGAACAACTGCGCATGCAAATTGAACAGGCGGAACTTACGGTCGAACTGAGCAAGAAAAGCGCTGCCAGAGCAAAGCAGGCAGCAGAGAACAGCGTCCGCACGATCGAAAGCTCTCTGGAGAATTCTGACAAAGCCGTTCCCATGACGACGCTGGACGCGGCCGTCGAAATGGCCCAGGCAGCGCTGGACATGACCGAAATCAAATCGCCGATTGAGAATGCAACAATTTTGGACATCATCGTCCGCGAAGGAGATTCGGTCACCAACAAACCCGTGATGGTGATTGGCGATACTTCTCAGATGCACTGTGTCGCTGAAGTCAGTGATCAATTTCTGCATCTTATCGACCTCGAGGAGAATCCAAACCTGGTCGCCAAGATCTCCGCATCAGCGCTCCCCGAAACCCTCTCGGGAAAAATTATTTCCAAGGGCGTAATGATCGGTGCTGCATCGCTCAGCGACCCCAACCCTTTCGGCAAGGTCGATCGTTCAACTGGAAACGTGACGATCAAACTGGATGACCCCTCGGCGGCGGCCCAGCTGGTCAATTTGCAAGTCAATGTGGAAATAGAAATTCAAAAAGACTAACCTCGTTGTCAGGAAGTGTTGAGGTGAGTCTGACCTTAGTCGATCAGGTGCCACCCCGCATTGCGATCGACGGTTTGAAGATTCGAGCGACACAACTATGGCAACTCCGCTTTCTATCTATAACCTGAAAGAAGGCGGCTGGCGCACGGTTCTGTCGATCAGCGGAATCAGCATTGCCGTTACCCTGATTTTCATGCAGTTGGGGTTTCTTGGTGCGGTATTGGATACCGCGGTGCTGTTTTACAACAACCTGAAGTTCGATCTGGTCGTCCGGTCGCCAAATTATTACCATTTCTGCGACGCGAATAAATTTCAGCGCTCCCATTTGGACGTGATTCTCAACGACACCGCGGTTGATGCGATTCAGCCCTTTCACATCAGCCTTGGCAAATGGAACTACGCCGAAGTGGCGACACAGCGTGGTATTCTGATCATGGGTGTCGCTCCGCAGGGAGAAACGTTCTCCCCGCACAATAGTTACGTCGATCTTCCAGACCTCAAAAAGCTCGACCGTCCACGTGCCATTCTGGTTGACAAGAAATCACGGCCTCAGTTCTTAGGCGCAGAGAATCGAGAACGATTCAATGCAGATCAAATCGGATTGAAGGTCGAACTGAATCAAAAGACGTGTGAACTCACTGGGCTCTTTGAACTGGGGACGGGTTTAGCGGCCAACGGTGCTTCGGTCATTCACGAAAACGATTTCCGGGATCTTTTTCCAAATTATGGAGAAGAAGATCTCTCGTTGGGATTGGTGCAGTTTTCGAAATCCGGCAGTCATGATCCGGCGACCGTTCGAAAACGCATCTATGAAATGATGGGCGTCAAAAATGGTCAGACACCGGAGGTAGAAGTCCTCACGCGCGACGAAGTGGTTTATCGCGAGGTCATGCACTGGATTGGCAACACGCCGATCGGATTCATTTTCATCGCAGGCGTCGTTGTGGCGTTGATTGTCGGGGCGATCGTCGTCTACATCGTGCTTTCTTCGGACATCAGCAAACAGATCGGCGAATATGCAACGCTTAAGGCGATGGGTTACCGCAATAGTTATCTGTCGCGCGTGGTGCTGGAACAAGCCGTGATCTTGGGCGTGATCAGCTACGTGGTGGCGTTTGCGGTTTCGCTGGTTCTTTACGAGGTGGTCGGTAAAGCCGCGAATTTGCCGATCACGATGAGCCTCCAGCGGCAGGTGATCGTCTTTTCGGCCACGATCATCATGTGTTGTGTTTCGGGTTCAATCGCGATGAAAAAGTTAACCAAGGCCGACCCCGCGGATTTGTTCTAGCCATGCATCTATTCCTCGCCGCAAAACTCGCTTGGTCCAACACGACTGCAGACATGCAGCGGTTGTTGGTGCGCTGTTCGGGAGTGACGTTTGCGGTCGTGTTGATGTTCATGCAAACCGGATTTCGCAACGCGCTGTTTGACAGCAACGTGCGAATCATGGAAGAGAAAATCACGGCCGACATTGTGATCCGCATCAAGTCGCGATTCATGCTGTCCAGTGGTCAGCAAATGCCTTTGCAGGATGTAATCACGGCGCGGTCTTGCGAGGGTGTTGCGGCAGCCGAACCCGTTTACATCGAAAACGTTCTGTCTGATTTTCACCGCGTTGGCTTGGCGTCGAGGAAGATCAGGGTTCTCGGTTTCGATCCCTCCGATCCATTGTTTGAGAACTTTGGACTGAAACCACTGGCCGATAAACTGAATCAGCCCATGACCGCTGCCGTGGACGTGAAGAGCAAATCAATGTTCGGTCTGCCGGTGAACAAGAACGAGCTGGCCGAACAGCCTTTTGCTGAACTGGTCAACAAAAAGCTGGAATTGGTGGGATTGTTTCAATGCGGAATCAATTTCTCCAACGATGGCACGATCGCCATGACGCCGGAGAATTTTGCCAAGTATTTTTCCGTCCGTGGAGGCGGGAAGCCTCTCTCCAAAGTCGATTACGGCGTCGTGAAATGTCATCCCGACGCCAATCCCGATGTTGTCGCGCATCGGCTGCAGCGCATGTTGGGCCCGCACTTGATCGTTCAGACACACGCCGATTTTTTAAAATCTGAGCGAAACTTCTGGGGCAAAAACACGCCTATCGGTTTGATTTTTTGGGTAGGGACGATGATCGGTTTCGTGGTGGGACTGATTATCTGTTACCAAGTTTTAGCGACCGACATTGGCGACCACATGGGAGAATTCGCGACGCTTAAAGCGATGGGATATCCAACATCGTTTTTCACCTCCGTCGTTGTGGTCCAAGCGCTGTTGCTTTCGCTGATCTCGTTTGTGCCGGGATTCTTGATCGCGCTGACGGCATTTAACATTATCAACATCAGTTCGGGCCTGATCATGTTCCTCAACGTTCAACGAACCGCGCTTGTGCTGGGCCTGACCGTGGCGATGTGTGTGATCTCGGGCGTCATTGCGTTGCGGCGGCTATTATCAGCAGACCCGGCCAGCCTTTTTTAAAAACCAAACACTACAATGGTTGCGACCATGAACAAATTTTCAAAAGACGCCCCTGTTATTGAAGTCGATGGCTTGAACCATTTTTTTGGTTCCGGCGACTCCAAGACGCAAGCACTGTTCGACAACAAGCTCAAGGTGCGTCCTGGCGAAATCGTTATCATGACCGGGCCATCGGGGTCAGGTAAAACGACTTTGTTGACCCTGATCGGCACATTACGCACCGTCCAAAGTGGCAGCTTGAAAATACTCGGCGAAGAACTTAACGGCATGTCCCAGGCCGGTTTGACAGCAGTTCGAAAAAAGATCGGCTTCATTTTCCAAGCCCACAACCTATTCGGTTCATTGACGGCCTATCAAAACGTGAAGATGGCAACCGAACTGGTAGGCCAAAAGAACAAGGAAGTAAAACCGCGCATCGAACAACTGCTGACGCGGCTTGGGATGGGAGAACGCATCCACTACAAACCAAAGTCACTCTCCGGCGGACAGAAGCAACGTGTGGCGGTCGCACGTGGTTTGATCCATAGCCCACGCATTGTGCTGGCCGATGAACCAACGGCGGCGTTGGACGAAGAATCCGGTCGCGCGGCGGTGACGCTTCTCCGAGAGATGGCCGATCGTGATGGCTGCACGGTGCTGATTGTCACCCACGACAATCGAATCTTGGACGTTGCCGATCGCATCATCAACATGGTCGCGGGCCGTATCAAGAACGATTCGGATATTCACGAAACCGAAAAGATCTGCGAATTTTTACAAGCGACCGAATTCTTTTCGGACCTTACGCCGCGCACGTTGGCTGACGTCGCGAATAACATCGAAGCACGCGTTTTCGAACCTGGCGAAGCGATCGTGTCCCAAGGGGACGATGGGCTGGAGTTCTTCATGATTAACGAAGGCAGTGTGACCGTCGAGCGCACCGACGTCGCTGGCAAGACGGAGACGCTTAAGCAATTAGACAAAGGCAGTTACTTCGGCGAAGTGGCTCTGATCAAGAATCAGCCTCGTAATGCGTCCGTGATCGCTAAGACAAAAACAACCTGCTACGTGCTGGACCGGGAAGAATTCCGCGCGGTGGTGGACACGAGCGATTCGTTTGAATCCGAATTGCGGAAAGCGCTGTTCGAAAGGAACTAGTTCAGCGCTATGCGTTCACATTAAGTAGTGGAAGAGGCCACGCTAAGGTTGCGGCTGCAGTTTGTTAGGTCCATCCAGCGCTTTCTCAAGCGCTTCAATCGTAGGCGGCGAAGGTTTTACACTGCCGGGGCGCTTGCCGTGGCCGATGTCGAACGGCGACCACGTAAATTTGTTTTTGTGATTCCATTTTTCGGGATCGGCACCCAGCGACGCCAGCAATTCGATCGCTTTGGGGTAGGCTCGATAAGCAGCGCCGTGCATCGGCGTTTCGAGGTTGTCGTCCACCGCGTTGACGTCCAGTCCAAGTTCAACCAGCAATTCAATCGCGGCGCAAACCTCGGGTTCGGAAGCCGGTTCTTCGCCAACGGCCACCGAACCGATTCCCGCTGCGGCGATCAACGCCGTGCAGCCATCGGCGTTGGTGATCTTTGGGTCCGCGCCGCGTTTGAGCAGAAGTTTCATCAAAGGCAAATCTGCCGTTTGCGATGCCAGTAAAAACGGTGTCGCCCCTTTAGGATTTAAATTTGCCTTGCCTGTTTTTCCACCAGTCAGCTGCAAATTCACATCAGCGCCTCGGTCGATGATTTGATCAACAAATTGCAGGCTTGTGATTTTTCCCGAACCGCGCGGCGCAGGGTCGCCCAAAGGGTTGTCGCCAAGCTTGGTCCGCCGCACCCATGACACCGCGTGCAGTGGAGCGTAACCGCTGCGTTGATCGTTGGGGTCCGCACCGGCGTCCACCAGCGCGATCGCAAGCTCAAAATGAGCACTCTCAACCGCCAGTAATAAGGCTGACATCTTTTTCCGCGGGTTGCGACCGCCGCCCTTTTTGGTTTCCATAACCGAATTGACATCAAAACCACCATCTAAGAATTGCTTGACGACTTCGATTCTGCCTTCGCGCGCCGCGAAGTGAAACGCGCTGAACCCAGACGGATCCAAGCAGTAATCAACGTCGGCCCCTGCCTCGATCAGCAAATCAATAACCTCGACGTTCCCCGCCGCAGAAGCCCACATCAGCGCGGTTTGTCCGCTGTTATCGCGGTGGTCTACTTCGGCTCCTGCCTTGATCAATGCTCTTACAACTTCGACGTTGCCGTGGCGAGCAGCTAACATCAATGGCGTCTCCATTCCTAAGCGCGGAGATTCAACGTCAGCCTTTGCGTCGATCAACTTCTGGGCGATCGCCGCGTATCCGAACTCACAAGCCAAACTTAGCGCTGTCACTTGGTAAGGGTTCGCTTCGTCGACATCAGCCCCTGAGGCGAGAAGCTGATTCAGCGTTTCAAGATTGTTATTGAAGACGGCAGTTAAAAGGGGCTGGGTACCAATAGGCAGATTCGTGTCAGTGGATTGCGCAAAAGTTTGATGGGCCGAGAGTGCGATCACACAAATGAGGACCGCGAAAGAAATAAAATCAAATTTCAAATTCATGATTTCGAATTTCAAAATTGGTCGTAGTGGATTTTGTTAAAAATCCCAGCCGATGCTTTACCCGAAAACACCTTGCTGATTCTCCTAGCGAATTCCCCGCAGGATCTTTAACAAGATCCACTACGCTTCTGCCTAAAGATTTACGGGGTCAAACAACTCGTCGACGGTTCCGGTGCTGTCGGAAAAAGTCTCCAGCGGTACGCCGACTTTATTCAGCAGCGTCAAATGCACGTTCGACAGCGGGCATGGGTCGTCGTACTGAATGTGGCGGCCGCCCTTGAGTTTTTGAGATGCTCCACCGGCGATCAGGATCGGCAAATTCGTGTGGTCGTGCTTGTCGGGATCTCCCATGCCGCTGCCATACATGTAAACCGAATGGTCCAACAAATTGCCGTTGCCCTCGGGGATGGACTTCAGCTTCTCCAAAAATTCGGCGAACAGAGACACGTGAAATTGATTGATCTTGGCGACCTTCTCAAGCTTGTTCGGATTGTTGCCATGATGAGAAATCGGATGATGAGGCTCCGGCACGCCGATCTCCGGATAGCTGCGCGTGCTTGCCTCGCGCGCCAATTGAAATGAGACCACGCGCGTAATGTCGCCTTGGAACGCCAGCAGTTGCAAGTCAAACATTAGCCGAGCATGTTCGCTGTACGCTTCCGGTACACCGACAGGGCGATCGAGATCGGGAAGCGGGTTATCTTTTGCGTTGGCTTCGGCCAATTGGATCCGGCGTTCGACTTCTCGAATACTGGTCAAGTACTGTTCGATTTTATTCCGATCCGAAGGGCCAACGCTGCGTTTCATGCGCTTGATTTCAAGATTCACCGAATCCAAAAGACTGGCCCGTTTGGTCAGCGCTGCGGCGCGACGCTCAGGCGAACCACCGGCTCCAAACAGCATCTCAAACACCAGACGTGGATGAGCCTCCGAAGGCAACGGTTGCGTGGGCGACGCCCAAGAAAGGTTGTTCTGATAAACGCAAGCGTAACCATTGTCACACTGCCCCACAGTCGAAAGCAAATCCATCGAAAGCTCGATCGACGGCAGTTGCGTCTGTTGGCCGATCTGTTTGGCGGCGATCTGGTCAACGGTGATGCCGTTGTAATAGTCTGCGCTTTCGGTTCGTTTGGCGCGAGCGGCACTTAAGAAAGCGGAGTTGGACGTGGCGTGGGAACCGGGATAAGCGTTTTGCAGATCTGTGTTAGTAATGACCGTTAGTTGGTCCTTCACCCTCTCCAGCGGCGCGAGGCTGGAGGGCAGTTCCTTCAGCGCGTCGCCATCGGGAATCCATTTTTTCGGATTGAATCCCATCGGAACATAGACGTAGCCGATTCGTTTCAGATTTTTCGCCGCGGCAGCCGTATCCGCCATCGCCGTCATCGCGGGTACCATTGCATCCAACAGCGGCAGCGCGACTCCAACCCCAGCACCGCGCAGAATAGTTCGGCGAGAGATAGATTTGCGTCGAATCATTTCTTACTCCTGAATCTGAATGGCTTGCTTAAAACAATTCCTTCAACGATCTCCGAAAACCGATAGTCCGATGGTTCCGCGTTTCGAACGATTTTTCGCACCGCCGGCCCGTCGGAAGCTTCAACAGAGCGTCCCAATCCGAACGTCATCAATTTTTCGGTGACGGTCATCGCGAAAACTTCCGGACGCTCAAGTATACCTTGTTCCAGCTGCGAAACGTTATCGATTTCTTTTCCGTCAGGCATCGTGCCCGAGGAATCCACGCTTATTTCGCCCTCATAGTCTCTCCATCGACCAACCGCATCGTAGTTTTCCAGTGCAAATCCAATCGGATCCATCAAATCATGACACGCCGCGCACGCGGGGTTCTCTCGATGTTGCGCCAGCCGCTGGCGTACCGACGTCGCGGCGAGCGTACTGTTTTCCTTGAGATTGGGCACGTCCGGCGGAGGCGGTGGGGCAGGGGTGCCCAGCAAATTCTCTAGCACCCAGTTTCCACGAATCGTCGGCGCGGTGCGCGTGGCGTACGAGGTGACCATGAGGATGCTGCCATGTCGAAGGATACCGCCGCGCCGACTATCGCGTGGCAAGTCGACTTTGCGGAAGTGGCTGCCAGTGACGTTTGGAATTCCGTAGTGCGTGGCCAATCGCTGGTTCAGAAATGTGAAGTCCGAATCGATCAGATCCAGCACCGACGCATTCGCTTTGACGATGTGCCGAAACAAATGTTCCGTTTCGGCGCGGAAGGACTGTCGCAAGTTGTCGTCGAAGTCAGGAAAGAGTCGCAAGTCGGGGCGAATAGAATCAAGGTTCCGCAGATACAACCATTGCGACGCAAAATTTTTGATCAAGGATTCCGAGCGCGGGTCGTCCAACATCTGTCGAACCTGTTGTCTGAGAACCTCGTCAGACAATAGTTGATTCGACTGAGCCAATTCGAGCAATTCTTCATCGGGAAGGCTGCTCCATAAGAAGTAGGACAGACGCGTCGCAAGTTCGAATGCGCTGATCTGAAAACTCGCGCCCGAATCAAGTTCCTCCGGCGATTGCTCGATGCGAAAGAGGAAGTTCGGATTCACTAAAATCGACGCCGTCGCGAACTCGATCGCCGATTCGAAGCCGTCGCGCGGCAACGATTGTTCAAACAACCGCATCGGCGTGGTGAAATCGTCTTCGCCAACCGATCGCCGGTAGGCACGGCGCATCAGATTGCCCAGCACCGTCCGCGCGGCCTGCGTTTGTTGGTTCTGCTGCGGCAACTGATCCGCGTAGTCGCCCAACAACTTCTTGCGGCTGGGCGTTGCGCCGACCTTGCTTTCAGACAGCGGGCCAATCAACGAAACTTGAAACAAGGCTGGCGTTTGGCGCGGATGTCGGTGGCGGTTGAAACTGGCGTCAAAGGGCTGGCGTTTGATCGTGCGCAGAGACGCACTGTTGTGAGGAAACGTTACGATGATCTCATGTGTGCCCGGCGTGATCTCAAATCGCGTGTTCAGATGAGCGTCAGATTTTGAGTAATCGCGGTAGTCTTGCCGGTTCTTGTGCTTGGGCGGTGGCGTTAATGGAAATCGCTTGATCAGTTTGCCATCCAGCAGAACGTCGATGTCGTGAGGTTGGTCCAAACCTTCCACCTTCTCATCGCGATCACGGGTCAGCTTCAGTTCGATCTCGTACTGTCCGCCGCGGGGGAATTGCCGAGTGAATTTTGTGCCGCCGCGCGAACCGAATGGCAAACCTTCGACGTGAGTTTCTTGCGTCCGGTCAGCGGGAATGCGGACTGTCAGGCCGGTGGGACCACCGTCGCTGCCGCCAATCGCGGCGCGGCTGATCGATTCGGCGGCGCTGAGGTAGCGATTGAGCAACAGAGGCGACAGGCCTTCGACGGTGATGTTGTCAAAACCATGGCTGGAAGGGTCTTCTGGAAGAAACTCGGACGCATCAATTTCAACCGCCAGCAGATCACGGATCGAATTCTGATACTCCGTCCTTGTCAGCCGCCGAATCGTTCCGCCCGAACTGTATCTTGGAAACTCCGACTGACGCTGCTCCAGCAGATGGCCCAAAGCAGAAACAGCTTTTTGGGTTTCTTGAACGTCAGGTTGAAAAGCGTCCGGCGGTGGCATTTGCCCGGCGGCAACCTTCTTCAGTATTTTCTCATAAGGACCCGCCGCGAAGTCTTGCGCGGCAAACGCGTCCGCACTGAATTCGAGCCCTTCGATATCAAATCCCAATTCAGGATCTGCTGACCCGTGGCAGTCAAGACAATGGGCGGATACAAACTCGGATACGTTGGCGAGATTCTCTGTTCGCGCGGAAGCCGTTTGCTGACAGTGTGCGTTGGGTTGGTCAAGCGTTAGCGCCAACAACGGCAGGGCAAGCATCGTGATGATGTTGAGTCTGATCATGGGCTTGGTTTGTTCCCTGTGAAATTCCAAGAGCGAAGAGCTTAATCCCGAAGCAAAGGTTTCCGTCGCCCATTGGTAGCGGCACTGACCCCTTAATACTCGTTTATAACCAACAATTCCCTCGTTCGTCGCGGTCAATGCTCGAAATTTTTGCCCATCGAGCGAAACTGATCTCAATAGCGCTCGCTACGTCACTATCGGTTGCTCAAGGCGTCTATTAAAATTGTGGCTTAAATGGAAATCGCTTAAAGGACGTCTCTTAATGCAACACATTCGCAATTTTTGCATCATTGCCCACATCGACCATGGCAAATCGACGCTCGCCGACCGCTTAATCCAGACCTGCGGCGGAGTGACTCAGCGCGAACTGCACGCCCAGATGCTCGATTCGATGGACATTGAACGCGAACGTGGTATCACGATCAAAAGCAACACGATCTCGCTGGACTACACAGCGCCCGACGGAAAGAAGTATCTGCTCAACCTCATCGACACCCCCGGACACGTCGATTTCTCCCACGAAGTCCGGCGGTCACTGATGGCGGGCGATGGTGCTCTGATCATCGTCGACGCGTCTCAGGGCGTTGAGGCTCAGACGGTCGCCAATCTGTTTTTGGCGATGGAGCACGATCTGGATTTGTTACCGATCATCAATAAGATCGACCTCCCATCGGCCGACATTGATCGCGCCCAAATCGCGATCGAAGGTGAATTGGGGCTCGATCCATTCGAAGCCATCCCCGTTTCGGCCAAAACTGGCGAAGGCATAGAAGCGGTGCTCGAAGGAATCGTGGCAAAACTTCCACCGCCAACGGGTGATCCCAACGCACCGTTGAAAGCGCTGATCTTTGATGCTCACTTTGATAAGTACCGCGGTGTGATTTTGCAGTGCCGCGTCATGGAAGGCACGCTAAAGACCAAAGACACCATCCACTTCATGCACGCCGATCGAGATTTCACGGTGGATGAGTTAGGCTATAACCAGTTGAAGCTGATGCCTAAGAGCCAATTGGCTGCCGGCGAGGTTGGCTATATTGTGGCGGGCGTGAAGAGCGTTCAAGATATCGAAATTGGGGACACGATCACGTTGGTCAATAATCCTGCCGCTGAACCGATCCCCGGTTACCAAGAAGCGCGGCAAGTTGTGTTTTCGTCGATTTACCCGATGAGCACCGATCAATATGTTGACTTGACTAAGGCGTTGGAGAAACTTGCAATCAACGATGCCGCGCTGACGTTTGAAAAGGATTCGTCGGCAGCGCTTGGGTTTGGTTTTCGCTGTGGATTTCTTGGGCTGCTTCATTTGGATGTTATTCAGGAACGACTGCAAAGAGAATTCGACATCGGGTTGGTCATTTCAGCTCCGTCGGTCAGCTATAAACTGACGCTTAAAGACGGTAAAGAATTGGAAGTCGACAACCCCAGTTACTGGCCTGATCCGATGTCGATTGAGTCCGTGACCGAGCCATATATTAAGGCTTCGATTCTGACGCCCGAAGAAAACGTCGGCCCCGTGATGGAGTTGTGTCGCGAACATCGCTCGGACAGCCAGACGATCAATTACCTTTCGGCGGGACGGCTGGAAGTGATCAGCGAAATGCCATTGGGTGAAGTCCTTTTTGATTTCTATGGCAAACTAAAGATGATCACGCGTGGATACGGATCGTTTGACTATGACCCAATCGAATATCGTAAAACCGACGTTGTTAAAGTTGATATTTTGGTCAACAAGGAGCCCGTCGATACGCTATCGTATTTGGTCCATCGGGACAAAGCCCGCGATCGGGCTTTGCATTACTGTGAACGCTTGGCCAAAGAGATTCCTCGCCATCAGTTTAAAATCCCCGTCCAAGGCGTGATTGGCGGCACCGTGATCGCGCGATCAACGATCGCACCGTTCCGCAAAGATGTGACAGCGAAACTGTACGGTGGCGACGTGACGCGGAAGAAAAAGTTGCTGGAGAAGCAGAAAAAGGGTAAGGCCAAGATGAAACAATTCGGTTCGGTGAACATTCCGCAGAAGGCGTTTGTGTCAGTTCTTCGCGCCGATCAAGATTAGTCTCTTCGGGACGGTTCTCGCGGGCCGTTGCTCAGTGTGAAACAGAAACGTTGCAATCCTAATGCGGAATGAATGAAGAAGCTTGCACCAATATTTTCGCTTCTGGTCGTTTTTTGGGCCAACTGCGTTTTCGCACAAGGTCGGCAGAACTTTGAGATTGTGATTTCTGGTGAGATTGCCTCAAAGCTTGAGCCGGGATCCAGCATCAGCGCCGGCACAACCGGTAGCGGCAAGGTCCCACCCTGCGGGTTGACGACGACCATCGAAGCCTTGCCAATGCAACTCCCGGCAAAACATTTCGGAGGGCGATGGGTTCAACTTACTTTCGGCTCACCTCATCCACGAGAAAAGCTGTTCTCGATCCTGTTGTCGCCAGATCTGTTTGACAAACCTCGCAAGATTAATGTGCGTTTAGCAAAACCAACTCCCACCATCAGGCCGTTCTGGGGTGGCCGCGAGCTAAAGTATACACCCAGCATTACAAAACGAATGTCGTATCGGGACTTGCCAAACTGGGATGCCAAGACGGAACGGCTTGTCCCCGCAAAATCTCCTCCCGTTCTAAAAATGTCCGACAGTACCGGTAACTTAATTCTCAGCCAAGAAATGGGAGACGGGTGCATGGGGGCGAAATGGTTTACCAGATTGAAGGATGTGTCAGCAAACGATAAACCGCATACATTTATCTTCTCAGTGCTCTACGAATCTGGCGGGCTTTTTGAACCAATTGAGACCAACTTAAGGTTCGAGTACGACCCTGAACTTCATGGTAAACCTTTTCCCTGAGTCACAAAGTTCGATGACGAGTCATGAAGCGATCATCGACGCCAATTTTTCAACGGTCGCGTAGTTTCTTGCGGTCGCAGCCACACATAATTTTCGTTCAACCGAGGACGCCAGTTTCGATTTTCCAAACCCCTCAGGAGCGTGAAGGTAGAAAACGCGACCGATCAATTCGAATTGCTCCGAGTCCACCGCGAGTTTGCCAATGCTTTTAAGGCAATCCGAGCTCGGTTCTGCGTCAAGGAAGAAGAAATGCAGCGTCTTCGGCTGAGAGATGGCCGACGGAAACGGATTGTTTGAAATCGCGTCGCGCAACTGTTGCTCCGGCAGCAGAATCAAGTTTGGGCGAAAACCAAAATCATGATCAATCTGGTCAATCACTTTCTTATGTAGTGTCTTGTTGTTTTTGATTCTCGAATTGAAAACGACGTTCCCGCTTTGGATATAGGTCTGGACCCGAGAGCAAGAGATAGATTCCAATGACTGCTTCAACTTAGCCATCGGCATAACGTTTCTTCCCCCGACGTTGATGCCGCGTAAAAGAGCGATCCAAGTTGGCATGTTAGAATCCTTGTTCGTTAAGAATTGATTTTGTATGGCGGTAAATTGAACTGATCGCTCTGGCCGTAAATTTTAATGAAATGATTTTGATGCACGACAGCTTTGAAACAAGATGCAAACTTTTCGCAATCTGCCTGCTGCTTTTCGCGACACTGCCAGCAACGATGCTAAATGGTCAACAAACCAGCGCTGCATCAGCAACGAAGGACTGGCCAAGGTTTCTTGGTGCTAACATCGACGGCATTTCTCCAGCAACTGGAATCTTGAGAGATTGGTCTGATGGAAAACTGGAACTGCTTTGGCAAAAGGATCTCGGAGAAGGGTATTCGATGTGTTCGGTCGCGGATGGACTGGCTTATCAGTTTGACAAATCCGATGGCAAGGGACGATTGCGATGCATTGATGCCTCCACGGGTGAAACTCAATGGAAGTTCGAATACGAATCAAACTATCGCGACATGTACGGGTATGACACCGGTCCGCGATCAAGCCCGTTGATTGATGGCGATCGAATCTACCTTTTCGGCGTTGAAGGCATGCTGATCTGCGTGGATAAAAATACTCATGAGGCAATCTGGCAAGTCGACACGGCAGAGAAATTTGGTGTGGTGCAAAATTTCTTTGGCGTGGCAAGCTCTCCGGTGATCTACGAAGACAAACTGCTGGTGATGATCGGTGGTTCTCCACCAGAATCGCAAGACGTCCCGCCGGGGCAGCTGGATCGCGTGAAGCCCAACGGTTCAGCCGTCGTTGCGTTTGATAAACTTACCGGGGCCGTCATCTACGAAACGGGCGATGATTTGGCCAGTTATACCTCGTTGACTTGGATGGGCGATGGAGACGAGCGATTGCTGTTAACGTGGGCGCGAGACAATCTTTGGGGGATCGAGCCGGGGCAGGGCGGTGTGAAATTCAAGTTTCCTTATCGCTCGAAGAAACTGGAAAGTGTTAACGCCATGACGCCCGTTTCGGTGGGTAACCAGATATTTCTGTCGGAGTGCTATGAGAATGGTTCAGCGCTGCTGGAATTTAAAGACGGCAAAGTTGAAGCGCGATGGCGTGACGTTGGCAAAAGGAAGAAAGCAATGCAGTCACATTGGTGCACGCCCGTCATCTCAGACGGTTTTCTTTATGGCTGCAGTGGCCGCAATTCAGGGTCTGCCGAACTGCGATGTATTGAAATGAGCACCGGTGAAGTGCAGTGGTCACAATCCGGCTTCAATCGTTGCTCAGCGCTGCTGATCGACGATCATTTAATCGTCGTCGGCGAACGCGGGCGGCTCGCGCTGGTGAAGGCCGATCCGGAGAAGTTCGAATTGGTTACCGAAAGGCTGCCGGACGAACAATTGAAATTCGTCCCGAATTGCTGGTCCGCGCCGGTGGTGGCTGGTGGCCGACTGTTTGTTCGAGGCGGGAAAAAACTGGCCTGTTTTCAATTGATTCCAATTGAACAAGATCGCGAATAGACGGCCGAGGATGTGGGTGACTGTTTACGCATGTCGTAGAGCATCTCCGAAGCGTTTGTCACCGAATGCTTAAATTATAGCGCTCATTTTGTCGGCTTAAAATCCTATCAATCGGTAAGGATTTCCAATCTGATAACGCTAGCGTTTGATTGGGTGACGGCTGTTACGATTCTTTCCTTCAAACTAACGCGTCGCCAAAATAGAAGTCGATAGCGCTGCTATAAGGAATTGCATTTAGAACACCCCTAAGATATCTGCGCCGGATTCAGCGATGTTGGATTTTTCTCAGCTTGAATTTTTTGCAGACACAAAACTTAATGCGGTGGATTCAGCGGTCGATCGGCGAACGATCCTTAAATCCTGTCTGCCGGCAACTCTCCTTTGCCTTGGATTATTCAATCGCTTCGGGGCAAAGTCGCAAGAGTTAGAGATTCCCGACGATCCACTTTCCATCGTCCGGGCCAAACGCCTTCCGGCGCTGACCGCAATGGTGAACGCTCAAGTGGATGTGCTGTGGTGCGGCAGCCATCACTGCCGCGACAATGTCGGCGAAATCGTCGAAGATATACTCGTCTACATGTCGTATCTGCCGAAACGGATCCAGCAAGGCAGCAACATGGCGTTGTTGTGGCTGGATACCTATGCGGTCAAACACACCGGTCGCCGGCTGCATAAACTATCGCCGACGCGTATCAGACAACTTCTCAACCAAGGCGAAATTGCTCGCCGGTCGCCGATGTCTCCCCCACTGATTCTTTGGGAGAATGACCATCTGCTTCACCTGGCCGCCAGCGGAGTGTTCATGCTGGGCCGGATGGTGATCTTTTCTCGCCAGCCGGCCAGAGGGCTAATTGGATTCAGTTGGTCCAAGCCCTGCGAGAATGCGGATAACTTAGTCTCAGTCCCCAAGCCACCGCTGGCGGATCTTTGTCAAAAGTATGACGTCTGCATTATCGGAAGCGGCGCGGGTGGCGCTACGGTGGCCCAACGACTTACAGCGGCCGGAAAACGAGTTTTGATTATCGACACCGGCGACTTTGTCAGCCCCGACGCGCTGATTAAAAAGCTTCCTCAGCCCGATGGCAGCGTTAAACTAAGCCCGCCACGCAGTGACGAAGTCCTTTATCGGCTTTATAAAGATGCCGGTGCTCAGATTTCCGGAGGGCTGAGCAACGTGAATTCAAAATTAGATCTGGCGCTGCCCAATCGCAGAAAGAAGATCGAGCCAAAGCAATCGGTCAACATCGTTCAGGCGCGCGTTTTCGGTGGTGGTCCTTATGTCAACAACGCCATTCATCTTCCAATTTCCGAGTCCGTTTACAATGAAAAATGGGCAGGCCGCCAACCGGCGGGACTGCCGTACGAGGCGTTCGCGGAGGTCATGTCAACGATTCAAGGTGAATTGGGCGTGAACACTAAGGTCACGAAAACCCAAATCAGCGACCGCAGCCTGCGGTTTCGCGCCGGCGCTGAAAACCTTGGGCAGGTCGTTCATCCTCTGCCGGTTGCGATTCGTGAATCCAGTGAGGGCTGCGGAAGCGACAATTCGGTCGACAGTTTCGGCGACCACATTGGAGGCATTCATCCCTATTCAGAAGATGGCCCAAACAGTTTTTTAGTCCAAGCGATGCACGGTCACACGCCAGCGAATGTGTCATACCGCACAACGGCCAATAGAATCCAAATTTGCAGAGACGAATTTGGAGGCTTAAGCGTGACGGGTGTGGACGTCGAGCGTATTGAGGACAATGGTTGCACGACTACGGCGACGGTTTGTGCTGATGAATATGTCGTGACAACGGGTGTTGGTCAAACGACGCGACTGATTGGGCAAGGGCTAAGTTGTGGTGGGCTGAGCAACCGGCATATTGGACAGCGTCTCACGGCAAATGTGGGTTCGGTCGTTTATGCGATGTATGACAAACCCATTTGGCCGTCCAACAGTGGCAATCCCGAACCGGGCGTCACGCAGTGTTATCTGGTTGATGAAAGATGGGTGGAACGCGACGGCAAAGTCGTTAAAGAACCGGCGCTAGAAAATTGGTTTCATTTTCCAGGCACCGTGGCGGTCGCGCTATGCGGTTGGTTTCAGGAATTCGCTTGTGCGATGAAGAAGTTTAATCATCTTTCCATGGCCGGCATCGTTGTACCCACCAAAGTTCGTTGCAGCAATTTTGCCGACCTCGATGGGAAAGTCCACCTTCAGCTTGATGACCAAGAGTTTGATTTGTTATTGCAAGGAATGCGTCGAATCGCTGAAATCTTTCTGGCAGCGCAGAAACCCGGCGATGGAGTCAGCCTCTACTTACCCACCAAATCCGTGTTGCTCAGGGACGGCTGTCCGTTTCGCGTGCGGACGATGGACGATTTTCAGTGGGCGATGTGCGAAATACGAAAACGCGGACCAGCCTTTGTTAGTCTGCTTTCGACTCATCCTCAGGGCGGGGTAAGTCTAGGCGATGTCGTTGACCCCCACACGTTCCAGGTAAAAACGGATTGCGATGAAAAGGTCCGCAATTTGACGGTCGCCGATGCGACCCTGTTTCCGGCCGGTTGTGAAATCAATCCACAACTGACCACCAAAGCACTCGCAACGCTTGCGTCCAATCAAATCATTGATCGCACGACCGGCCAAACGGCATCCTTGGACAATTGAGTTGCCCAAATGCTTGTTCGCCACTATCTTTGCGTAACGCAGTTTTCAAACGCAAGTGATCTTTCTGAAAGCCGGAAGCGATGAGCAATTTCCTTATTACGTCAATCGTCGGATCAATTGTATTGACGTTGCTGCTGAATCTTTTGCCTCTTCTTTTCCCCAATCAAGCTGCAGGTCTTCAACGTAAAGTGCAAGAGCACGCCAGACGTTCGATCGAGCAACATGAAGACGAAAACCAGCCGATTGTGAAGGTGTTTTTCCCGTGGAAAGCAATGATCGTAATTTCGATCATCCTCACCGTGTTGGTGAACGTGATCAGCTATTTCGCTCGTTGAATCGAGCGACAAAGGCCGAGAACGGTTACGATATTTCTCTGTTTGAATCGAGTTGCAGTTTTGTGCACCAGCACAAGGTGCCGATAACAATTACCACATCAATTTGGAATTTGTCCCTTTTTCTGTAAGTCCGTAGCTCTGGCATGTGCCGGCGATTGGACGACTGAATTCTATGTCCTCGATTCGCCCTTTTTCAGACCAACCGCGCCGATGGCCGATGCGGCTTTGGCTGGCGACTCCCGATTGGTTGTTTCGTGTTGTTGGGGTGGCGTTCTTTGTGACCTATCTGTGGAATCGGGCGCAAACATATTTAACGTTGCCTGTCTCTGAGTGGGGGCCGTACTGTGTGTTCCCGGACCATATTTTTGGTGGAATGCGGTTGGACATGCCTTGGGTTCCCATTTTGGTCGACATGACTTTTTTGTTGATCATCCTAAGCTTCTGCTTTCGGTTGACTACCAGTCGTCGCGCCGAGAATGGATGGGTGATTTTCGTTTCTCTGCTGGCGGCTTATCTGCCGTTGCTTGTGTTTTGGACGGGGCCGGCGCTGGGTTGGATTGATGCTGACTGGCAGCGCACTTTCAACGACTTTGCTTGGCGAAAGCAGTACACGTGGTATTTAGCGTTCATCTTCGGCACCCTCATTGCCGTCGGAAACGCGCTAGATGTTTGGGGCTACGGCACTCTTTTTCGCAGCTTCAGTATCGTCCCTGAACCGCGTGCGCTGAAGACAACCGGGCCCTATCGCTTCGTCAGACATCCGGTCTACTTAGGTCAGTTCATGGCACAAGCAGCCGTGTTTCTGATCGCCTTTCGCCCTCACGTCATCTGGTGGTGCGTCTACGTTATCTTCGTCGCATTGCAACTTTACCGCTGCAAGCTGGAGGATCGCGTTTTAGAGAAAGCATTCGGCCAAACGTACCTTGATTACAAAGAAAAAACCTTTTGGTTCGTTTGAGGTGCACTGGCGACCAACGCAAAAACGGTCCCCCCTTACTAAAGTAGCAAAGAAAAAGTAGCACTTGCCGAAAGGAGTTTTGGCGATTACCGGTTCGCCTCTCGCCTTTTAAGTAGCTCTCCTTTGCAGATTCCCCCGACGGTCCATCCAAAGGCGTTAACTGCGTCGGCAATTTCTTGGTCGTCGTCAGAGTGTTTTTCTAATACTGGGATAATACTGCTGTCGCGTGAGCTAATTTCCTTACGGATCGCGGCGTTAGCCATATAGCCGTAGTAATAACGGTAGCCACCGGTTTTCTTAACCCTCGCGCCAGGCACAATTTCCGCGATCAATTCTTCATTGGATAATGTTTTAAGCTTCTCAGTAAGCAATTCAACATCCCTTTGAGCTTTCTCCAAGCCATCGTTTCCAGCGTCCTTCTTGCCCGACTTGGCGTCCACTGCAGGCAGTTGCTTCAAAAGCTCTTGTTTCAAGATTACGGTTACATCATCAATGGCAATGCGCGTGAACAACAAGGAGCTGTGGTAGCTCTCTCGCAATATGATGTCATATTTTCCTTCGAACGTTGTTTCGATCAATTCAAGCAAGTGTTTTTCGCAGAGCGCATCCACCTTTTTGCTCTCACGTGACTCTCCATGCATGCCCAAAGAGGCCTCAAGAGGATTGAACTTTTCTCCGCTCAAAATTGCTTTCTGCATTTGCTTTTGCGCTTCTTCGATCTTCGCAACCTGCGCTTTGAATCGCTCACCTAGCTCCCTGTTCTCCGGTTTCGCCAAAACCACTGTTTCGACCAAGCTCTCAACCTCTGAATAGTCGACCTTCGCTACCCTTGTTTTAGCGTCTTGCGAGTAAGCAGGAGGCAATGCCAAGAGCAAGACACCGATAGTTGTGAGTAGTTTTATCATTTCAAAATTGCCTTATGGAAACTGAGCTTAAGGAACCGGAGGTAAGCTGACGCACTAATGGTACCAGAAGATTGCTGCGATGAATTACCGCCTGTTTGGAGAGCGAAAGGTGGGGAAAACATAAGAGAATGGGTGGAGTGCTTTTTATCTCCGCCGGAAGTGACCAGCACGCTCATCGAACGGTCGCGCCGAATTCGTTGACGCCGCGAACATTGTACAGGTATAACAATTTTCACACTGCAATCTGGGATAATCGCCATTTGTTTTTCAAGCACCGAACTGGCTCCTGCCATCTCTTTTTGTCTGCAACTTGTGCTTACTTGATAAGAGAGAAAAAATGATAACGAAACTATTGGCAACAGGATTGGCTATTACCGCAATACTGGCAGCGACAGCCGAACAAGCAGAATGCGACGTGATGGGAGATACCTACGCCATTTCGGCTACGATGTTCTCCAATGACGGCGGCGGAATATTTACTGTCTTTCCAGACTCTTTGACATTCGACGGAACCACCAAAATTGTTGGCAACTCGTTTTGGGGTAATGCTGGTGATCAATTCGTCATCACTGAATCACAAACTGTTGTTGGTGACACCTTCACGGTCACGATTACCTTGACCACTCAGGACGCTGCAGGAAACCTGACGACTTGGGCTGCTCCTGGCACAACTTTTGACAATGACGGCGATCCGAATACTGCACAGGTTCCGTTCGACCTTGCCCTGTTTAATATCGGCAATGATGGTGTAGACACGCTTGATGTGAACGTGGACGGTGGAACCTATGCATTCGACGTGGTTAACTCCGAAGCTTTTGTTGTCAACGCGGAAGGGGCGACATTTTCATTGGGTGCAGACGAAGTTTCCGCTACTGGTCCCTCGGGCGCGTTTGATCCGCTGGTGGGTTACCTTGCGGAACCTGACATTGCCGAACCATTTGCGGCCCTCGATAACGAAGCTTTTGCGGGACTCGGTTTCACCTTCACCTACACAATCACTGCTCCGGATCCCAACGAGCTAATCGTCAACGGCTCGTTCGAAGAGGGGGATTTCGTGGGCGGGGAGTTCCGTCGTTTGGCACCTGGCGATACGGAATTGACAGGCTGGACGATTGGCGGTGTCGCAGTTGATTGGCACAACGCGGTTTCTTTTACATCGCCTAACAGCGGGGACAAGGTTCTCGACTTGCACTTGGACGGAGCTGCCGGAACACAAGGAACAATCTCTCAGAGTTTTGCCACGGTCCCCGGAGAGCGCTACGAGCTTGTCTTTTTTCTGGCAGGCCCTGGCAGTAACCTCAACTTTCCCAACCCTCGGGCCGTTAATGTAAACATCGCTGGCCTTCAGCGGACCTTCTCTACTCCAGCGTCACTTAATACTGACTTGCAGTGGGAAATGCACAGATTGCTTTTCGATGCGACTGACTTGGTTACGACCCTCCAGTTTTCCAGTCCGCATGATGGCGCTGGTTTCTGGGGGCCTGTTCTCGACGACGTAAGTGTAACCACTTCTCTTGTGCCTGAGGGTGATCTAAATCAAGACGGCGCCGTGAACATGTCGGACATTGCACTCTTTATCTTAGTCCTTTTTACTGGCGACTACCTAGCTGAAGCAGACTTTAACGGAGACGGGGCTGTCAACTTTTTTGACATCCCGGCATTCATCGCATTATTGTCTCCGTAGGTTGGGAGAGCTTCGCCGGTGATCGTGGCAGGGACGACTGCTTCAACCGCGCCCCGCACAGATCCGTGAGCGAAGTATTACCCCACATGGCTCATGACGCACGATCAAAACCCTGAAGCAGCGCGGCAACCGCATAGGCCGGTCCACAGGTGTTGGCGGATGGGCTTAGCAAATTCGAGACGGCGACACGCGACAACTGGGGGAATCGTTCGGCTAAAACGCGTTCAGCGAAGATGCTTCCTGAGCCCACCAGCAACACGGACGCGATCGAGTTCCCACTTCTTTGAAGAGCGTGATCAATGGCTTCGGTCAAGAGTTGCCGATAAGCCTCAATTCCTCCGTTTGCGATCTGCCCAATCAAGCTGCTGTCGATCTCCGCAACGTCACTGCACACCATTCGCGCCAAGCGATGTTTGACATGGCGAAGTGAATTCGAACGGCCGTCTGCCGAATTTTTGTCGTTGGAATCCTCCGGCACTAGCCCTGAGTAAATCAGTGCGTCATGGATCGTCGCGAAGAGTTCTCGCGCGAGCCCGATTTTTTGACCTCCTACGTCGACCGATTGAATCAAGCTGCAAATTGGCGTCCGGCCAATGCCGGCATAGATCAACTCAAAGTTCTTCAGCCTAGTGAAATCAGTAGTGCCAATCGCCTGCGGAGTTCCGGCGATTACTGGTGTCACGTCGGTTGTGGTAGAGCCAACATCAATGATCAGGCCGGAGCGATTGGGCAGGAAACGAGCACCAAATTTTGCCATGGCATGCCAGTTGGATGCTGCAACCAGTTGCCAGTTACGCTCGACCGTTTCGAAGGACGCCCATTGCCCGTCGACTTGGTAGAACGAGACTGGTTTCTTGTCCGCTATCTTTCTGACGGCATCTGAGATGAAGGCAACGCCTTCTTTCTTGCTGGAAAAACAGTCGGCCAGTTCGCCGGTCATCGTGACGGCAATTTTTGCAGACTCAGCGTCAGGGTCGACTTGGTCTACGATTGCTTGGAGCGCTTCCGGTAATTCTGCCGACCGCGTCCACATTTCAAAAGCGACTTCTACAGCGCGGGCGTCTTCGCTATCGGATTCAGGCAGAAAGACAGCTTTGAGATTCGCCCCTCCAATATCAAAACCAATTGTACTCATGAGTTCACAATGTCCGTCAGTGCCGCAGGTAATTCACTGAACTGAAATTCGAATCCCTCCGCAAGCGCCTTTTCAGGAACAACGTTCTGGGAAAAGAACAGGCTGTTGGCGAATTCCCCCAACGCCAGCTTCAAACCGAACTTCGGAGCCGGAAGCACTGCCCAGCGATTGACGGACTTGGCCAATTGCTGCGTGAATTCGGCGTTGCGAACAGGTGCCGGAGCAGTCGCGTTGAAAGCGCCGTTGGCAGAAGGCGTCGAGATCGCCCATTGAATCATCCGAGCTAAATCCGTGACGTGGATCCAAGGGAACCACTGGTTGCCCGACCCAAGTTTTCCTCCCAGACCAAGCTTGAACAATGGGATCATTTTCTCTAACGCTCCCCCGTCAGGTCCCAGGACGATTCCTATCCGCAGCTTCACCACACGCACGCCACTGTCAGCGATTTCGTCGGCTGCTTCCTCCCACTGCCGCGAAACGTCAGTCAAAAAACCCTTGCCGGCGGGATGGCTCTCGGTAACCACGGCTTCTCCAGCGTCACCGTAAAACCCAACGGCCGAAGCGGAAACGAAGACGTCTGGTTTTTGCTCCGAATCAATTAACCCGCGAATCAGGTTTTGTGTGCCCAGCACTCGGCTGTCGCGGATACGTTTCTTCTTCGCCGCATTCCAACGGCCTTCTGCGATGGAGTCACCCATCAGATTCACAACCGCCGAAATACGTTTGTCAGCAGGCAGTTCCACCGGACCGGCCATCGGATCCCACTGCACGACTTCGACGCCTGCGGGCAGCTTTTGTTTTGCTCGGGCTGCGTTTCGCGAGGTCACGATGACATCATCCAGCATCGGGAGCAGGTGATTGCCAACGAATCCGGTTCCGCCTGTTACTAATATCGACATGATTTCTGGGGGAAATTGATGAGCGGGTTAATCCTGTGAGTCTACCGCCAACCGGGTTTTGACAATAGATGCGGTAATCTCGTTCTGAGGCCCCAAGCTATTCAGGCAAAAACCCAACGGCTATAATTAAAACCGCAGGGCAGCAAAAGTTTCAACACTCCCTCGCGATTCGAAGTTCAAGGTTGCGTTCGTTCGCCCAACAGGAAACCCATGTCTGAAAACTTGATTGGCCAAGACGCCATCGACCGACTGAAGCAATGTCGCCAAGAGATACTCACCGAGCTGTCTCAAGTCATCGTTGGCCAGCAAGAAGTGGTAGACCAGATTCTGATCACGATCTTCAGTCGCGGCCACTGTCTGCTCGAAGGCGTGCCCGGATTGGCGAAAACGCTGATGGTCAGCACCATCGCCAAGACGCTGAATCTCTCGTTCTCCCGGATCCAGTTCACGCCGGATTTAATGCCGGCCGATATTACCGGGACCGAGATCATTGAGGAGAATAAATCCACCGGTGCTCGCGAGCGCAGATTCCTCGAAGGGCCCGTATTTTCGAACATCATTCTGGCCGATGAGATCAATCGCACGCCGCCCAAAACACAGGCGGCGCTTCTTGAAGCGATGCAGGAACGGACGGTGACCGTTGGACGCGTTCGCCATGATTTGGCGGATCCCTTTTTCGTGCTGGCGACGCAGAACCCCATCGAACAGGAAGGGACCTATCCACTGCCTGAGGCCCAACAAGACCGGTTCATGTTCAAAGTGTTTGTGGAATACCCAACGTTCAATGATGAGCTTGAAATCGCTCGCCGAACGACGGCGCGAAACAAAGTCGAAGTGAAGCCCGTGCTCAGCGGCGAAGACATCTGTCAACTGCAGGACACCATCCGCGACGTGCCTGTTTCTGATCACGTAATCAAGTACGCGCTAACGCTGGTCCGCCAAACGCGCGTCGGCAACGAAGGTGTTCCTGATTTCGTCACCGACAGCGTTGGATGGGGAGCGGGCCCACGTGCGGTTCAATTTCTAATTTTGGGAGGTAAGACACGCGCCCTTTTACATGGCCGAACCCACGTCACCACCGAAGATATCGCCGAGCTTGCCAAACCCGTTCTGCGTCATCGTTTGGCGATCAATTTTGCCGCGCAAAGCGATGGAGTGACGTCCGACGACGTGATCGAGCAGCTTATTCAAAACACCCCGGCCAAAGAGGATGAATTAACTTCCGATGTCCGATTCCAAAAGATTTTTACATCCTGAAGCAATCAAGCGCATTGCCCGGATGGATCTGAGGGCGCGGCACATCGTCGAGGGTTTTCTTTCGGGGATGCACCGCAGTCCGCACTTCGGGCAATCGGTTGAATTCCGTCAGCACCGCGAGTACACACCCGGGGATGACCTCCGGCACGTGGATTGGCAGGTCTGGGCACGGCAGGACCGGTTGTACGTCAAGCAGTTCGAAGCGGACACCAACATGCGTGTTAATCTGCTGGTCGACGTGTCAAATAGTATGGACTACGGGGACGGAGCGTTAACCAAGTTCGAATACGCTGCGACGATTGCCGTTTCGCTGACTTATTTGGTGCTCAAGCAACAGGATGCGATTGGGTGCATGACGTTTGACGCCGAAGTTCGGTCGAGGATCCAAACGCTGTCACGAAAGACGCAGATGCAGTCCATCATGCAAGCCCTGCAGTCAACGCAACCCGAGCGTAAAACCGACCTTTCAAACATCTTCAAACAAGCCGCCGAAATCTATCCAAAACGTGGGATGATGATCGTGATTTCGGATCTGTTGTCCGATGTTGAATCAACGCTGAAGGGACTGCGATTGCTCCGACAGCGCGGTCACGATGTGCTGCTCTTTCACGTTATGGACAACGACGAAATTGATTTTCCGTTCTCAGGTCCCACGAAGTTTGAAGACCTCGAATCGGATACGAAATTGGCTTGCAATCCCAAGGCTCTGCGCGAAGGATATCTGGAATCGCTGGACGAGTTTCTGACTAGCGTTCGACGCGGTTGTGCGAAAGCGGCGGTTGATTACGCGCTGGTAAAGACGGCCGATCCGCTGGACGCCGTGTTGGCTAAGTTTTTCTCTTCACGGATGGAGGTGCGTAGGTAGTCGTCGTTTTCAACGTCGATTCGATCTGCCGAATCCTTCTATGTTCGATAATATTTTCTCATCTTCGCCAAACGTTTGGGCCGGGCTGATTTCCGGCGCGATCGCGATCCCGATCTTGATCCATTTGATTAACTTGGTTCGCCATAAAACGGTGCGCTGGGCGGCGATGGATTTTTTGCTCAAAAGCCACAAACGCAACCGCAACTACGTGTGGCTGAAACAAATGCTGCTGTTGTTGGCACGCATCGCTGTGTTGTTGATCGCGCTGTTTTTGCTGGGGCAAGTCGGTTGTAACGGGGATCGCATCGCGCGATTGCTGGGCGGCCGATCGACGCACCACTACGTTCTCTTGGACGATAGTTTCTCGATGGGGCAGCGCGGAGAGAACGAGAACGATCCTACCGCTTTTGATCGTGCTAAGGCAACGCTTTCATTGATTGCCGGCCGCGCCAAAGATCGGCAGAACCAGAAATTCACGCTGTTGCGATATTCGAGAGCCGTTGATCGAACCGATGCTTCTGACGCCATTGATAACGATATCGAATCCCCCGCTCGTCCGAATGCGGACATTGAAAACATCTTGGTTGACAGTCAATTCAACGCGCTGCTGGAGACGGTGAAGGGAACCATGGAGGTGTCGTGGTTCAGTGGAGGCATCGAACCGGCGCTAACGCGCGTTAAAACCCTGATAGAGGAACGGTCCGACGAAAATGCGATTCTTTACGTTCTGTCTGATTTTCGGACCAAGGACTGGGACGCACCGAAGCAGGTTGCCAGTGATCTGGCCGACATTCGTGGCACTGGCGGCGCGATTGAATTGATCAACTGTGCTACGACGAGTGATTCCAACGTTGCCATTATTGATCTTCAACCGGTCAGCAGCACCCGCGTGGCCGGAACTCCGTTGATGATGCAATTGAAAGTGAAGAACTATGGCAGCGACATCGCCACGAAAGTGCAAGCCAACATTTCGACCACTTCCTACAGCCAACCGACGATTGCTGAGAGCTTGAGTTTTCGCAAGGAGGATCTGCCGACAGTGTTCATCGCGGAGATTGCCGCTGGCGAGACTCAGACGCGCGTCTTTCCTGTGTTCTTCGACACACCCGGCACGCATGCCATTTCGGCTCGACTGAACCAAGACAGCCTATCCGCTGATGACCGGCGGGACTGCACCGTTGAGTTCGTGGTGGCATCCAGAGTGCTGGTCGTCGACAATGCTCAGCAACAGCACAGCAATTTCCTCAGCCTCGCACTGAGCCCGGATGGATCGACGGGCATTGAACCTGTTTTTCGAACCAAGGATTTCCTGCGCGACGTTTCGACGGAAGACTTGGCAACGTTCGAGGTTATCTTTTTGCTCGACGTAGACAAATTGGATGACGCGGCACTCAAAAACGTCCAAGCGTTCTGCCGCGCTGGCGGCGGCGTCGCTTTCTTTGCCGGACCAAAAACGGATTTCGGTTTCTATAACCAGATGTACGATCAAGGGCAGGGGATCTACCCCATCGAATTGGAGCAATCCGTTGAGGTCATCGAAGACCCCAACTTTACCGGCCGGGACTTCCAAGTCGAATCCCATCCGGTTTTCGCGCCCGTTAACAGCCAGAAGACGACCCTGTTGGATTTGGTTGACATCGAACGCGTCATCGTTCCCACACGATCGTGGCTGCTGAAGAAACCGGCGGGTGTGGAAGTCATCGCCACCGTCCGCGGCGATGAGAAGCGGCCGCTGTTTGTGACCGGACGCTATGGTCAGGGACGTGTTATGGCCTGCACCACGACCGCCGGACCCGTTTGGAATAATTGGGCTCGCAACGCCACCTTCCCGCCGATCATGCTGCTGATGCAAGACTATCTGGCGTCGGGTCGGCAATCGAGCAACGATCAACTGGTCCAGACGCCCTATACCATCACAGTCGATCGAAAAGAATATTTACCCAAGGCTCAGGTTCTCAAACCGGTCGCCGACGACCAACCGCGCGAATTGGCCGATCTTATTCTTTTGAAAACTGAAGATGGGAAATTGAAAAACCAAATCGCGGGCGTTACCCCTAATCAAGCCGGAGATGATTTTGAAGTTGATCGCCCCGGCGTTTTTGATTTTTGGCTACAGCGCGTCTCTGGCGAATATTCTGTGATTCGAAAATCATTTAATGTTGACGTCTCCGAGAGCGACCTTCGTCACGCAAACAATTCTAAAATGATTGCTTCGTTGGAACTAGCACAGCCCATCATGTCCAAGTGGAACAGTTTTAATCCCGAACCCGAGGTGCGACAGGCGTCTTCGTTGACACGTTTTTTCCTCATCGCATTATCTGTTTTGCTGGTCCTTGAACAGGCACTGGCGTATTCTTTAAGCTACCACAAATCGTAAACTGCATGCTTCTGCAATCTGACATCCGAACGTTCTACGAACTGCAACCGGTGCTGCCGGCGGGGCAGTGGTGGCAGGTTTGCTTGGTGGTGGCTGTTGTGATTGCCATGTTTTTGTGGGCGGTGTTGCTTTATCGAAAAGACAGCGTCGATCTCAACGGTGCATCGCGAGCGCTGCTTACGACTCTGCGTTTGCTGACTATAGCGACGGTGGCACTATTTGTTGCCAACCCTGGCCAACGCAGTGAAACTCGAATCGTCAAACCTTCGCGGCTGGCGATATTGATGGACAACAGTTTGAGCATGGGCTTGATGGAATCTGTTTCCCAGCAAAGCACCGAACGTGCGGTGCGGTATCAGCCGTTGGTACAGTGGATTCAAGGGCCCAGTGTGCAACGATTAACAGCGGATCATCGGGTGTCGGTTTATCGGTTTGGCGACACGGACCAACCCGAACTGATTCAAGAATTTTCGAAAGTTCAGGGTTCGGCCGAAGATACTGCCAAAGATTTCAATGCCGAACAAAAGAGCGAAGTTGCGGTGTCCAGCAGGATGGCTTGGTTGGCTGTTTTTATCTGCCTTTGCGCCATGACATACGCGCTGGTGGGTTTGTTTCGCGCATCGCGAGGCTCGCCAACTGCTACCGACGAATCTAACTCCCTGTTTGGAGCGTGGTGGTTTACCTTCGCCGTATTGTTTTTCTTTGTGGGGCTATGGACGCTGGCCGTTGCCGATTTATGGGCGCCCAAACTGTCTCTTTCGCAGTCGCTGAGCCTGAGGCAAATCGAAGTTTCTCCCAATTCGGCAGTCCTAACAAACGAAACGATAGATCCTGATGGATCCCATGAAACAGCTGCGATCCAATGGGAAACCGCTATCCAGCCGCAAGGCACATCGACGCGTTTAGGATCCGCGATTCAATATATCGTCAATAAAGAACAAGGCGGACCGATTGCGGGAATCGTTATTTTCACCGACGGCCAAAGTAATTCGGGCGTACCCGTTGATCGCGCAATCGCCGCGGCGTCTAACGCCGGCATCCCAATTTTCACCGTTGGCGTCGGCGGCACCAGTCGCCCGCAAAACGTTGCCGTTGCCACCATTGAGGCACCTCAGCGCGTTCTGCCAGGAGATAAATTTCAGGTCAAAGCACTCATTAAAGCGTTCGGTTTGGAGGGGCGCACCGCGCGGGTGCAATTGATCAGCGTGGATGAGAAGGAGACCGAGGCGGCGATCATCGAAGAAGAAACCAATATTCGTCTGCTCGGCGATGGCCAACCCGCCAGTGTCGAGTTTGCGGTCTCACGGGATCGGCTTGGTAAGCGCCGTTATGAAGTCGCCGTCGAATCGTTCGAGGAGGACCTTGATACACGCGACAATAAATTGGCGACGGTCGTTGAGGTGATTCAGCAGCAAACCAAGGTTTTGTTGATGGCCGGTGGCCCGACACGGGAGTTCCGTTTTTTACGCAATCAGCTTTACCGCGACAAAGATATTCAGTTGCATGTGTGGCTGCAATCGGCCGGCGTCGGCGCCGATCAAGAATCGGATGTTCTTTTGCAGGCGTTTCCCGATTCACGCGCCGACGTTTATGACTACGACTGTATTGTAGCGATTGATCCCGATTGGCGGATGATGAACGCCGACCAAATGAAGATGTTAGAGCGCTGGGTGGCCGAACAGGCGGGCGGATTGATCACCGTTGCGGGACCGGTAAACACGCCGCAGTGGACGCGCCAGCCGCGCGGCGATGAATCAATTGATATCGTTCGAAAGCTATATCCGGTTTCATTCTACAGTCAAGGTTCGTCGGTGCTGAAGCTTGGGCGTTTTGGAGGCGCAACTGCGTTTCCGTTGGAGTTTTCTCGCCAGGGCCGTTCCGCTGAATACGTTTGGATTGGAAATTCGGCTGGAGAAAGCCAAGAGACATGGGCCAAGTTCGAGGGAGTGTTTGGCTATTATGCGGTCAACGATGCCAAGTCGGGTGCCGAAGTGCTGGCAAATTTTGCCGATCCAGAGACGGCCATTGACGATCAGTTACCGATCTATTTGGCCAGCCAATTTTACGGAGCCGGTCGAGTGTTCTTCCAGGCCAGCGGAGAGATGTGGCGGGTGAGGCGATTGGATGTCGACTACTTCCAGCAGTACTATACCAAACTTATTCGCTGGGCCAGCCAAGGACGGTTGTCGCGCGATTCGACACGCGGGGTGCTGCTGACCGATCGCGAACGTTGCTGGATGGGCGACACGGTCCAGGTGCAGGCGATCCTTAAAAATGCACAGGACGAACCTTTGGACTACCCGCAAGTCGAAGCCAGTTTGATCACGCCAGAAAAGCTGACTTTGTCAGTTCTGTTACGGTCAAACCCAAACGCGGCGTCGCCGGGCAGCTTCGGAGGCAACTTTGTGGCCGGTAGTGAAGGAGAATATCGAATCAATTTGGCGATCCCCGAAAGCCCTGACTTGGACGTGCTGACGACGACGGTCGTGGCGACCATTCCCGATTTGGAAAAAGAAAAACCTCATCGAAACGAATCGGTGCTGGCAAAAATTGCTAAAAATACAGGCGGAACCTACTTCAAATCACCTCTTGATCTTACCGTAGAGCCGGACAATCCGGAATCAGCAGCGCAATTGATCCCCCCTCAGGATCAAGAAACGATAATCGCCGGAACTTTTGATCGGTTCTTTAAACGCAAGTTTATGATGTGGGTTCTTGGCCTTTTAACCACCGGATTGGCTGCCGAATGGGTTCTTCGTCGATTGCAAAAATTGGCGTAGGCGCGTGGCTGATGAAGGATCTACAAATAGGATCCGCTTCCACAAAACCAAATGACATTTCAAATTCATATCATGCGACAGATTTACTTAGACTACAACGCCACGACACCGATCGCTCCGAGTGTTATTGAATCAATGCTGCCGTTTTTCTCGAACCATTACGGAAACCCGTCCAGTTCTCACGCGATGGGGCGCGCCGCCAGCGAAGCAATTGAGGATGCCCGTTGCAAGGTCGCCGGCCTGATTGGTTGCGATCGAAATGAGATTGTTTTCACCGGTTGTGGCACCGAGGCAAACAATCTTGCGCTCAAAGGTGTAATGTTGGCCGATGGGCAGCCGCGCGGTCATCTCATTATTTCGGCGATCGAGCATCCCGCGATTTCGGAGCCCGCCAAATTCCTGGAGCGCATGGGGTGCGAGCTGACAATTGTTCCGTGCGATGAAAACGGCGTCGTAAGGCCCGCCGATGTGCAAGCGGCGATTCGCCCCAACACGCGATTGATCAGCGTCATGCACGCTAATAACGAAATTGGTACGATTCAACCCATCCGCGAGATCGCAGAAGTATGTCGCTCTCGAAACATTTTGCTGCATTCCGATGCGTCGCAATCGACCGGTAAGATTCCTGTCTTTGTCGATTTCCTTGACGTCGACATGCTGACCATTGCCGGTCACAAATTTTATGGACCCAAAGGTATCGGCGTTTTATTTGTGCGCGAGGGACTGGGATTGGAGTCGCTATTGCACGGGGCAGGGCACGAACAAGGCTTGCGAGGCGGCACCGAAAATACACCCTACATCGTGGGGCTAGGACAAGCAGCGCTGCTGGTTTCCAAAAGTTTGGATGAATCGGTCGAAAAGATGACCGCGCTTCGGGATCGGCTGTGCGAACAACTCACCGGCAGCATCCCCGGGCTCAGGGTCAATGGGCTGGCAGCCCAACGCCTGCCCAATACGCTGAGCGTCAGCTTTCCGGAGGTCACCGGCGATGAACTATTGCGGCGAGTGCCAGAGATTTGTGCGTCGACCGGAGCAGCTTGTCACAGCGGCGAAGTCTACGGGTCGTCAACGCTCTCGTCGATGGGAATCGGCGAAGCTCAAATGGCGGGAACCGTTCGCCTCTCAGTGGGGTGGACAACGTCCGAAGAGGAGATTGATCGAGCGGCAAATCTTCTAATTGATGCTTGGGAAAACCTGGTCAGCTCGGTTTAGCGTGACGCTTCAAAAGCACAGGATCCCAAAGATAGGATCTCACTCTCACCCTAACCCCACTCAGTTTCTGGGGCAAGGTATCGTATGTGCCCAAAACAGGCCAGGGACGTTGTCTATTTTGTCGGTTGAATCTCGGGTTGATCTGTCTCAACGAAACACGATTTTGCAGTCCGTATCAGTTTCAATCGGATCTAGGAATCCAAACGGCGAATGGGTTGGAAAACGGTTGTTTTAGGGTTGGTGTGTGCCTGATAGATTTGGTGGGCCTGTTTGTATAAGAACTCTTGGCTGCGGAAACGCTTTTTCTTCTTTTTGGGCTCGTTCAGCTGGTAGGTCCCATCAGATTGTAATTGTGACGAATTGGTGTTGTCTTCAAAGTAGGCGTGCAGCATGTTGATCAGCCGTGCTTTTTGTTCGCTGGCCTCGATGGGAACCATCAGTTCAACACGTCGGTCAAGATTGCGTCCCATCCAATCGGCGCTGGAGATAAATAAGCGATCGTCTCCACCGTGGCGAAAGTAAAACACACGCGCGTGTTCAAGCAACCGGTCGACGATGCTGACGACGCGAATGTTTTCACTCAGTTCCTTACGGCCGGGCAGCAAGCAGCAAATCCCACGCACGTTCAATTTTACATCCACGCCCGCCTGCGAAGCTCGGTACAACTCATCAATCAATTGTTTGTCGACCAGTGAATTGAGTTTGACGATGATTTCGCCGGCTCCTTCCTTCTTTGCGTTTTCAATCTCGATCGCGATCATCTCTAAAACAGACTCTCGTAGATTGATCGGTGCCGCGGCGAGTTTGCCCAAGGACTGCGGAACGGACAAGCCTGTGATGGCATTGAAAAAATGTATCGCATCGATGCCAAGCTGTTCATCGCAGGTGAAAAAACTGACATCACTATAAAGTTTCGCCGTCGATTCGTTGTAGTTGCCTGTGCCAAAGTGGACATATCTGCGGATACCGCTGATCTCCTTTCGCACCACGATGCAAACTTTTGCGTGGGTTTTGAGTCCTTGAATTCCATAGATGACATCCACGCCGGCGTGTTCAAGGCGCTTTGCCCATTGAATATTCCGCGCTTCGTCAAACCGAGCCTTTAATTCCACGATGCAAGTTACGTGTTTTCCATTTTCGGCCGCACGTTCAAGCGCTAATGCGATTTCGCTGTTTTTGCTGGTGCGGTATAGCGTTTGTTTGATCGAGATGACCTGTGGATCCTCAGCCGCTTGACGGAGGAAGTCGATCACCGGTTCGTAACTTTGATAGGGATGGATCAGAACGCGATCAGACAGCGCGATCTTTTCGAACATCTCTGATTTTCGTGCGAAATCGGGCACCGGCTGGGGGGGCCAAGGCGAGTCTTTGAGGTGATTGAAGCCTTTCATTCCGCTGATGGCAAAAAGGTCAGAAAGGGCCAGCGGACCATCGATTGGGTAGACGTCACTTTGGTCGATCTGGAGCGCGTCGCACAGGAATTTTTCGACCTCCTTTGAGGCAGTATCACAAATCTCCAATCGAACGGCGTGACTGGTTTCTCGCGCCTTGAGCATCTCCTGCATATCGATCAGCAGATCCGAACGATTGTCTTCGTCAACGGAAACGTCGCCGTTGCGTGTGACGCGAAATGGAACGGCCTCCAACACCTCCTGTCCGCCGAAAACCTGTGACAAAAACATCGTCACCACTTCTTCGACATACATATAGTCAAAAACCTTGTCCCCTGGGACGGCCCAGATTCGATCCAACGATCGGCCCACAGGTACCAGCGCAAACCTTTCGCCATCCCGTGGAGATTCGTCCAAGCGTTCGTCGCTATCAGGCGGCGATTGATTCTTTTTATTGTTGATCCGGGGGCGTATTATTTCCTCTGGCTGGGATCGCAGCCGAACGAACAGGCACAGACGCGCCCCAGAAAGCAACGGAAATCCATAGCTGTTTTCAACGGCCAGCGGCGCTATCGCGGCTGAAATTTCATTGGTGAATTGACGACGCAGAAAATCTGACTGTGTTTCGGAAAGATCTTTCTCACGCAGGCGTCGGATACCGTTTTTGGCCAACAGTGGCTGTAATTCCTTCAGTTGCTTGGACTGGAAATCATACATTTTTCGGATGCGACTTCGGATGCTGGACAGCTGCTGCGTCGCGGTCAATCCCGCGATGTCTTTTTTTGTGTCGCCGCTGGCTTCGACCAACTGCAAACCACCCACACGAACCATCATGAATTCGTCAAGATTCGCTGCGCTGATGGCCAAGAATTTCAATCGTTCCAGCAACGGCACACCTTCGTCCGCGGATAGATCGAGCACGCGCTGATTAAACTCCAGCCAACTCAGTTCGCGGTTGATATAATTTGATTTTGATTTCTTCATAGCGTGTTGCGATTGGAGGTAAGAATGAGTGGTCTACCGAAAATATCCTCAAACAGCGTGCCGTTCTGCTTGAGCTCCAATCGCTCAAGTGAAAGCTCCACCGATTCTTCAACATGAACGCCAATTCGATTGGGCTCGATCCGACAATCGAGGTTGCTGAAATGCTGAGTTCTGGTGACGTCCAGGGATTTGGCCACCCGCAGCAGAGCCGCCAGTTTAGAAACGGCCACCCGTTCGCGCCTTCCCAAGCTCGAATACACCGGATGAGACGGCTGAGGCGTCGCGCCACGGTAATACCGGGCCAGCAGCGCGACCAGTTCCAGCTCTCTGGCTCCGATACCAAAAAACTCACTGTTGCTGATGACGTACATCGAATGCTTGTGGCGGGAGCGACTGCCGATGAACATGCCGATTTCATGTAAAATTGACGCCACCTGCAGCAGCCCTCGATAGCGTGGCGATAACTGATGCAGTACCTGAAGTTGATCAAACAATTGACAGGCCAGATCCGAAACGTGCAAGGAATGACTTTCTGGGAAGTTGTACTTGCGTCCCAGCAACGTGGCCGACCGCACGATCTGTTCTTGGATCGAGTCGGTCCATTGGTGGTGTTCGGTCATCTCTTTGATTAGGCCATCGCGTAGGTTAACGTTGGCAACCATGATCTTTTTGAGGTCCAAACGTTTTGCAAAAATCACATGCGTTAATAAACCTGGACCCAATGTTTGAGCATCAGGCAGACTGAGATGGTACTGCGTGACAAGGCTTTCGGGTGATCGTTTGAGGACATCGTCAGTTAGCTCCGACAAATCCTTCAAATTGAGCGAAACCAGATTGTCCCCGACAACCTTCTGGTTCAGCAACTGCACCGCGAATCGTACATCACCTCCCTTGGAGATCAGATGTTGCGGCTGGATCTCCATGCCGCAACGCAGGAATTGTTCCAAGAAACCGCTGATTTGAGATTCCATTAGCTCCCGAGACTTAATCAGCGGCGCGTCGTAAACCTCCAACTGTTTTCTTAATCGCAATGCACCGAGCCGATACGTTTTGGCGAACGAAACGTCCTTGCCGTCGAGCAGCAGAACTTCGGTAGTGCCTCCGCCTACCTCCAGTACGACGGACTGGTCTTCGAAGAATTTGGCTTCATTTTGCATAAATGGCAGCAGCCCCAAATAGGTTACGCGATGCAAAATGGCTTCGTCGAAGTCCTCAATCACAAATTCAGTTGCGATGAAAATACGATCTTTGAAAGCCAGACTGTTTCGCGCCTCGTTGACGCCGCTGGTGGTGATGACGCGGATGTTGTCTGGATTGGTGATTCCATATTCGTCCAGTTTCGCCCGGTACACACTCAGCACATGCACGCAATCTTCAATGGTCGACCGCTCAATTCGGTTTTTACTGCTGAACGAATCTTTGCCCAAACTGAGCGCTTGAGCGAACGATTCGAGGTTCCGGATGGAGCCATCGTTTCTGATTTCGGCAATTTGCATCCGCAACGACGATGAACCAATATCGATCACTGCGACCAATTGTGGTTCCTCGTTGTTGTTGCCGCTGGGATAATTGCTGTCCCGATTAATCATTGTCCTAATTCCTTCAACGCATCGTCGGTGCAGGTGATTTGGAGCACTCACAACACCCCGCCGGCTGTCGTGCTGGCAAGGGATAGGCATCGCCCCCAAAGTCAGCGCTGACAATACGGGGCGGGTTTTGATCCTGCCTTATAAATCCGCATGGCAGGTTGAAAACCCGCCCCACTTAAGTTCGCGACAAGGCCCTAGTCCTTCTTGGACTCCTCGACGGCTTGTTTGGCCAGCGCTGCGGCGCCCATAACACCCGCATCATCTCCTAGTTTAGCTTCGACGATTTCGTAAACGTCCCGCAGCGCAGGCAAAATTTTCTTTTGTGCCTGCTTCTGAATTTCCGGCAGCATGACGTTAGGCATCGCTTCGATCAAACCTCCGCCAAAGACGATCACATCGGGGGCCAGCAGGTGAACAACCGCCGCCACTGACACCGCTAAATACTCGCAAGCATCTTCGACGATCTTTTTAACGGCCTTGTCCCCCTTTGCGACCGATTCGGAGATCGCGCCGGACCGAATGTTACTGATGTCCGTCCCGGCTTTCTGCAATAGATGGGGCGCTTGACCGCGGTAGGCTGCCAGCGCACTTTGGCCGGCGATGGTTAATCTTGAAGCGACCGATTCCAAAGAACCATGATTGTTGGCACCGTCGATGGAACCGCCCGGTAGAACCGAAAGGTGTCCAATTTCCATGCACGAACAATTCGCGCCCCGAAATAGTTTGCCTTCATAGACGCACCCTCCGCCGATTCCCGTACCGGGAAAAATGCCAACGACGCACCGTTTGCCTTCACCGGCACCAAATTGGTATTCTCCAAAAACGCCCGCATCGACATCGTTAGCGACCGTTACAGGGAAACCGAATTCCTTTTCGATCGATTCCCCGATGGGAACATTGTCCCATCCGAGATTGGGCGCCGTCCGAATGACTTTTTTCTTAAGGTTCAGTGGCCCAGGGCAACCGATGCCCAGACCCCGGACCTGTTGCGCGTCTACCTCGGCATCTTCGAGGGCATCCTTGATGACGGCGTTGATCCGTTTGAGCCCGGCATCCATTCCCTCGCTGCCCTTTGTCTTTTTGCGGGCCTTACCCAGTTGTTTGAATTCATTATCAAACACCATGGCCAACATTTTTGTGCCGCCTAAATCGAATCCAATCCAGTAGTCTTGATTATCGTCTGCCATAGAATTTCCTATCCGTATTTGTTGTCGTGGCGGAGGTTTGGTTGCCGTAAAAATGAGTGACTGGTTGTTTTGTGACTGGTTGTTTTAAAACTAAAGTTCTTCGTCTGCGGCATGGATCACGTCCCAGACGCCCTGTGGAGTTGTCTGTGCGCGGATGTGGTCGAGCGTCTCTGGCATCTGGATCAATCGACTCAGCCGAGCCAGCAACCTTAGATGAACTGCTTCGTCGGTCGAACCAATCAGAAAAAAGATATCCGTTAAACATCCGCGCGGACCGCCGAAAGGGATGCCGCTGTGGGTGACACCGAGTGCGATGAACGCTTCGCCCATCGCGTTTGGCATCGGCCGGCGTGGGTGCAGCAGCGCGACGCCGCTTTCGAGGGCCGTTGGATGGAGTTGTTCGCGGTTGGCGATCGCGTCGGCCATTTTATCGGGCTCCCACAGCGTGCCCGAATGCGCGGCGAGTTCACAGATCTTCGAAATTACTTTTGATTTCGTCTTCGCCAGTAACGGAATCGCCACGTTGTTCACACTGAGCAAATCTGGAATGTGAAAATCGTCGACGGATTGTTTTTGCGATTGGATTTGAAAAACCTTTTCGACCTCCACCAGTTCCTTATCATCGGATGCACCGATACGCTCTTCAAACCACTGATGAATCTCGGGCTTAGAAAAACGCCATTGGCCTCCGATTCTGCGGCCAGGCAATTTGCCACGTTCGGCCATCTTTTTGACCTGGTCGGGAGTCAAATGCAGATACGCAGACAGTGAGTTAATATCAAAATCTTCCATTGTCGCGTTGTTGACCTATAGTGCTCAGATTGCCATTGCCGGCGTCTGCTGGAAACCCGGCGGGAATGCATTTTCGCATGCTCGAAAGTCGAAAGCTAGTGGGGACATAGGGGAGATTGAGGGCGCATAAACGCCCAAGTGCTGGCACCCATTCTCGGCTTGACGCAAAATCTCAGATCTTGAGAATCTCATACATCGACATGGAAGTCGATTCAAGCATCACGTTCTGAGAACGTGGCAACCAATTTGGCGTGCGTTAGGCAAGGAGGCCTTATGACTACCCAACTCTCTTCGGAGATTGCAGGAATTCCTGTTCAGCAGATTCTACCGGCGTCTAAACTGATCGGTGCGAATCAAATCTCTGTTAGCTCTTGCTGTGGCTATTGGCAAGACGTCCAACCGGGTGATGTTTACGTCGCGGTCATCGGATCAGAAGTTGATGGTCACGAATTTGCATACGAAGCGATCGAAAAAGGTGCGGTTGCGGTCGTGACCGAACGCCTGTTGGCGATCGACAAACCGCAGATACTTGTCCAAGATACCCGGCGTTCGTACGGAGAGATCTGTCACGCCTTGGCCGGTGCCCCTAGCCAACGTTTGAAGACGATTGGTGTCAGCGGCACCGATGGAAAAACGGTGACGGCGCACTTGATCCAGAGCATCCTGCGGGCCGACCAAGCCCGAGTGGGGATGATCTCTTCGATCGAAGTCACCGCCGGCAGCGTCGGGCACTCCTTACCCAATAAACAAATCAATCCACCGGCAATCGCTGAGCACCTTTGTTCGATGGTGATCGGAGATTGCAATCACGCAGTCGTCGAAATTCCATCGATGTCCTTAGCCGATCGTTCGCTTTCGGGCGTGAAACTGGACATCGCGGTACTGACCAATATTAGACGCGACCCCGACAACTGTCATGGCAACAGCAAGAACTACGCACGTGCGTTTTTGCGAATGCTGGATCACTTGAATCCAGGTGCAATGGCCGTTGTCAATGCGGACGACCCAAAATCACATTTTTTGCTGGACAAAATTATTCATCCGACGCTGACCGTTGGCGTTAAGCAGGATGCTAATGTGATGGGTAAGGTTTTACAGCGGTCTAATTGCGACCAAGTTTTTACGATCACCGCTGGCAGCGAGTCCGTCGTTGTTCGGACGTCGATGATTGGCGACCAACACGTTTACAACTGCTTGGCAGCCGCCGCGGTTGGTTTGACGTTGAACATCAGCCTGCAGACGATTGCTAAAGGGATAGAATCCGCCGGCCAGATCCCCGGACGAATGCAGCGCGTCGAATGTGGGCAACCGTTTGGCGTTTGGATCGATTCGGCAACTTCCGCTACGCAACTGGCCAACGCTTTAAGAACGCTACGGCAAGTCGTCACGGGGAAGATTTGGTGCCTCTGTTCGGTGGAACAGGGGCAGTCGAAACTTCAGCGCCGGATGATGGGCGAAGTGGCCGAAAAAGCGGCCGGCCAAGCCGTGATTACACGCACCAGTGCGGATCCGATGGTCGACTACGAACCGATCCATCAAGTGCTGGACGGTTTTGAGAATCCTGAATCGGCTCAGGTCGTGCCCAACCGCTTCAAAGCGATCGAATGGGTTCTTTCGCGTGCCCAACCGGGAGATGCAGTGCTTATTTCGGGATGCGGGGAACGACCATTCGCGCTGGTCGGTGAAAACAAATGGACGATTGCCGATTCTGATGTCTGCGAAGCTTGGCTGTACGATAATTCGTCGATGCTCGATGAAAAGTTTCAAGCAGACGTAGAAACGGTTTTTGATATCGAAGACTATCGGTAGTGCATAGTCGATTCAAGGTAGTGGATGAGGCCACGAATCCGGCAGCTGCATTGAACGGTCCATCAAAAGGGTAAAGGAGGGGCAGGATTCGTGACCTCATCCACTACACCTTGTTGCCGTTGCGTTTCTTTCCAAATGACCATTGGTTCCAAAAGATGTCTTCGTCTGGAACGGGCGTCAAAGAGATTTCCCCATTGGGCGGGTTGATTCTAAGCATCGCTTGTTCGGCGTCGCGCTGAGGGAATACGATAACTTCGACCGCCCACAGGATCGCAATCAACTTGCCCTCAAAGCTGTTGGGGCGATGAGGTGCGGTAAATTCAAACTCGGTCTGACCTTCGGTCGCTGGATCCACGATTTCCTTGGCGTCGACAAATTGAGCGTCTTGGTCGCCTCGGCCCACGGTGTGCCAAACCAACCGAACCTCTAAGGTTTTGGAGCCTTCAGGAAGTTCGGACCACTGCACGTTGCCGGTGATTTTTTCACCGGGCAAGAACGCGGGTTCTACACCGCGATCTAATTTTATCGAGATCATAATACTTCCGTTTCCTCGTCAAATTGGAACCTGACCGTAGTGGGTGAGTTTACGAATCCGGCAGCTGCAATAAACGATCCATCAAAGGGTAAAGGAGGGGCTGGATTCGTGACCTCATCCACTATCATCCTTAAAATCTATCGCCTGTCGTTTTGCTGGCTGCTTGGGTCACGGTTTCACTCGGAAGTTGTGTGTCTGAAAGACGTCAGGGAATCGCGCGATATCGGCCCTCAGCTGAATCGCCCACTCTACTTTATTGTGTCGGTCGGCAAAGGTGTGCATTGTGTCCACAGGAATTGTGACGGTGGCGCTCCCAAAAGATATTGCTTGGGTTTCGGTCGTGTCAGCGATGGGGATAAGCCCAAACTCCGAGGTTGCGGTCACCGTGTCTGTGCCCTGTTGATACTCGGCCGATTCAACTCCAACGGCGACGATTCTCAAACGATTGATTCGATTCGGATTGCCTTTGATCTCCCAAGCAACATCAACTCCCGCGCCGCGGGCGACAGCGCCTGTGCTCATGGCGATTTCAAACACCGGATTGAACAAGTTCAAAAATGCTCTGATGACGCCCAGCACGATCAGGATGCCGACGAGTACGAACGGGATCATGAATAGTAGAATAAAGATGGAGAAGAAATCGCGGTTGAAGTTTGCGACGCCTTTCCAGAGGAATACACTGACAATCCCATTCCAAAACAAAGCAACAAAGATCAGTCCCGCCAGAGTCCCGACGCGTGTGACTTTCGGTTTTAGACGTTGCGGCCCGTCCCATTTGTTATCCTCAAGGTCTTCTGGGAATAGATTTGTGGCATCGCCGGCGATTGGCTGCAGGCTGCTTTCGGTACCAAACCCATCCACAGAGTCCACAGTTTTCTTACGCTTTTTGCGACGTCCCATTGCCGTGGAAAATCCGATCGCAATGGCCGCTCCAACGCCAGAAAAAATGGTGCCCATTAAGAGCTCAAGCCAAGGCATCAAGAATTCCCGATTCAGCACCGCGTTCTCGGGTGCATCAGGATCTACGTAACAAACCGTCTCTTTCCCCACGGGCAGAAGACGAACAATCTCTTTACACTGCTTTCTGGACCTTTTTGTTCTGTTGAAGTCGTATTGATCAGACGAAAACGTTTGCTGATCGAACGCGTAGGTGAACTCTGCTTCCACAGAATACGAAGTGGAATCATCGCCGCGATGCACCTCAACGTCACTGGATACAATCGTGCAAGGGACTTCCTGCCAATCAGATGATGCGCGACAGTTCAGCCAAGGGATCAAGGAAAGACCAATGAGAATGAACATGCCTCCGGTCAGGAAAAACAGCCCAAAGACGACAACACAACCCGTTTGCCGCCAAGTCGATTTGCCGCTTTCGGAAATGGGTTTCGCGTTCATCCTATCGCTCCGGACTGGGTATCCGACACATCTTTAACTGTTCCCGCTACCTGACGCCTTATGCATTTTGCCGTCGGGATGACAACCGGGTAGATCTTCAGCGTAAAACTCGTTCAGCGCCGCTCGCCACTGATCCATGTTTTTGACTTTCACAAACGCCGATCGCACGCCCTTGAAATCGGGATGCAGCACCGCATACTTGATGCCAAACTTCCGCATCAACTGACCAACGCGATCAGGCCCATACAGCTCCTCGGCCAAACGATAGTGCTCCAACAGAACTTCTTTCTGTTCAAACAAAGACGGCGGATCGGGCAGTGGTTGGCCCGCCGCCAGCGCCCGTGTTTGGTTGAAGATCCACGGGTTGCCGATCGCACCACGTGCCACCGTCACACCATCGACGCCGGTCTGCTGGATCATGTCCAGGCAATCCTGAGCCGTGAAAAGATCGCCACTGCCCAGAAGGACTCGGTCACCGATGTGTTGTTTTACTTCTTTTAGAAATTCCCAGCGCGAAGGCCCGATGTAACGTTGTTCCACCGTTCGTCCGTGAACGGTGATGGCATCGACACCGATCTCGTAGGCACCGTCGAGAATTTGAAAGAAGTTGTCGCGGCTTTCCTGCGTGTCGTCGATGCCGCGACGCATCTTGACCGAAACCGGAATCTCCGCCGGTACGTTGTCGCGCGTGAGTCGAATGATCTCCAGCGCCGTCTCGGGTTGGCTCAAGTGGAATCCGCCTCGGCAGCGGCCCAGCACCTTCTTCACCGGACAGCCGAAGTTGATATCAATAATGTCAAAACCCGCATTCACCAACTTCATCGCTCCGGCGGCGAACTGTTCAGGCTCGGCGCCCATCAACTGCCCGCCAACCGGGTGCTCTTCATCGGAGATATGCAGAAAGTGGCTGGTCCTCTTGCGTTCTTTGAGATTGACCAAAAAATGGTCCAACATCACCTCGCAGATCGTGTAGGGGGCTCCCAAACGTCGCGCGATCACGCGCATCGGCCAATCGCTGTAGCCCGAAAGTGCGGCCTGTACCACGGGGAACCCAATGTCGACGTTGCCGATCTTGAGGGGTTTAAGAAACGAATTCTCTGGAGAAATTGAAGCTGGAGAAGTGCTCATAACATCCGCATTGGTTCAAAACACGGGCGACGGGTCTGTTGAAATGGGAAAATTGCGTCAAAATAACGCCTCAGCGACTGTCCAACATCATAAAGCCAGTCCGATACTATCGGTAGACGGCAATTGTCGTCTTTCGCTATAAGGTTTAGCGACGCCTCTTTGCTTGCCCCTAATTCTCAAGTCCAAAATTTCTTGAACCGCTCGGAAAATGCTGGAACAGCTTCTTCAACTTGCTCAGCAATACTGGCCGCTGCTAACCGGCGGCGCGGTGGCGATTGCCGTGATGATGTTGTTGCGAATGTACTCGCAGCCAACGCGATTGCCCTACGAGCCGCGTAAGTCGCTGGTGACGCGGTCGGAGCTGCGTTTTTATAAATCGCTCAGAAAAGCGGTGCTCGACGACTGGGAGATTTTCGCAATGGTGAGAATCGCGGACCTGCTGAAGGTTACCGCCAATACGGCAAAACGTCGAACATGGCTGAATAAGATTCTGTCCAAGCACATTGATTTCGTGCTGTGCGATCCGAATACGCTCGAAGTGATCGTGGCGATCGAATTGGATGACGTTTCGCATGACCGCCCCGAACGCATTGAACGCGACAAATTTGTCAACCTTGCGTTTGATTCAGCGGAGATTCCCTTGTTGCGAATTCCGGTGGAGACGTCGTATAAGGCACGCGAGATTCGTAGTTTGATTGAGGATGCTTTGGAAATTTAAAAGGAAGATCTCAAGGCGCGGGTTTTGAAGTTGCACATTTGAGAGCGAATTTCACATTCTATTCGACAACACGCAGTAAAACAGCAATCGCGAAGCGTTTCAATACGAGCCCGACGCGCTCATCGTACCACATAAGTATGGTTTCTAATTTTGTTGACTATTTGAGCCGATTTTATTCCTTGAACAATTGTCCCCCTGCCTTCGTATGACCATTGCATTTTGATAGGTCATGGAGGGTTAGCTGATGTCAGTGAGTT